>VHCW01000020.1 GCA_016871575.1 Verrucomicrobiota bacterium
TGATCGGTGCCGGCGTCTTTACCGTCGCGTGGTTCTGGGGACTCGCCAGCGGCTTGCAGATTCGACGGCAAAGCCGTTGTAGGCCGCCTCTGTGAGGCGGCGGCGTTTTCGGCCTTGCGCCGACACGCAGTGTCGGCCTACAACTCGCTTGATGAATCATGGACTTCAACCGGGCCAGCGTCTCGAACTCGACATCACCACCGTCGCCTTCGGCGGCGACGGCATCGGGCGCGTGGAGAACTTCGTGATTTTCGTGCCTTTCGTGGTGGAAGGAGAACGCGTCGAGGTCGAGATCATCGCCGTCAAACGGCGCTACGCCACTGCTGATCTCGTGCGTGTCATCACGCCATCCCCACACCGAGTTGCCTCTCGCTGTCCCTACTACGCCAACTGCGCCGGCTGCCAGTACCAACACATTGACTACGCTCACCAACTGGAGTTGAAGCGCGCCCAGATTCGAGACGTGTTCCAGCGCATCGGCAAGATCACCGACCCGCCCATCGAGGCGGTCGTTGCCTCGCCCTGTCCGTACGGCTACCGCAACAAAATCGTCGTCCACGGCCCCGGCAAACCGGGTTTCTGGACACAACGAGGCCGCTCCATCATTCCGATCACCCAATGTCCGATTGCGTGTGACCAGATTAACAAGCACCTCTCTGAACCATTGGCAGTGGACAAGCACCTGACGTTGCGTTGCGACTCCGCCGGCAACGTCCGCACCTTCGAAGAGCCTGCCCCGAAAGAGTTGATCGAGGAAGAACTCCTCGGCAAACGGCTGGAAGTGCCGCTTGGCTCGTTCTTCCAAGTCAACAGCGGCGTCATCGCGCTCGCCTTGCAGCACGCCCGGCGGGCGTTTGCGGAAGGCGGCTGCAAGGTGCTGGTGGACGCCTATTGCGGCGTCGGCCTGTTCGCGCTGTTGCTTGCCGACCTCGCGGCACATGTGTACGGCATGGAACTGGACGAAGCGGCCATTACGGCGGCCAATGCCAACGCCGCCCGACTCGGCCTGACAAATTATGATTTCTATTCCGGCACGACGGATCGTTTGCTGTTTTACACGCTGCGTCAGTGCAAACTCGAAGACACCTGCCTGATTCTCGACCCGCCGCGCAGCGGCTGCGGCAAACAGGTTCTCAAAACGCTCGCCAAACAGAGGCCGCGACAAATCCTCTACGTCTCCTGCGCCCCGCCGATGCTCGCGCGCGATTTGAAGGAACTGCTCGCCCACGGCTACCGGCTCGACCGCGTGACGCCGTTTGACATGTTCCCGCAGACACAGCACTGTGAAGCCATCGCCGAGTTGCGATGCGACCAATGAACGAGCCGATTGAAACCATTTCAGGCAGCATTGAACGCATCGTCTATTCCAACGAGGAAAACCATTATACCGTCGCCGCCCTGTTGCCGGAAGGGCGCGGGCGACAGGAACCTGTCACTATTGTCGGCAATCTTGCTGCGCTGAACGTCGGCGAGTCCGTCCGCGCACAGGGGCACTGGATTCATCACAAACAGTTCGGACGGCAGTTTGCCGTCGTGAAGTTTGAATCGGTATTGCCGCGAACGGTCGTTGGCATCAAGAAGTATCTCGGCAGCGGGTTGGTCAAAGGCATCGGCGAGAAGTTCGCGGAGCGCATCGTCGAGAAGTTCGGCGAAAAGACCTTCGAGGTGATTGACAGTTTCTCCGCCCGACTCCGCGAAGTCGAAGGCATCGGCGCGGAACGCGCCAGGCGCATCAAGGAAGCGTGGATACAGCAGCAGGCGGTCCGCGACATCATGATCTTCCTGCAAGGCCACGGCATCGGCAGCGCCCACGCCGCAAAAATTTACAAACAGTACGGCGAGCGTGCCGTTGTTGTCGTTCGCGAGAACCCGTTCCGTCTCGCCAAGGACATTGCCGGCATCGGGTTCAAGACCGCGGATGGAATTGCCTCGAAGCTGGGTATTGCTGCTGATTCGGTTCACCGGCTCAAGGCCGGCGTGATTCACGCACTCGAACAGGCGACTGACGACGGTCATTGTTGCCTGCCACACGGCACCCTCGCCGAAACAGCGGCGCAACTGCTCGGCGTCGAACTTCGCCCGGTCGAGGAGGCAATCAGACTCCTTGCCGGGACGGCTGATATTGTGATCGAAGAAGATTCTGTTTACCTCGCCGGCCTGCACCGCGCCGAGTGTGGCGTCGCCGTCAAGATACGCGCGTTGCTTGCTGCCAGAACGTTGTTGCCCCCAATTGACCTCGACAGGGCGACTGCCTGGGTCCAGCAAAAGACCGGCATTGAACTCGCTGATGCGCAAGAAGAGGCGGTGCGGATGGCGTTGACCTCCACGATCTCCGTCATCACCGGCGGCCCTGGCGTCGGCAAGACCACCATCGTCAACAGCATTGTACAAATCCTGCGTGCGAAGAACTGCCACGTGCTCTTGGCGGCGCCCACGGGCCGCGCGGCGAAACGAATGACCGAAACCACCGGTGCCGCCGCCCAGACCATTCACCGGCTGCTGCGTTATGATCCGCGCGAAGGCGGGTTCAGCATGAACGAACGCCGGCCGCTCAAGGCTGACGTTCTGATCATTGATGAGGCGTCCATGCTCGACATACCGCTGGCCTATCATCTCCTGAAGGCTGTGCCAGCGGGCGCTTCCGTGGTGTTTGTCGGCGATGTGGACCAATTGCCGTCGGTGGGACCCGGCAATTTTCTGCGCGACCTGATCGAATCCCGCATAATGCCCGTGGCGCGTTTGACGGAGATTTTCCGGCAGGCGAAAAACAGCTTTATCATCACCAACGCGCACCGTGTCAACGAGGGACAGATGCCGGTGTGTGACGCGACGGAAGAAAGCGATTTCTTTTTCATTCAACAGGACGACCCTGAGAAAGCGCTGGCTACGGTGCGGACATTGTGCGCCGAACGCGTTCCGTCAAGGTTCCGTTTCGATCCGATGCGGGACATCCAGGTGCTGACCCCAATGCACAAGGGCGTCTGCGGCTCGGAGAATCTCAACCGCGAACTGGCCGCGTCGCTGAACCCGACAGGGCCGCATGTGCAGCGATTTGGCAGGACGTTGCGCGTCGGTGATCGCGTGATGCAGATTCGAAACAATTATGACAAGGACGTGTTCAACGGCGACCTCGGTCGCGTGAAGCGGATTGATCTTGTGGACCAGCAATTGGTTGCCGAGATGGATGATCGGGAAGTGGCCTACGAATTCGAGGAACTCGATGAGTTGGCGCCTGCCTACGCGATCAGCGTTCACAAGTCACAGGGTAACGAATATCCGTGCGTAATCGTGCCGTTGTTGACGCAGCATTTCGTCCTGCTCCAGCGCAACCTTCTCTACACGGCGATTACACGCGGCCGGAAGCTCGTAATCCTGGTGGGATCGAAGAAGGCGCTGGCAATTGCGATTCGCAACAATCGGACGGCATCCCGACACAGCCTCCTGTGCCGGCGACTTCGTCAGGCAAATTCCCTGTAAATTCCGATTGACTTGCAACCAGACTACCAGCATCATGCGACCGTTTCAGCCGTTGGACAAAACACGATTTTAGCCATGCCAAAACTCCATATTCTCTCAGGTGTGCTCGAAGGTAAAGTGTACGACTTGGTCGAGGAACGCGTCACCGTCGGTCGCGCGATGGACAACATGATCCGCCTGGAAGACGGCACCGTCTCCCATCACCACGCCATGCTGGTGTTGGATGGCGCCGACTACAAATTGCGCGACCTCAACTCGACCAATGGTACCCGCGTCAATGGAATGCGCATCGTCGAAACCCGCGTGAGCCACGGCGACCAGATCCGTCTCGGCTCGGTGGAAATGCGTTACGAGGGCGATGCCAAGAAAGCCAGCCAGCCATTGCCCCCCTCGCAAACCGGTGTGGATCTTGGTGAGGCCGGGCAGCGCCCCACTGCGTCTCCAGCGTTCAGTTCCGTCTCGCCCTTTGGGCGCAAAAAGAAAAAAGGACCGGGCCTCTGGGTGTGGATCGCGATCGGACTCGCCATTGCCGCCATTGCGGCGGTCGTGTTCGTCGTGCACATGCTCACGAAGCTGCAGTCAGGGTAGCCAGCCAGCGGGCCACGTCTTTTGCCCAGTACGTCAGGATGATATCCGCTCCGGCCCGCCGAAACGCCGTCATCATCTCCAGCGCCACGGCCTTCTCATCGAGCCAACCGTTGGCTGCCGCTGCTCTGACCATCGAATACTCGCCGCTCACATTATAAACGGCGAGCGGATGGCCGAACCGCTGCTTTACGCGCCGCACCAAATCCAAATACGCCAACGCCGGCTTGACCATCACGATGTCCGCGCCCTCCGCAATGTCCAGCGCCACCTCGCGCAGCGCCTCGTCACCGTTCGCACAGTCCATTTGATAACTTCGCCGGTCGCCAAACTTCGGCGCACTCTCCGCCGCCTCGCGAAACGGGCCGTAAAACGCCGATGCAAACTTCGCCGCATAACTCATGATCGGCGTTTCCCGGTGACCGGCCCGATCCAATGCCGCGCGAATGGCCGCGACCCGCCCATCCATCATGTCGCTCGGCGCCACGATGTCGGCCCCCGCGTCGGCATACGCAACCGCCGCCTTGGCCAGCAGGGGCAGCGTCGCGTCGTTGTCCACGCGACCGCCGCGCACGACGCCGCAATGCCCGTGGCTCATGTACTCGCACAAACAAACGTCGGCAATCACAATCAATTCCGGCAACTCCCTCTTCAGCGCCCTGGCCGCCTTCGGCACGATACCAAGCGCGCCGGAAGCGCGTTCATCTTTCCGGTCGGGTACGCCGAACAGAATCACCGCCGGCACACCGGCGGCAAATGCATCGGCAGCCTCCTTCACCAATTCATCCACGGACAGTTGGAACTGGCCGGGCATCGCGCCGATGGGACGCCGCAGCCGGCGGCCTTCCCGCACGAACAACGGCAGCACCAGATGTCGGGCCGACAATTCAGTTTCAGAGACCAGCGCGCGCAAGGCTGCGCTTTGTCGCAGACGCCGAGAACGATACAGGGGAAAGTTCATCGTGGGCGCATAGTAAAGCCGAATGGCCCGCCAAGCAAGCAGCAGCTTGTTCCTACGCGGCGGCGGCGACCTGAAGCAATCGCCCCAGTTCCACCAAGCCAAACGGCTTCGCCAGATAGCCCTTGGCCCCAACCCGACGGGCGTCTTCGTCGTTGTAGCGGTCGCCGCTCATGATCAAGACGCGCGCCGACGGGTTCTCGCGCGCCAACAATGTCGTGCAGAGCAACCCGTCCATCTCCGGCATGATCACATCCATGACGACGACGTCCGGTCGTTGTTGGGGATATTGTTCGAGTGCCTGTCGGCCGTTGCTGGCCAACCCGACGACCTCATGTCCCAGTGATTCCACCGCCATCCGTAACGCAAACCGGACGGATTCGGAATCGTCGGCAATAAGAATTCTCATGGTGTGATTTCATTTTAGCAATGCCTGTGCCAGTGCCAACGTGCCGCTGGTTGCTTTCATTTCTGCAAGCGCACACACGACCGTGGCCGGTTTTGTCCGGCGCGCGCAACAAGATGGTTCAATCAAGCGGATGCCGCGAAGCCGTCAACGCCTGGCCAACACATCCAACGACACCGCTTCCCGCAATGGCAAATGACGCCTTTTGACTTCCGTCATCAAATGCCATTGCCACCGGTCCTCGTGACGCGCCCGATACGCGATGCGAAGGTGCTTGTCGGTGATGCGCACGACAAAAAAGCCGTTGTGGGTCTGGCCGGTGTTGATGACGTCGTAGCCGTTCCACGTGTACACGCCAAGCCCGGTGTGGCCGTGGCAGATCAGCGACACGTTGTACGGCCTGATCGCCTCGCGGTAGGCGGCAATCTCCTCGTGCGTCCACCACTTGAAGTTCTGGAGGTCGTAATGGTGGAGCAAGACGACCGGACGGCCGCTTCGCCCCACGCGCTCCGCCAGGTCGGTCTTCAGGAAATCGAGGCTCAACAGCGGATCGCCCCGACCGGCGGCGCGGTTGCCAGGATAAAGATTGAGATGGACAAAATGCACGTCGTCCCAGTCCCACGAATAATGCAGTCCGTTCTCGGAAACGTGCTGGATCAGTTTCTGTTGCAGGCGCGTTTCGTTGCGTTTCTTGATTTGTGCCCGCTCCGCGGCGCCGTCATGGTTCCCCCACCCTTCAAACACCGGGTACTTCAACAGACCGTCCGTGCCGTCCAAGCCAAAGTCGGCTGCGAACCGGCCCCACTCGCCTTCCCGTCCCGCGCGCTCGACCAAATCGCCAAGCACCACAACGCCTCGCGGCTTCGAGATCAGTCCCGCGCCAAATTGCGCCGGCCAGCGGCGATTCGGAAGTTCGTTCATCTCCCGAATGGTGGCCTGGTTCCGCAGATTGTGTTCGGCGTCTGCCGTCGCCACGCACTGCGAATCCGAGGTTGCCAGAAACGTGACGTCTCTGCCCCACGACACTGCGGCGACCAGCCATAATGCCAATGTCCATCGCATGCGTTGATGATACACCCTCCACTCCACCGGCACAAACCGGCTCTCCTGTGCTATACTCCGCTGCCATGCCCAACAGCACTCCTACAGTTCTCTCGGTCACCGAACTGACCCGCCGCATCAAAGGGAAACTCGAAGATGGTTTCCCATCGGTCTGGGTCGAAGGCGAGATTTCCAATTTCGCCGCCGCCACATCCGGCCATTGTTATTTCACGCTCAAAGACGCCAACGCCGCGCTCTCGGTCGTCATGTTCCGCAACGCCGCCGGCAAGCTGACCTTCAAGCTCGGCGACGGCCACAGCGTGCTCGCGTTCGGCCAGGTGACCGTCTATGAGAAGCGCGGTCAATACCAGCTCATTGCCACGCAGTTGCTGCCCAAGGGACTGGGCGCGCTCCAACTCGCCTTCGAGCAGCTCAAACAAAAACTTGCCAAGGAAGGTCTTTTCGACGCTGACCGCAAGAAACCGCTCCCTGCCCTGCCCCGTCGCATCGGGATTGTCACATCGCCCAGCGGCGCGGCGATTCGTGACTTCCTCAACATCATCGGACGCCGGTTCCCCAATCTGCGCATCATCATCCACCCGGTCCGCGTGCAAGGCCAAGGCGCCGCGGAAGAGATCGCGGCGGCCATTGACGAATTCAATGCGCTCAACCTGGTGGACGTCGTCATCGTCACGCGCGGCGGCGGCTCGATCGAGGATTTGTGGGCGTTCAACGAGGAAATCGTCGCGCGCGCCATTGCCCGGTCGCGGCTGCCGACAATTTCAGCCGTCGGCCATGAAATTGATTTCACCATTGCGGATTTTGTGGCTGATCTGCGCGCGCCCACCCCAAGCGCTGCCGCGGAACTGGTGGTTCGCGCCAAGGACGAGTTGCTCGCCGGCCTTGCCCAACAGCAAAAACGCCTCGACAAGGATTTGCGCTACCGCCTCACTGAGGCGCGACGCCGGTTGGCGGCCTGCGTCCTTCGTCATCCCCGCGAAATGGTCCGCCAATACCAACAACAAGCGGACGACCTTGCCCACCGTCTTCAACGGGCGGCGGCCATGACGCTCCAAGAGCGTCGCGCGCGCATCACGGCAATCCGCCTGGCGACCCCGGAGACCCTCTTGCAGCGAACTCGACATCGGCTTGTCCAAGCCCAGACCCGCCTGGAACTCCTCAGCCCGAAAGCGACACTCCAACGCGGCTACAGCATCACCCGGCGGGAGGACGGGCGAATCATCAAGTCAATCGCCTCGGTCAAAAAGGACGACACGATTCGCACGCTGCTGGCCGATGGCGAGTTCGAGTCCCGCGTGACGTCCTGAAAGTTGCATTTGGCGATAGAAGTGAGAAGTTACGCGTGACACAAGCCGTTGTTACAACAACCTAAAAGGAGAAAACATGATGCTCAGCAAGAAAATGACACAAGCCATCAATGACCAAATCGGCTACGAGTTCTATTCCGCCTACCTCTATCTGGCGATGTCGGCGCACTTCGAAACGCAAAATCTCAAAGGTTTTGCGGCTTGGATGCGCGAGAAATTCGCCGAGGAACAAACCCACGCCATGAAGTTCTTTGACTACGTCAATGACCGCGGCAACAAGGTGGAATTGCCCGCCCTCCCCCAACCTTCCGGCAAGTGGCCGAGCCATCTCGCCGTCTTCGAACAGTCGCTCGAACACGAGCAGAGCGTCACCGCACGCATCCACAAACTCTACGAACTGGCCCTCGCCGAAAAGGACTACGCCACCCAATCCATGCTGAAGTGGTTCATTGACGAGCAAGTCGAGGAAGAGAAGACAGTCACCGAAGTCATCGAGCAACTCAAGCTCATTGACTCGCGCGGCACCGCTGTCCTCGTCCTTGATCACCGCCTTGGCAAGAGCGCCGAGAAATAATAACCCCCGCCAACCGGCTTGAACATGGCGCTGCGGAATGGTATTCCGTAGCGCCATGTCTATTGAAACACCAGCACCAGCACCGTCCGATTTCATTCGCGACTTTGTCAAAGCCGACCTCGCCTCAGGCAAGTACAAGGCCCCGCACACCCGGTTCCCGCCGGAGCCGAATGGCTACCTGCACATCGGCCACGCCAAATCCATCTGCCTGAATTTCGGCATCGCCCGCGAGTTCGGCGGCATCTGCAACCTCCGCTTCGACGACACCAACCCGACCAAGGAAGAAGTCGAGTACGTCGAATCCATCATCGCCGACGTCAACTGGCTCATCGCTGGCTGGGCTGACGACCGGCTCGGCTACAAAGCCAAGGGAGCCGCACCGGAAAAGAGGGCTGGCGATTTCTACTTACCGGCGGTCCCAATCACCAACTGCGAACCCTTCTACGCCTCCGACTATTTCGACGCGCTGTACGAGTACGCCGTGCAACTCATTAAAAAGGGCAGAGCCTACGTTTGCGACCACACGCCGGAAGAAGTGGACAGGATGCGCGGCGCACCCGACCGGGCCGGCGAACCGAGCAAGTACCGGGACCGCCCCATCGCCGAAAGCCTCGATCTGTTTGCCCGGATGAAAGCCGGTGAGTTCCCCGACGGCACCCGGACCGTTCGCGCCAAGATCGACATGGCCAGTTCGAACATCTGGCTGCGCGACCCGCTCATCTACCGGATCCGCCACGCCGAACACCACCACACCGGCAACAAGTGGTGCATCTATCCGCTCTACGATTTCGCGCATTGCCTCAGCGACTACATCGAAGGCATCACCCACAGCATCTGCACGCTCGAATTCGAAGTCCACCGGCCGCTCTACGACTGGATCCTCGAAAAACTCGACCTCCCGCGTCCGCTCCCGCACCAATACGAATTCGCCAAGCTCATCCCGACCTACACCATCGTCTCCAAGCGCAAGCTCATCACCCTCGTCAACGAGAAGCTGGTGACCGGCTGGGACGACCCGCGCCTGCCCACCATCAGCGGCATCCGGCGCCGCGGCGTCCCGGCGTCGGCTTTGCGCCAATTCGCCTACAACATCGGCGTCACCAAATACAACAGCGTCACCGACATCGCCGTCTTCGAGCATTGCATCCGCGACGACCTCAACAAACACGCCCTCCGCCGCCTCGCCGTCCTGCGCCCGCTCAAAGTCGTCATCACCAACCTCCCCGAAACCCACGCCGAACAACTCGACGCCATCAACAACCCCGAAGACGAGACAGCCGGCAAGCGCAAGCTCCCATTCAGCCGGGAACTCTACATCGAGCAAGACGATTTCGCCGAAGTCCCGCCGCCGAAGTTCTTCCGCTTAAAACCCGGTGGCGAAGTTCGGTTGAAATACGCCTACATCATCAAGTGCGACGAAGTCATCAAAGACGCCACCGGCAAAGTGATCGAACTCCGTTGCACCGCCGATTTGACGAGCAAGACCGGTGGAGCTACAGCAGGCCGCAAGATCAAAGGCACCATCCACTGGGTCAGTGCCAAAGATAGCATCGAAGCCGAATGCCGGCTCTACGACCGGCTCTTCACCGCCGCCGAACCCGACGCCGATGGCGACTTCAAGAAACACCTCAACCCGCACAGTCTCGAAGTCGTCACCGCCAAGTGCGAACCCAGTCTTGCCGATGCGAAGGCAGAATTGCGCTACCAATTCGAGCGCCTCGGCTATTTCTGTCTGGATTCCGACCGTAAACTGACAACTGAAAACCGAAAACTGATTTTCAACCGCACAATCACCCTGAAAGACACGTGGGCGAAAGAAGCGAAGAAGGGCTGATTTGTCAGACTCGCGCCCCATCATTTTCTTGATTGCCGGCTGCAATGGCTCAGGCAAAACAACTTTTGCCAAGTCGTTCCTCCCTCATGAAGGGCAGTGCCTGAATTTTCTGAATGCTGATTTGATTGCCCAAGGTCTGGCGCCTTTGAATGCGCAGGCCGCCGCAATGAAGGCGGGCCGGTTACTGCTGGCGGAGTTTGACCGTTTTGTCGCCCGACATGAAACGTTCGCCTTCGAAAGCACGATCAGTGGCACGACTTACGTCCGATTGTTGAAGCAAGCCAAACGAAAAGGCTTTCGCCTTTATCTGCATTATCTCTGGTTGCCCACGCCAGCGATTGCCATCGCTCGTGTGCATGACCGAGTAAAAATGGGCGGGCATGACGTGCCTGATGCCGATATTCGTCGTCGTTTTGCTCGGAGTATCCGGCATTTCGTCCACGACTACATGCCGCTGGCCGACCATTGGGCGATTTGGGACAACCAGACCAGCCCGCCCAGCCTTCTGGCTGAATCCGAAACTTGCTCTCTCAGCCGACTCAAGGCTATACTGCAATTGCCATGAAGAACAACAAGCCACAGCAAAAGCAAGACGACTTCATCGCGCCCGCCAAACGCGCCTTTCGCCGCGTTGCCCGGCAAATTCGCGCCGAGCACGCCAAGCTCGGCCTGCCGCTTGTGGTTGGCGAAAATGGACACGTCCGTTTCCTTGACGTGAGCCCGGGCGACGACACCAAAGAACGCGCCACAATCCTCAAAGGCGTCACCCTCAAGAAACTCCGCGCTGAACTGCTTCCCACCAAGAAGTAATCTGGCATGAACGACCTTAATTTACAGTTTACAGAGTTGACCCCAAATATTCCAAATAACATTGACCCCAAATACCAAATATGGGTGACCCCAAATAGACCCAAATAGATTGACCCCAAATATGCAAATGCACCCGTCGCCGCACTGAGGCGGCTCCCACTTTCAAGCAGGCAGGTTACAAACCTGCCCCACATTTCGCCGACGGGGTTGCGCGAACCGGATGCAGCCGCTACAATCCGTCTCACATGAATGACACCTACCGATGGCGACGCGGATTCTGGAGTTTGTGGGCGACTCAGTTCCAAGGCGCATTCAGCGACAATGTCCACAAGTCGCTTGTGACATTTCTTGTCGGCCACGCGGTCATCGCGCAGGCGCAACGCGACCAATTGGCTTCGCTGATTGGGATGTTGTTCGCGGTGCCGTTCATCGTGTTCTCCATGACCGGCGGCTGGCTGGCGGACCGCTTCAGCAAACGGCACGTCACCATCGGCGTCAAACTGCTCGAAATCGCCATCATGTCCGTGGCCACCATCGGGCTGATCTGGACGAATATCCCCTTGCTGCTCGTTTGCATTTTCCTCATGAGCACCCAGAGCGCATTGTTCGGGCCGTCCAAGTACGGTCTCATGCCGGAATTGTTGCCGGAAAAGCGCCTCTCGTGGGGCAACGGATTGCTCGTGCTCGGCACCAACGTCGCCATCGTCAGCGGCGTGGCCGTCGCCGGGCCGATCTCCGATCATTTTCGCGACCAACGCGCTTATGCCGGGTTGGTGTTGATTGGACTGGCAGTTATGGGAACACTCACGAGCCTCGGAATCACGAAGATTCCACCAGCCAAAACCCAACGCCCGTTCCGTCTCAACTTTATCGCGGACCTTGTCGCTCAGATTCGGCTTATCCGCCGCGACCGGGTCTTGTTTCTGGCGGTGCTGGGCGACGTGTATTTTTCATTTCTCGGCTCGCTGCTGCTCCTGAACGTGTTCATCTACGGCAAGGACGTATTTCACGCCACCGACACGCAGATCAGCTTCCTGCAAGCTGCGCTGGCCGTTGGCATCGGCGTGGGAAGTTTTGCCGCCGGGTATCTTTCCGGCGGGAAGATCGAATACGGCCTCGTGCCGCTGGGCGCCATCGGCATCACAGTGTTTGCCGCGCTCGCCGGGCGGTCTGGACTCACCATCCCTGTTCTGGGCGTGCATCTCGGATTGTTGGGATTTGTTGCCGGCTTTTTCATCGTCCCCATTGTGGCGTTGATCCAGCACCGCCCAGAACGCGAGGTCAAAGGCGCGGTGCTGGGCGCCGTCAACACGCTCTCGTTCACCGGCGTTCTGCTCGGCTCGGCGGCGTTCTACCTGTTCCGACTTGCAGGACTCACCGCGCCGGAAATCTTCCTCGCGGGCGCTGTCATGACGGCTGTGGGAACGGTCTATATCGTGCGGTTGCTGCCGGATTCGTTGCTGCGCCTGGCGGTCTGGATGTTCACGCACTCCATCTACCGGATCAAGGTCGAGGGACGCGACAACATCCCGGAAAAAGGCGGCGCGCTGTTTGTGTGCAACCACGTCTCGTTCGTGGATGCGCTGCTGTTAGTCGCCTCGACCGACCGGATGTTGCGCGCGATCATGTTCAAGGACATTTACGATCTCTGGTTCGTCAAGCCGTTCGCGAAAGCGATGAAGGCCATCCCGATTTCCTCGCAACTGCGTCCGCGCGAGATGATCAAATCCTTGCGCGAGGCCAGCGACGCCATCCGCAATGGCGAAGTGGTGATCATCTTTGCCGAGGGACAGATCACGCGCATCGGGCAGATGCTGCCGTTCCGCCGCGGGTTTGCGCGAATCATGAAAGACGTGGACGCCCCGATCATCCCCGTCTGTCTCGACAACGTCTGGGGCAGCATCTTCAGTTTCGAGAAACGCCGGTTCGTCTGGAAAGTGCCCCGCTACTTCCCCTACCCCGTGACCGTCAGTTTCGGCAAACCGATGACGGCGGCATCCACGCCGATCGAGGTTCGACAAGCCGTGCAGGACCTCAACGCCGATGCGTGGTCGCACCGGCGAAAGCTCCTATGGCCCATCCACCGCGCGTTTGTCCGCAAAGCCCAGCATCACCGCTGGCGGTTCTTCATGGCGGACGCATCGAAGCCGCGCCTGAACTTCGGCGCTGCCCTGACCAACATTGTCTTCCTCGCGCGCCGGTTGCGCGCCCTGTGGCGCGGCCAGCAGATGGTCGGCATCCTCCTGCCGCCGTGCGTGCCCGCCGCGCTCGTCAACTACGCCGCGCTCCTGCTCGGCAAAGTGCCCGTCAACCTCAATTACACCGCCAACGCCGAAGTCCTCGCCAGTTGCGCCCAACAATGTGACCTCAAGACGATCCTCGCGTCCCGCGTCTTCGTCGAGAGACTCAAACTCACCCTTCCCGTTGACGCAATTTATCTCGAAGAGGTCGCCGCCAAACCGGCGACCACCGAGAAACTCGTCGCGCTCGCCATGTCGTGGGTGCTACCGCCAAAAGCGTTGGAATGGAGTCTCTCCGGCAAAACGGCCATGCTCGACGATCTTGCCACTGTCATTTTTTCCAGCGGCAGCACGGGCGACCCGAAAGGCGTCATGCTCAGCCACTGGAACATCCGTTCCAATGTCGAGCAGATGGGACAAACATTTGCATTCCGCGCCAGCGACCGGATCGTCGGCATCCTGCCGTTCTTCCACAGCTTCGGCTTCACCGCGACCATCGCCACTCCCGCCGTGCTCGGTTGCGGCGTCGTCTTCCACCCGTCACCGCTCGACGCCCGCGTCATCGGCGCGCTGGTGCGGAAATACCGTTGCACGTTCCTGCTGGCCACGCCGACGTTCCTCCAACTCTACTTGCGCATTTGCGAGGCGGAAGATCTCGGGAGCCTCCAGTATGTCGTCACCGGCGCGGAAAAACTTTCTGAACGGCTGGCGCAGGCGTTCGAAGACAAATTCGGCATCCGCCCCCTGGAAGGTTACGGCTGCACCGAATGTTCGCCGGTGGTGGCGGTCAACACACACGATTTTCGCGCCGCCGGGTTCCGTCAGGTGGGCGCGAAGCGCGGCAAGATCGGTCATCCGCTGCCCGGCATCGCCATACGGATCGTGGATCCCGACACGCAACAACCACAGCCGGTCGGCCAGCCGGGATTGATGCTCGTGCGCGGCCCCAACGTCATGCAAGGCTACCTCGGCAAACCGGAAAAGACAGCGGAAGTCCTGAAGGACGGCTGGTACACCACCGGCGATGTGGCATCGCTCGACGAAGACGGTTTCCTCACCATCACCGATCGTCTCACTCGTTTCAGCAAGATTGGCGGCGAAATGGTGCCGCACATCAAGGTCGAGGAAAAGCTCCACGAACTTGCCGCAGTGACCGAACAATGTTTCGCTGTCGCTGGTGTCCCCGACGAGAAAAAAGGCGAACGCCTCGTCGTCTTGCACACATTGCCCGACGACAAGCTGGCAGCAGTCATTGGGAGCCTGACGGCTGCAGAACTGCCCAACCTCTGGAAGCCGAAAGCCGATCAGTTCTTCCGCATCGAAAAACTGCCCGTGCTCGGCACCGGCAAGCTCGATCTTCGCAAGATCAAGGAGATTGCGGCTCAGAACTCACGGCGCGAGGTAGTTTGACAGGACGTTGACGTTCCGTATGAACGTCGCGCAGGAGATGAGTTTGTCCGACGGCAACCGTCGTTTTTCCTTTGCCTGATTCGGACTCAACCATCGTCCTTGGCTGTCGAGCGCGGCAATGACCTTTGTCACCTCCGACGGTTTTGGTCGCGACGCCTTCCATTCGTTTTCCGCACGCTCCGGCCGCAACCGGCTCACATCAGTTTGCAACAGACGCTTGTACTGTGCCTCAACCCGCTCAAGCCTGCTGTCTTGTTTGAACGAATAATGTGTCGGCATGTCGCTGTCGTCGTAGCTCAACTGGTAATCTTTCGTGAAATACAACGGCTTGTTTGTTTGCAATTCGTAGAACCGCGCCAAACGGCCATCGGGCATGGCTGATTTCTTCAGGTATTCCACGGCGCGCGGAATGGGTTCGAGATATTTCCGATTGCCGGTCTCTTGATAGATGTGCATGAGGATTTGCAGGATGCCCTGCGATTCGCCGCCGGTGATGGAAGGCGGCTCGAACTTTCGCGCCCACGCGGGCTGCATGTCCGCGTTGTACTGTTGCGCCCACGCCGGTTGCGGGTCGGGCATTTGCGCCAGCAAAATAAACTGCCCGCACTTCTCGGCCGATTCACGGTACTTGGGTTGTTGATAGACCTTGCCCGCAAGGAACATCAAGGCAATAGCATCCGCCATCGCATTGTCGTTGAACGTGTAGTAGTCGTAATACTTCACAGCGGGAAACGTGCGCGACCATGTCGCCGGATAAGAAGCCTTCTTCACGGGGAACTTGGAAGCGTCAGGCGCGCGGTCAAACCGCTGCGGCCATGCGCCATTCGGGTATTGCGCTTCCATCAGTTTCCGCAAGCCATACTCCACGACTTCGTGGACCTTTGCATCCTTGAATCCGAGCGTCTGGTCCAACAAAACCAAAAACCGCAACGCCGCCTGCGTCGTGTTGTCGTCCAGAACACTGATGTTCGACAAACTGCTGGATTTCCCTGTGCGTTCCACACGGTACGCGTATTTCTGGCGGTGTTTCGGATCGAAATCAATCCGGTACGCCCACCCGCCGGATTCCAACTGGCCGCGCCGCAGACAATCACCGGCTTTCCTGGCTAGGTTCAAATAATAGGAATCTTTCGTCGCGTGATATGCCCGCAAGAATGCCATCGCAACCGACGGCGTGCCCGGCGGCTGCACCCAGACGGTTGTCGCCGGTGCGATTCCTTCCCCTGCCCGGTGTTTCAGGTCCTCGCTGTAATCCCAGAGGTAACCGCCTTCGGTGGATACGTGCGTGTCAAAATACTCGCATGCCCGGCGCAACGCCTGCGCCGCCTTGTCGCGCAAGGCCGCATCCGCCGCATGCGCCGTGCATCCCACAATGACACACCCGATCAATATCGTGAAGAAAGGTATTCTCATGGCGCGCAGCATAGCCATCATCGTCTCCCAGCACAATCCTGCTGCGTTGATTTTACGGTGGCACTTTTATTTGATCAGGCGGGCCTCGATACCGGCGATTTCACGGTTCGCGAACTCGTCGGTGAAGAACCACTCTTGGTAAAGATTTTCGATCTGTCTGAGATACCACTCGACTGAAGATCTTGTCAGTGTGGGGTTCACTCCCTTCGGGCGATCCTCCTCACGAATCGGCGGGCGAATGCGATCGGCTGGTGGTTGGTAGGATGGATTGAATACCAGGACTGGCAGCGTTTCCGCGGGCAACAGATGTCGCCAGAGGAACGCCTGCATCCTGTCCTCAGACGGCATGGCCTCGCGAACGATCTCGCGATCCCCGATTTTCACGGCGCCCACGACAATGAGGTTGATCGGGTGTTCCGTTTCCGCAAGACTGGTTTTCAGCGACAGCCCGACAGATTCTTGTTTGGCCGCCAGAGTGGCGCCGGGGGATTCGAACCCCTGCGGCAGGTCTTTAAACTTCAGCGTAATCGACCCATCAAACCCGTCCTTGCGGATGGCGAAGACAGTGACGTTGGCGGCTCCCTTGCTTGGCATGACGATCCGGGACGGAACCACACGCAACACAAAATCAGGTTGCGGCTGGCTGATCCGCAGCCGATACGCGTGCTCCTTGCCTGCACCCCGCCTCGTGTCGCCGATGTGAATGAAGTATTTCCCGTCGGCGGGCAGTTTCACCATGAGATAGGAATCAGCATGGTCGGTGTTCAACCCGGATGCCGCGTCGTAATAATCGTCGTTCAACGCGATAATCTTGCCATCGGGACCGGCGACCTTGACGAAGGAATCGAACGGCGATCCGAGCCGTCGCGCGTGCACTTCCGCGACAATTGTCTCGCCGGCTTTTCCTTCCACCTCGAAGACGTCCCAGTCACCGGGGCGATCTGATCGTCCGTTGACGATGATGGGAAGATTCACCTTCTGCGCCTTGGACGCGTCGTCGTTGGGTTCTTTCTCGATGCACTCGGGGAGCGTGTCCAAGACGAACGGCACGTAGTTGGAAACAAGTTTCCCGTTGGTGGCGGCGATGAGATGGCGCCCCGGTTTTGCGTCCTTGGCCGGCGGTGCCAGCGTGGTCTTTTCGAGATTCCAGCCGTCCATCTCGATCTTGACCGGTTCGCCGACGCGCCCGCCCAACGGGAAGATGCTGGTCACGAAGGGCAGTTCGCCGATGCTGATCCGATAGACAAAACTCTCGCGACCGCGAAACAACGCCTCATTGATGGTCAGGAGATACTCGCCGTCATCGGGCACCACGAAATAAATCAGCGGATCAGGATCGAATCGGAAATCGTCGCTGTAGGCAACCTCCTTGCCAGTGCCGTCGTAGAGCCGGAGCACGGCTTGGAACCAACCGGGAACGCCATCCGGCACGTAGGGAACCAAGTGACGCGCCCTGACAGAGATGACCAGCCGCTGTCCTTTGGCCGCCGCGAAACGATAGCGATTCACCTCGCCCGCCGCGATCTGACCGTTCATCGTGCACGGCACCGAGACGCGCATCTCTTCTTCTTCCGCTGGCCGGTTCCGCTGGGACAAATGCTCCTTGCCGAGGACCGGAAGCCGCATGGTCTTCATCGGTTTTCGAGCGACTTCCGGCACTTGGCCGACGTAGAACGGCAGCGCGTTGGAGACGCCGCGCTTGGTGATCACGCGGATCTCGCGCTGTCCCGGTTTTGCGTTCGGGTCCACGGTGATCTCGGCAAAAACAAGCTCGGTCTGGGAACGCACGGCAGGATCGCGCTCGTCTTCCGCAAACCGCCTTTCAACCCGGTTGATTAATTTCTGCTTGGCCAGTTCCTTCTCGGATTTGGGAGGTTCATTCTTCGCCTCCTGCGCTACGGTCTTTGGCTCTTTGGGCTTTTCCAGCTTCACATTGCATCTGACGCAGAGGGTGGCATCCGGCGCGTTGGCAGTGGCGCACACGGGGCAAAGCAAGGAGTGAACCGCGTCGGGACCGGTCGCCGGCCCGATGGGCGCGTGAAACTCGAAGAAGGACATCTTGGCGGCCATGGCGTCATCCACTGTCGTTTCCTTCTTGCGCAACTCGCCAAGTTGGCGGTTCAGCAACGCAAGTTCCTCATTGCTCATGATCCGGTAATGATCAATCAAGCGCACGGAAACTCCTTCCCCGCTCACAACCACATCCGAGGCGTGCGCAAGCCCCTGGCCACCCAGCCGAACCGGGAAGGTAGTCCCCTGCTGGCCGCCGGCGGGATAGACGAAGCCGATGTATTGGTTCTGCGCCCAAACTGCGGACGCGGCAACCAGCCACAAGATCAAACACTTGCTGAATCTTACAGTGCTCATCATCATGCTACAGGATTTCTTCCAGAAGTCCGGCTGACTTCATGCCTTCGTTCTCGGTGTCCAACACGTAGGCATCCAATCCCCACGGATGCGGCAGCTTGGCCTTGGCGTCTATCCCAGCCAACAAGTACATGCTTCCGAGCAAGTCCGAAGGATAGACGGGACGCTCTTTGACCTTTTCTCCTTTTTCATCGGAGGCGCCGACCACGCGGCCGCCTTTGAATCCGCCGCCGGCCACCAGCACGGTGAAGACATCTCCATAATGATGCCTTCCGCCGTTCCACGGCGGTTCCCACGATATCTTCAACGTCCGACCGAACTCACCGGTGCACCAGACCAACGTGGTATCAAGCAGGCCGCGTTCTTTCAGGTCCGCGAGCAGTGTCGCCAGCCCTTGGTCCAACATCGGGCACTGCGCCTTCATCGTCGCGAAGTGGTTCGCGTGCGTGTCCCAACCACCGGGGAAACTGATCGTGACATACGGCACACCCGCCTCGACCATTCGCCGCGCTGCAAGACATTCCTGGCCGAACGTGTTTCGCCCGTAACGATTCCGGAGTTCCGTGGGTTCGTTGTCGAGATTGAACACTTCCTTCCCCTTGCCCAAGATCAATCCGTAAGCCTTCTGCTTGGCTGCCTCGGCGGCATCCATCTCCGGGTTGTCCGCCAGCCCGTAGCCCAAGAGATTGACCTTATCGAGCAATTCGCGGCGAGCCTGCTGACGACCGTCGTTGATTCCGCGGTTCACGATCCCCTGCACCTCGAAGCGTTCCGCGTTCGGGTCGCCGCCGGTGGCAAACGGTTTGTAGGCGGGACCAAGGAACCCTTCCTCAGAAAACCGCCCGGCGCCCTGCAACATCACGATGTACGGGGGAAGCAATCCCTTGTATTGCTCTTTCTTAAAGAAGGCGAAAATGGCGCCCACGCTGGGATAGGCCAGCCGGCCGCCGGGCTGGTGGCCGGTTTGCATCAGGTAGGCCGCCGTCTCGTGGCCATTGTTCCCGTGGGTCATGCTACGGATCAGGGAGTACTTGTCGGCCTGCTGTGCCAGTTTGGGGAACAGCGAACTGAGTTGAATCCCATTCACGTTGGTGGGAATGACCTTGTCAAACTCGCCGAGGTAATCGTAGCCCGTGCCCGGTTTCGGGTCCCACGTGTCGTTGTGCGACATCCCGCCCCACAGGAAAATCTGGATCACCGATTTCGTTTGGCCTTTCTTGGCCTTGGCCTTGGCCGCCGTGTCGCGAGCAGCCTTCTCTTCAGCGGCTTTCTGTTCCGGTGTCTTCGCAACCTCGGCTGCAAGAATCCGCGAACTCAAACCGCCGGCTGCGATCAACGCGCCGCGTCGTATGAGTTCCCGACGGGAGAGATGCACTCGATTGTATGAATGGTGGTTTGTCGTCATGTTTCGTTCTCCTTCGTAAAAATCAATGCCGCATAAGAAATTCCGGCGTGTTAATCAATGCCCACGCAAGATCAACCCACACGTCGCGCCCTCCTGCCGCGCCGGACTTGGCGTGTTCCTCGGCGGCCATCACGTCCGCGTCCGTCGGCAACCGCGACAGGATCGTCAGGTAAAGCCTCTCTGCGATTTCCTTCGCGCTGCCGCCCGCGGAGAGCATCGCGCCGAGTTTCGGGCCGCTCTGCAGCTTGCCCTGGATGGTGGCCGAGTTCAGCATGTGCAACCACTGCGGCGAGGCGAGTTCGTTGACGCGCTCGTCTTCCAACCCAGTGGCGCGCGCCGACCGTCCGAACAGCGTCAGGAACGGACTGGTGATGCTGCCGTCGGCCAGCGCCACGGCCGTCACATGCTTGGGAATGTACGTGAACGGCTCCGGCACAGCGCTGGTGTAAAGGTCCGAGCTGCCGGTGATGTCGTTCAAGGCGTCAATCAACACCTCAGCCTCCACCCGCCGCAACGGGTAGCTGGCGAAGTTGGCCCTCGCTTCCGGTCCCTTGGCTTTCGCCATCGAAGAGAACTGGTAGGCGGTCGAGGTGAAAATGAACCGCTTCAGGTGTTTCAGATTGTAGCCGCTGGAGACCAGTTCTTTCTCCAAGCACGCCAAAAGCTCCGGGTTGCTCGGGGGGTTGTTTTCCCGGATGTTGTCCGGCTCGTGGATGATGCCGCGTCCCATCGCCCACGCCCAGATGCGATTGACGATGGCCTTGGCGAACCACGGATTGTCCGGCCGAATCAACCACTCGGCAAACATTTCGCGCGGATCGCGGTCGGGCGGAATTGTTATCGTCGTGCCGTCCGGAAAGACAGCCGGCAGCGGCCCGTTTTCCGTCAGCGGCTTGGCGAGCGACTGGGGAATCTGGTTGGCAATGGTCACGGCTTTCGCCACGGCGTCCACGCCCGGCGCAATGCTGCCGGGCACCGCCGTTGATTTGAGCGGATCCCAGAAGATGATCTCCTCTTTCCACTCGCTGGTCGGCTTGTAACCGACCTGCGAGAAAAACGCCGCCATGCCGGCGCGACGGTCTGCCGGCCAGAAATCAACCCGCGTGCCCATCAACGTCAATCCGACGACCGCAGCGATGCCCTCCGGCGTACGGTCCTGAATGGCGCGGTAGAAGTTCACGGGGCCGACGCGGAAATTGCTGCCGCTGGATGTGAGCAGTTCGCGGGCAAACTTGTCATACGGCTTGTTTTGGGCGACTAGTTCCCACACCCAACGATGATACGCCTGCGCGGCGTTGGGCCACACTTTGACGGGGAACTCCGCCTTGACCCTCAGGATGTCGCACCATTTCATCGTCCAGTAATCAACATGCGCAGTCCGGTCGAGGAGCCGATCAATCAGGGCGACGCGTTTGTTTTTGCCTGGATCCTGGATGAACGCCTTCGCATCTTCGGCCGTGGGCAGCTTGCCGGTCAGGTCCAGATGCGCGCGACGGACAAAGACCGCGTCGGAGCAAAGCGCCGGCTGAATGCCCAACGTCTTCAACTTCGCGAAGATGATCTCGTCAATCCGGTTTGCCGGCTGTGGTGGATCGGGACTTTCCAGAAGTGTTGCCATTTGTTTGGCGGCAAGCAGCCGGTATAGCGCGCCCTTGGCCTGCTCGGTCAAAGTGCGCTTGTTATCGGCAAGATCCACGGCGGCCGTGTACGCTGCGCGTGTTTTGTCCGCTTCCGCCTTCAACGGCGCAGCCGCGGCCTCCGCTTCCGCAGCCGCCTTGTCGTCGGCAACGTGTGTCTGTTTGGCCGAGGCAATGCGATTCTTGAGTCCCAGCAGGAATTCCTCGGTTGATTTCTTCCGCGCCTCCGCCTGAGTCAATCTCTGCGTGGCCGCGTTGGCTTGAACCGTCGCCTGCTCGGCCTTTTGCTGTGCCGGTGCCAGCGCCGCCTTGGCTGTGTCGGCTGCTTTGCGCTTGGCTGCAGCATCGGCGGCGGTTTGCGCGCGCACCGCATCCAACTGCAAAAGTTCCTTTGCGGCTTCTTGTGCCGATTGACTCGCGGCGGTGGCGGCAGCAACCTGTTTCTTGGCGTTCGCCAGCGATTCGTCGGTCGCCTTCTTCCGCGCCTCCGCCTCCGTCACTTTCTGCGCCACAGCGACGGCCTTGGCTTCCGCCTGTTGCACCGCCTGGGTGGCTATGTTGGCGGTGGCCAACTGTTTCTTCAGATTCTCCAAAGCCTCGTCAGAAGATTTCTTTTCTGTCTGCGCTTCGGTCAGCTTCTGCTCGGCAACCGTGACTTGCGTCTGCGCTTGCTGCTCGGCCTGCCTTGCTTGCGTCAACGCCGCCGCGGCGTCGGCTGCTGCTTTGCGCTTGGCGGCGGCTTGTGCTGCCAACTGCTTTTTCTCCTCGGCTGATTTCTCCGCGGCTTGCGCACCTTGCTCGGCGGTCTGTGCCGTCGTTTCCGCGGCAGCCACCTGTTTTTTTGCGCCGGCCAAGGCGGCATCGAGCATTGTCTTCTGTGCTGTCGCTCGCGCGAGATTTTTCGCCGCGACATCAGCTTGAGCTTGCGGGTTCTGCTGGGCTGCCTGCGCTTGAGACAACGCCGCCTTCGCCTCGTCGGATGCTTTGCGTTTGGCGGCAGCGTCGGTTTCGGCTTGTCGTTTCTGTTCCTCGGTTCTGCCAGCGCGCCCGGCCATCGCCTTGGCGTTGGCTTCCGCTGCTTGGGCAGCTTGCTCGGCGGCCTGATAAGCGCCGTTGGCATCGGCGAACTTCTTTTTCGCGACGGTCAAGGCATCGTCGGTTCCCTTCTTTTTGGCGGCGGCATCGGTCAGGTTCTTGGCAGCGGTGTCAGCCTGAACTTGCGCTTGTTGGTGCTGCTGCTGAACTTGGGCCAATGCAGCCTTTGCCTCGTCGGCCACTTTGCGTTTCGCGGCGGCATCAGCCGTGGCTTGTTGTTTTTGCTGGTCGCTCCTGCCGAAAAGAGTCGCGATCCTCTTGCTTTTGCCTTCCGACGCCTGCGCCTCTTTCTCCGCGGCGTCCGCCGCGCCGGTGGCTGCGGCGACCTGCTGCTTGGCGCCGGCCAAAGCGGTCTCCGCTGCCTTCTTCTCGGCGTCAGCGTCCGCTGCCTTCTTGGCGGTGGCATCAGCAGCGGTTTGCGCCTGTTGTTGTTTCTGTTGCGCGTGGGACAACGCGGCATTGGCATCAACGGCTGCTTTGCGCCTTGCAGTTTGCTCGCGGACAACCTGCGCGAGTTCGGTGACGGATATCAGTTTGGTATTCGCAGCGTTCGCAGCCGCTTGGGCAGCCTGCGCGGCCTGTTCGGCTGCTTGATGCGCTCCTTGGGCGGCGGCCACCTGGTTCTTGGCGTTGGCCAGCGCTTCGACGGTTGCCTTCTTCTCTGGTTCGGCGTCCGCCCCTTTTTTGGCGGCGGCATCGGCAGCGGACTGCGCTTGTTGTTGTTTCTGCTGTGCTTGAGCCAACCCGGCCTTGGCATCGTCGGCTGCCTTGCGCTTGGCGGCAGCGTCGGCAGCGGCCAGTTGTTTTTGCTCCTCGGCACCGGCGGCGCGTTCCGCCATCGTCTCCGTCGTGGAGACCGACACTTGGACGGCCTGCTCAGCGGCCCGCCAAGCGGTCGTGGCAGCGGTCACTTGGTTCTTGGCTCCGGTCAAGGCTTCGGCGGCAGCTTTCTTTTCCGCTTCCGCGCCCGCGACTTTCTTCACAGCGGCATCAACAGCGGTCTGCGCCTGTTGCTGTTTCTGGTGCACTTGCGACAACGCAGCCTTTGCGTCATCAGCGGCTTTTCGTTTTGCAACGGCCTCGTTGGCTGCTTGGGCGATTTCGCCGAGCGATATCGCTCTCGCGTCGACGGCTGCCGCTTGGGCCGCTTGTTCGGCGGTGTGGTGCGTGGCAGCGGCTGTGTCCAACTGTTTCTTGGCCGCAGCCACCGCATCGTCGGCTGCCTTCTTCTGCGTTTCCATTTCCGCCAGCTTTTGTGCAGCCGCGCCGGCTTGGACCTGCGCGTGCTGTTCGTCTTGCTGCGCCTGTGTGAGGCCGGCCTTCGCCGCGTCAGCCGCTTTGCGTTTGGCGGCAGCGTCGGCTGCGGCCTGCTGTTTCTCCACCTCGGAAACCGGCTTCGCGTTGACGCCAGCCGCTTGGGCCAACGGCTCGGCTGTCTGGTGTGCGGTCGCGGCAGCGGCCAACTGTTTCTTCGCGGCGGCCAACGCTTCATCAGCGGTCTTCTTCTGCGTTTCCGCTTCCGCAAGCTTTTGCGAGGCGGCGCTGGATTGGCCCTGCAAATGCTGCTCGTTTTGTCGCGCACGAGCGAGCGCGGCTTTCGCCGTGTCAGCCGCCCTGCGTTGGGCGGCTGCTTCGGTCGCGGCACGTTTGCCTTCGTCATCGAGCTTGTTCGCCGCGTCGGCGGCAACCTTCGCAACGGCTGCGGCCTCCTTGGCAGCGTTCTCGGCGAGGTCGTATGCTTGTTGCAGCGGTAGCGCGATGGCTTTCGCATCGGCAGCCGCTTTGTCCAAGGGAGGTTTGGCGTTGGTCGCATCGGACAACGAGCGAATGGCAATGATTACGTTGTCCTCGCCCTGCTTCAACTCGGTCACGCCCGATTCGCCGGCCAATCGTTTCGCGTCAGTGGCCTGCTGACGTTTGCTGTCGGCAATTTTCTTGGCTGCGGCGTATGCGAGGTCGGCCTTTTGCATGGCAGCCCGCAACGGAGCGATGGCAGCATCCGCATCCTGGGCTGCCTTCTGTGCCGCTTCGTAGGCGGCTTTTGCCTTGCCCTCCGCGTTGGTATCAGCCGCCGTATTGGCTGATTGGGGCTGTTCCCCGGCCTGAACCGCGGCACAAATGAAGATGAGCAAGCCGGCCACAAAGGCCAACCGACTATCCTTGGCCTTGGAGGCTCCAGCACTGCCTTCACCACCATGTTGCGTGAGTGTAATCACTGGTAAGCTCAGGGCCAACGCAGCCGCGAGCACAGCGTATTATAATCAAGGAGTGGAGTTTGGCAAATCAGTAACGACAATCAGCAACTACAACGTTGACTGCTGCCTTCCTTCTTCCTCCTTGCGGCAGATACCCTACAACAAGTCTTGGAAAATGGACAATGACCGTGCACACTGTGGGCGTTATGCCAAAGGCACGTTTTCTGAGCAAGTTCGCCGACAGTCTCGCAGACGGGACGTTCGTGCGGCTGGTGTTGCCGGGCGACCCGAAGATAACAGCTCGATTGGTCGAGTTGAAGGGCGTTCCGCACCTGTCACTGACGTTTCATCATGCGACAAAAGATGTCACGAAAAACATCCCCATTTCCGAGGCGGTCGGGTGGGTTGAGAAGCATTTCGCCGGTGGCGTTTGCTCGGCGTTGTTGGGGACAACCCAACGGGATTGGCAACTCACCCCGAAAGGATTGGTCAGCCACAGGCCAGCAGTCACCACCGCCCCACCCCGTTCGCACGACCAACCGAAGCAGATGTTGCTCGACGACTCAGCGCGCGATTGGCTCGATGGCCTCGGCGTCTCGCGCCCTGCAATGGCCGACAAGCGACGGCAAATCGAACGCTACATGGAGATCCTGTCGCACTTGCTCAAGGAGACGCCGGTGGAGAGGCTGGCTGACATGGGATGTGGGAAGGGGTACCTGACATTCGGGGCGTGGCATCTGTTTCATCGCATCTGGCAGAAGCCGGTGAGAATCACCGGCGTCGAGGCTCGCCCTGAGCTGGTTGAGGCGGCAAACAAACTGGCTCGGAAGATTGGCGCGGTAGGACTGGAGTTCGTGGCGGGAACAATCCAGTCGGTTGCGTTGCCGCCGCTGGATGCATTGATTGCGTTACATGCCTGCGACACGGCAACGGACGATGCGATTCGCCGGGGCATCGAGTCGAAGGCGAAGCTGATCGTCGTGGCTCCCTGCTGCCACAAGGAGGTGCGCCGCCAATGGTCCCACCCCGAGCCGCTGGGAGCCGTGCTCCAGCATGGCATCATGGAGGAACGGCTGGCTGAATGGGCCACGGACGGCTTGCGGGCGTTGCACCTCGAAGCGGCAGGCTACCGGACGAAGCTGTTCGAGTTTGTGTCGGGTGATCATACCCCGAAGAATCTGATGCTCGCCGCCATCCGCACCGGCAAACCGGGAAAACCTGGGCAACTAATACGGTTTCGCGAGTTCTTCGGCATCAAGCATCATGCACTCGATTGACTGGAAGATTCTGGAACGGTTGCGAACGGGATTCCTCACGGGCGCGCAGGACTACTGGCGCAACGAGAGTGATGTGGAGAACTACGACCAGACATTTGCACAGCGGATCGGCTGGAAATGGGATTACGCGCTTCGCGAGTTGAAGCGGCGCGGCTGGTCGCCGCCGGCGGGCGATGTGCTGGATTGGGGATGCGGCACGGGAATCGCCAGCCGGAAGGTCCTGGAGCATTTTCCCGGCAGCGCACGACGGTTGTATCTGTGCGACCGGTCGCCGCTGGCGATGAAGTTCGCCGCACGGCAAGTGCGGGGCGTGGATGTCTGGCAAGAATCCGTGCCACCACGTTCAGTTGATCTGTTGCTGATCAGCCATGCGCTGACGGAACAAGCAGAACCATTCTCACTACCCTGTGAGGCACAGGCCGTCATCATCGTCGAACCGGGCACTTACGACGTCAGCCGTCGGTTGATTGCCTTGCGCGAGCGATTGCGGGGGGAGTTTCAAGTCGTGGCACCGTGTCCGCACCAGGCCGCATGCGGCCTGCGGGCAGCGGAGAACGAACGGCATTGGTGTCACCAGTTCGCGCCGACGCCGGCGGAGGTGTTCATGGACGGTGACTGGGCGCGCTTTGCGAAGCTGGCGGGGATTGACCTGCGAAGCCTGCCGGTCAGTTATCTTACGCTGGATCGCCGTGTCGTTGCGACCGGCGCAACACAGGCAATCGGGCGGGCGCGCGTTTACAAGGCACACGCGCTGGTGTTGACGTGCGACGAGACGGGCGTGCGCGAACTGCGCGTCACGAAACGGGAGAACCCAGATCTGTTTCGCCGGTTGAAAAAGACACGGCTCACGCTATGAAATCGCCGGGTTGTGTCAGTATGCCCGCGCCATGACAACGCGCTGTGCGCTTGGCTGGCCGGTGAGGATGCATGAACCGGCGCCTTGCGCTTCCGCAGGAATCTGATCCGCAAAAGGCACGCAACGGATGCTCGTCTCAAATCGTCTGGCCATCTCGTCTTCCTGCGCGTGGTCGCCCGCCCAATGCACCCAGGCGAAACCGGCATCGTTGCCGGCGAAATATCGCTCGAACTCCTCGATTGTATTGATGACCACACTCCGCTTCGCCCGAAACTGACGCGCGCGCTCCAGAAGTTCGCGTTGCATCGTGTCGAGCAGCGGCTTGATCGCAGCGATGGCCTCGGCGCGCGGAAGAAATTGTTTCCGCAGTTTCCGCTCGTCCTGGCCCTCCACAGGAATGACGAACCGGCGAACGACACACAGACTTCCCTTTTCAAGGTCTTTCGGGCCAATCTCGATGCGGATTGGGACGCCTTTGGCCTCCCATTCGTAGTACTTCGCGCCGGGCATGATGCCGTCGCGGTCGTCCAATTTGACAGAGAGACCTTGCGACTTGAGTTCAGCCGCGACTTTCGTGGCTTCCTCGATGGTGCGCGCCTTCTCGTCGTCATTCTTGAAGATGGGAACCAGGACAACGTGAATCGGCGCCAGCTTCGGGGGCAACACCAGCCCATTGTCGTCGCTGTGGGTCATGATGAGCGCGCCGACGAGCCGCGTGGAGACGCCCCAGCTTGTGGCATAGACATACTCGCGCTGGCCGTCCTTGTTGAGAAACATCACATCGCTGCTTTTGGCAAAGTTCTGGCCGAGATAGTGGCTCGTGCCCATTTGGAGCGCTTTGCCGTCCTGCATCATTCCCTCGATGCAAAGCGTGTCCAGCGCACCGGCGAAACGCTCGCCGGGTGTCTTGCGCCCCGTGATCACCGGCACGGCGAGGACGTTCTCCGCGAAGTCGGCGTAAACATCGAGCATCCGGAAGGTTTCTTCGATCGCCTCCTGTTCGGTCGCGTGTGCCGTGTGGCCTTCCTGCCAGAGGAACTCCGTGGTGCGCAGAAAAAGGCGGGTGCGCATCTCCCAGCGGACGACGTTGGCCCATTGGTTGATGAGGAGGGGCAGGTCGCGGTAGCTTTGAATCCAGTTCTTGTACTGCGCCCAGATGATGGTCTCGCTGGTCGGGCGCACGATGAGCGGCTCTTCGAGCTTGGAGTTGGGATCAACGACGACGTCACCGTCCACCGTGGTCAGGCGATGATGCGTGATGACCGCACATTCCTTGGCAAACCCGGCGGCGTGCTTTTCTTCCTTGGCAAGCAGCGAAAGCGGAATGAAGAGCGGGAAATAGGCATTGACGTGGCCGGTCGCCTTGAAACGGTCGTCAAGTTCACGCTGCATCTTTTCCCAGATGGCATAACCATGCGGCTTGATGACCATGCAGCCGCGCACCAAGGAATGCTCGGCAAGATCACCGCGTTTGATGACGTCCAAGTACCACTGCGCATAGTCTTGCGCGCGCGGCGTGACGGCAACGGGCTGTTTCGGATTGGAATCGATTTTCTGGCTCATGTTCGCGCTTGTGTAACGCAGCCGACGCTCGGATGCGAGAGGAAAAACGCGTTACGGCAGAATAATCGCCTTCAGCACGATGTCCACGGCGCGCTGCTGCCGGTTGCGGTCGTAGCCGATGAGGAACTTCGACATGAACTCCCGGTTCTGCGCAGTGCTGCCGACGCGGAACTCCTGTCCGTTGGCAACGAGCACCTCGCTGGCAGCATTGATGAAGATGGTGCTGCACCTCTGGTTGTCCGCAAAATAGCTCAACTCAGGAATGAGTTTGACCTGAATCATCTTGCCATCGCCAACCACACGCGGCTCAACCAACAACCGGGACCCAACCTGCCGCCAAACGACCCCCGCCTGCAAGTAACCCCACCGCACACCGTATTCGAGAAACCAATCCACAAACGGCACTTCCTCCGTGACGTTGATGGAACCGCGCCGACCACTGCTGACGGTGATGATCTGCGCTGAATCCTGGGACGTTTGCACGCTCGTGTCACGTCCAAAGCCGCGCACCTCGCCTTGCACCTGAATGCCGCCACCGATGACAATGCCGCCCCGTGCATCCGTAACGCTCATTCCGCGTGCCGTGGCTGCGCCGCTATCGTTGATGCGCACCTGAATCTGGATGTTTTTCGGTGGGACGGACACCTGTTTGATAAGGTCGGCAATCTGACGATGCTGTTCCTCGGTGGCCATCACCAGGAGCCGGTTGCGAGGTTCGTCGAGAGTGACCTTACCCTCTGCGCCGACAATGCCACGCGCTTGTTCGACAGCCAGCGACGGCTCAGCAAACATCAACACGTGTACACGAAACACGCGCGCCGCCTGCGCGTGCACCACGGCAAGGCAACACAACCACACACAAAACCATCGTGTCAAACCGTGTCTCATGCTCGTACTGTGGCGCGCTTTATCGGGCAAGTCAACTGCGCCACGGGCTGTTCGTCATTTCTCAACGCCAGATTCGAGCAACTGCCAGAACTTCGGGTTGTCTTGCAGAAGTTGATCCTCGGAGATCGGCAGTTTGCTCCGAAAGAAAAAATCCTTCAGCGAATTCTTGTGCAGGATGCACAGGACGCGGATGATGCCGTCTTCCTTCTCAAAATAGATCCGGTAGTCCTTGACCCGGTAACGATAGATGCGTTTCCCACCGCGCGTAAGCTGGCCAAACTTTTCATCGGCGCGCTCGAAGTCCTGCGGCAGCACCTGGAAACCATCAATCAGTTCGATCTGCAGCGATCGTGACATGGCCGACAGTTCTTTTGCGCTGACGGGGCTGAAAATGATCTGTAGCATGGCGGCAGGATACCCCAAGCTCACCGCCGCGCAAGACAAGACTTTCCACGGTCGGGATAATTCGTAATCAGCCCATCCACGCCCCACGCGATCAACCGCTCCATGTCGGCCCGCCGGTTCACCGTCCAGACAAAGAGCTTCCATCCCCGACGGTGAATACGCTCGACATCAGCCATCGATCGAATCAGCCGTTTGTCGGCACCAATCCCTCCCGCCGTGAAGGAAAGCGTCTCCGGCAGACGGCGGGCGACGAGCGCGAAACGCGCGATGCGCGGATTTGCAGCGGCCAATGTTTTCATTCGCACCATCGAGAGCGCAAAGACAATCACCTCACGTTCCATGCCGCACGCAGCGATCATCGCTGCGACTTTCACCGGGTCAGCGCGTTTTATCTCAACGAGCACGCGCGCCCTGCCACGACATGCCAACAATGCTTCGCGCAGCGACGGGATCAACGGGTTGAGGCGTTTCATCTCCGCCATCGTCGTGTCGCAAACCCGGGCAGCCACACCGCAAAGACGACCGAGCCGGTAGTCATGGAAAACAACAAGCTTGCCGTCCCGTGTTTCGTGCACATCCATCTCGACAAAGTCCACACCGAGCGAGAGCGCGGCGCGGATGGCCGGCATCGTGTTCTCAACGTGCCGGCTGCTGAAGCCGCGGTGGGCAATGATCGCCGTGCTCATGGACGGAAGCTTATCACATCATCCGCGAAACTGGTCGCGCAAGGCGTTGAAGTCGCCAAACCGGTGAATATCCTCGACCTCCGCCAGTGAGTGGAACTCCACATTCATCTGCGACTCGTGCAACGCGGCAATCGGGTTCAGCCCGCCGTTCACGATCAACCCGGCGCGTCCTTCGCCGACCGGCACCTGAAAGAGCGGTTGGTTCGGCGTGCCGATTGCCAGTATCCCGTCCAGTCCCTGCCGCTCCGTCTCCTTCTTGATTTGGCGGACATCGGACACGGCGGCGGCGGGAATTTCGCGGAAACTGACTCCGATGACGCCGCTGCCGGTCCGGGCGCAATCCTGCACGCGCGTCATCCCCCCGCGAATGAATACTTCCAGCGGATCGAGCGTGCTGCCGTTGTAGTCAATCAGCGCGACAAAACGAACCGGCTTGCCTTCCTTCAGTTCCATCAGTCCGCCGAAACGGGAGGTGACCGGGATGCCCTGCTTCAGCAGTATGCCGTTTGTCGTAACACTGCAAACGGTGCCCAGCGCAACGCGATTCGCCGGCACGGTGATTGTCCCAAAGGTCTCTCCCTCGCGCACGATGGCCAGTTTCGTGCCCATGCCGAGTCGCTTGGCGAAGACCAATCGCATGTCTTCCAGCGCACGTGCGAGATATTGTTTCGGCAGCACTGCAAGATTGCTGACAATAGTGCCCATGCCCGTACGAACGTCGTAGGTCATCCGATACACCAGCGAGTCAATCTTGGATGCAACGAACCGCACCTTCTCGGCAATGTTGGCATGGATGAGTTCCTCTTGCCCCTGATCCGTCAACTCACGTCCTGCGCGACGACTGACAGGGCGAGTCAACCCGTCCCGGTCAAGTTGGAGCAAGTAAAAACGTACCGTGCGCGGTTGCAGATTGACGCCGGCCGCACGCAGCCGCTCCTGAATCCGTGCCGCTCCGGCAGGACCGCGTATTTCCTGCAGCGCGTTCAGAATGGCGTATTTTGCAGAATCATTTGGTTTGTTCATAATACGGCATTATTGCCGCCTTATTTTTTAGAATACAAGCTATTATCCATTGACCTGATGGGTGTTCACAATCACTATACGGCCTCGTCTTACCGTAAACACAAACCGATCATTAACAAAGGAATCCATGAGTTACACACAAGAAGTGCTGCAAACAGTCGAAAAGCGAAACCCGGGTGAACCGGAATTTCTACAGGCCGTTCACGAAGTTCTCGAAACGCTCGAACCCGCCATCACTCGTCACAGGAAATATCAGGACCAAAAGATTCTCGAACGCATCGTCGAGCCGGAACGACAACTGATTTTTCGAGTGCCCTGGCAGGACGACCAGGGCCGCGTGCAGGTCAATCGCGGTTACCGCATTGAATTCAACAGCGCCATCGGGCCGTACAAGGGCGGACTCCGTTTCCATCCGAGCGTCAATCTCAGCATTTTGAAATTCCTCGGCTTCGAGCAGGTCTTTAAGAACTCGTTGACCACGCTCCCCATGGGCGGCGGCAAGGGCGGTTCCGATTTCGATCCGAAAGGCAAGTCCGACAACGAAGTGATGCGGTTTTGCCAGAGCTTCATGTCTGAGTTGTTCCGCCACATTGGCGATGACACGGACGTGCCGGCCGGCGACATCGGCGTGGGTGGCCGTGAAATCGGTTATCTCTTCGGCCAATACAAACGTCTCCGCAATGAATTCACCGGCGTGCTCACGGGCAAAGCCCTGACATGGGGCGGCTCTCTCATCCGCCCCGAAGCAACCGGCTACGGCGCCGTTTACTTCGCGCAGGAAATGCTCAAGACGCGCGGCGAAACATTCGAAGGCAAAGTCTGCGCCGTCTCCGGCTCGGGCAACGTCGCCCAGTACACCGTCGAAAAACTCAACCAACTTGGCGCAAAGGCCGTCACGCTTTCCGATTCCGACGGCACCATTTACGACAAGGACGGCATCACACCCGAAAAACTGGCGTGGGTGCTTGACCTCAAGAACGTCCGCCGCGGTCGCATCAAGGAGTACGCCACCAAGTTCAAAGCCGAATACCTGCCCGGCAAGCGTCCTTGGACCATCCCCTGCCAGTGCGCCTTCCCGAGCGCCACGCAAAACGAAATCAGCGGCGAAGATGCCAAGGAACTGCTCAACAACGGCTGTTACGTCATCAGCGAAGGCGCCAACATGCCCAGCACCCCGGCGGCCATCACCTTGTTCCTCGACAAGAAGATCCTCTACGGACCCGGCAAGGCCGCCAATGCCGGTGGCGTGGCCACCTCCGGCTTGGAAATGGCGCAAAACTCGATGCGCATCATGTGGTCCCGTGAAGAAGTGGATTGCCGCCTCAATCAAATCATGATCAACATCCACCGGAACTGCTTCGAGACTGCCAAGGAATACGGGCAGTCAGGAAACTACGTGGTCGGCGCCAACATCGCCGGCTTCGTCAAGGTTGCCGAGGCCATGATTGACCAAGGACTCGTCTGACGTTTGCCGATACAAAAAACGCGGCACCCGCAAGGGTGCCGCGTTTTTTTGTCCGCATCTGCGAACCGACTCAAAAGTGGTCGGGGCGGCGGGATTTGAACCCGCGACCTCTTGGTCCCGAACCAAGCGCGCTAGCCAAGCTGCGCTACGCCCCGACACGCACAACGCGTGAGACTAAATCACAAAAACCCCACCGCGACAACCCCCAAAATTCAGAACAGACACAAACGCCTGGTGTTGTGCCGCGCTGCCTCGCACCTGTGCGGCTGTTCGTTGTCTTGAGTTCGGTCTTCACAGGGGCGACACCGATACCACAGCAGCGCCTTCAGCGCCAGTATTTCTTCACCAAGCAGAAAAATCGCGCCGTGTCGCGCAACGGACGGATCCGGCTTCGTCGTGTTGGATCGTAGATCGTGCGAATCTCCACATTCACGATCTGCTGTCCTGCGCGACCGGCTTGAATCAACATCTCCGTTTCTGTTTCGAAGCGCATGGTTGCCAAGCGTAGAACCGGCAAGACATCCCGCCGCAACAGGCGAAACCCGCACTGGCTGTCAGCAATCCGTTGCCCGGCCAATCGGCTGGCAAGCCACGACGTGAAGCGGTTGGTCCACAATCGCACCAGCGGCATCGCACGGGTATCGCCCATGCGCGTGCCAATGACAATCCCCGCACCGCTGTTGCGCGCTGCCGCAACGAACTTCGGAATTTCCTCGGTGGCATGCTGCCCGTCGGCATCCAGAAACACCGCAAACGATGCGTCTGCGCGGGCGAAGTACTCCAACGCTGTCGCAATGGCGGCGCCCTTGCCCCGGTTCTGTTCGTGTGTCAGCACCGTGGCGCCAGCGGCGCGCGCCGCAGCCGCCGTCTGGTCCTGGGAACCATCATCAATGACAACCACTTCAGCAACACGCGAGCGCGCACCGTCAATCACGGAGGCGATCCGTGTTGCCTCGTTGAAGGCGGGGATGAAGGCGATGACACGCTCAGTCATGGGACCGTTGTTGCGCGCTGGTGTTTTCGCCGAAAGCCATGTTCACGGCCAAGGAAAGGTCTTGCTCGATATTCCAAAGATCATGGAACAGGAACCATTGCTCGCTGTAGCGGCTGACGCCGCGCTCCAATGACGCGACGACGCCCCGCATCACTGTTTCAACCGTGTCCGTTTGTTTGTCCGCCCAGATCGGCTCCTCGATGACGTAGGCAAACGTGTCATCGCGCTGGCGGACAATGAAAACGGGAAGCAACGGCGCGCCGGTGGCAAGTGCCAGCTTGGCCGGGCCGTGCGGCAGGCGGGCGGGTTCCCCGAAGAACTCGACCGTGTCGCGCGCCACGGTGTAATCCCGGTCGGCGACGAGGGCGACAATCTCGTTGCGCCGCAGCGCGGCGATGCTCTCGCGCGCGGCCCGCCCCATCGCGATGGGACGGATCTGGCGCGCCTCCCGTTGTTGCTGGTAAAGCGCATTGACTTTCGGGTCGGGAATCCAGAGCACGACGGCGTTGATTTTGTAGCCCCGAGCCGCGAGCGCGGAGGCGCCGAGTTCCCAGTTGCCAAGGTGTGCGCTGATGATGATGATGCCCTTGCCGTGTGTGAGAAGTTTGTCGAGCACCTCGGTGGCGTTGCCATACTGCAGGACACGGTTGAGGATCTCCTGTCGCGGCCGCAGAAACTTGAAGAAATCCACAAGGTACTTCGCAAAGTTCAGGAAATTCTCCCTCGCCAGCGCGCGCAACGCGCGATCTGACAACTCAACACCGCTGTGCCGGTGGATCCGTCGCAGGTTCCCCATCACGGCATCCCGTCCGCGGCGGTCGAGCAAGACGTACAGATCCGCCACCCGTCGCGCAAGGCCATATGCAACCTTCCGAGGCAACAAGTGGGCAAGAAATTCCGCCAGCTTGAGCTGGAGGTATTTCACGCTGTACTCCTCAGAACCCGCGCCGCCGCCGAGCTTCGCATCACCGCCCTTACAGGTGCGAGTTCCAGGACGCCCCGCGCTGCTTCCTCTGCGGCCTGCGGACGGCCAAGCACCTGGGCCGCGGCACGCATCCGACGGAGCCGTTCCGGGTTGCGGAGAAACTCGTCCACGAACCGGAAGACATCCTTCGCGTTCCGCGCCTGCACGGCGACGCCGTGGGAAAGAAGAAACTCGGTGTTCTTCGCTTCCTGGCCGGGGATCGGGTTGATAATAATCATCGGCAACTGTCGCACCAGCGCTTCCGCAGTGGTAATGCCGCCCGGCTTTGTCACGATGAGTTCGGAGACCTCCATCAACTCATGCACGTTCTCGACAAAGCCAAGGACGGCCGTGGTATGACGCAACTTCCGCCCGCGCCGCTCCAATCGCCCTTTCAGTTGCGCGTTGCTGCCCGTGACAACAATCATGTCGAACGGCTGCGGCAGTTTGTCGAGCCGGCGAATCACCGACTTCATCGGCCCCAGACCAAGGCTGCCGCCCATCACCAGTATCTTGGGCAGGTTCGGACGCAATCCGAGCCGCTCGACAATCTCTTGGCGACTGACCCGCTGTGTGTGTTGCTGGCGAATCGGGATACCCGACACTTTGATTCGGGCGGTATCCACACCGTGTGAGATCAACGTCGCCTTCGTCGAGTCGTTCGGCGCAATGTACAAATCCACCTTGTCGTGCGCCCAGTAGCGGTGCGCGACAAAATCGGTCAGGACGCCCACCAAGCGCGGCCGATCAAGGCCGGTTTTTCCCTTCCACGACGCCAAGACGCCGCAGGAAAACGCCTGGGTGCAAACCACCACATCGGGCTGGAATTCATCGAGCACCGATTCCAGTTTCTTCGAGTTCCCGCGATGAAGAAGGTCGCGGATCTTTTTCGTTCGCTTCTGAAACTCCGGGTTGTCGTACATGTACTCCCAGATTTCCGGGGCGGCCTTCAAGATCGCCAGGTACGCTTTCAGGGTCATCTTCGACAAAATGGGGTTCGCGTGCCGAAACGAATCCAGCAACCGCGTTTCCACACCCGGCGCAAACCGCCGCACGGCCTCTTCAACGGCCACCGCGGCGGCATAATGTCCCGAGTGCTTTGTCAGATACAAAAACAGTATTCGTGGGTTTTGCATTCCAGTAGGGCGCCAGCATACCCAAGGAACTTTCCCCTGGTCAAACAAACTATTTTCGACTCGCAGCTTGTCCCGCTTCCCGATAATTTCACGCCTGATGAATGATTGCGCCATTCGCACCCGCGACTGCCCGCGTTGTCCGCTTTGCCAAGGCGAGGGAGGCGGACTCTACTGCAGGCTCCCCGACCGCCTCTTTGGCGCGCCCGGCCTCTGGAACATCCGCCAATGCGCCAACACGGCCTGCGGACTTCTCTGGCTCGATCCCATGCCGCTCGCGGAGGATTTGCCGTTCGCCTATCAAGATTATTTCACGCACAAGGACAAACCGGTCGAACGAACCGGAATGATCCACCGCCTCTACCGTCTGCTGCTGGCCGTTTCGGGACTGGCACGCCAACGCGCCGAACTCCGCACGCTTTTTCTGCGACACGCCTTGCCGGGCCGATTGCTGGAAGTCGGCTGCGGCACCGGCGAGCGGCTCGCTGAGTTCCGCAGCTTGGGCTGGGAGGTCGAAGGTCAGGAGATTGACCCTGTTGCCGTCGAACGCGCAACGGCACGCAGTCTGTGCATTCATCTGGGGGCGCTCCCGAACTTGTCATTGCCGGAAAACCATTTCGATGCCGTCGTTATGAACCACGTGATCGAACACGTCCAAGATCCCCTCTCGCTGCTCTGCGAATGCCGCCGCGTTCTGAAAACGGGCGGCCACTTGGCGGTCGTCACGCCGAACACCACCAGCCTCGGCCACCGCTGTTACGGCTCCTGCTGGATGGCGCTTGACCCACCAAGGCACCTGCATCTGTTTTCCCCAAAGACACTCCAACAACTCGCCTGCAACGCCGGTTTCCGCGACTGTCAGGCATGGACGACCGCCGCCAACGCGCAGTTTGTCGCCGAGGGCAGCATCGCCATCCAACGCACCGGACACCATCGCTTCGGCCCGTCGCCCGGCCTGGCTCTGGGACTGGAGTCGCTGCTGTTTCAACTCCGGGCGAGCGCGACGATTCTAGTGCGCAAACACTCCGGCGAGGAATGCGTGCTCACGGCCACGAAATAAATGAACGCGACTCTCGCCATCATCATCGTCAGCTACAATGTTCGCGACCGGTTGCGCGAGTGTCTGCGACGCCTCGACGGCCGGCGGATCATCGTTGTGGACAACGCCAGCACCGACGGCGCCGCCGAAATGGTTCGCGCTGAGTTTGCGTCCGCGCACCTGATCGCCAACGATGTGAACCGCGGATTTGCCGCGGCCTGCAACCAAGGTCTGCGCGCCGGCAACGAGGACTTCATCTTCATCCTCAACCCGGACACCGTTGTCGAGCCGGCCGCCATCGAGACGCTTCTCGATTTCATGAAGCGTGAATCGCACACCGGCGCCTGCGCGCCGCGCCTCATCAATCCTGACGGCACGCTCCAGCCTTCGTGTCGCCGGTTCCCCACCCTTCCACGGCTTGCGTTGGACGAATTGGGACTGGGCAAGTTGTTTCCGCGTTCCCGGTACCTTGGCGATTATCGCATGACATGGTGGCCGCACAACGAACGCCGTGAAGTTGACCAGGCGATGGGCGCGGCGTTGCTGTTGCGGCGCGCGGCGCTCGATGTTGTTGGCACCTTCGACGAACGATTCTTCATGTACTACGAAGAAGTGGACCTTTGTCTCCGCCTGCGCCAGGCTGGATGGAAAATCATGTTTGTGCCCGATGCCGTTGTCACCCATCACGGAGGCGCCAGCGCGCGGCAATCACTGGGTGCGATGACGCTGGCGCGATACCGGAGCCTGTTTGCATTTTACCGGAAACATTATCCCGGTTGGCATCGTCTCGCGCTCAAGCCCATCGTCGCCTTTGCTGCCGCATTGCGGTTGCTGACCCCGCGACGAACCGCGTTTGCGCCCATCCTCTGGAAAGTGTGGTCGCTGTGAAAGTCCTCTTTCTCACGCGCACCGGGCCGCGCGGCCCATCGAGCCGCTACCGCGTTTATCAACTGTTGCCACTTCTCACCGGCATCGAAGCCGTAGTCTCACCCGCCATCGAAGACTCGCTCCGTGCCACGTGGCAACGACGGCGCGCCGACCTCGACCGCGTCGGCGAGTTCGATGCCGTCTTCGTCCAGAAAGGAGTCTTCCCCGGCCTTTCCTCCGGCTTCGAGCGGCGCTTCGCCGCAAAGAAACCGCTCATCTTCGACTTCGACGACGCGATGTGGCTGCCGCGTGTCGGTGGCTCGCGCGTGGCGCGCGTCCTGCACCGCGAACGCGCCGTGCAGGACGTATTGCGTTGCGCCGCTGCCGTCATCGCCGGCAATGATTACCTCGCCGACTACGCGAGCCGCTTCAACCGCAACGTCACCGTCGTGCCGACGGCGATTGACACGGCAAAATACCCTTCTGGGGCCAGTGCGACCGTCGGGTGGATCGGCAGCCGGACTACTTTACCGTATTTGAAACCACTGAAACCGGTGTTTCAGAAACTTGGCATTGTTCCGCGCGTGATTGCCGCGGGCGATCCCGGTTTTCGCGTTGATTTCCGCCCGTGGACACTGGAAACCGAGTTGGCAGAGTTGGCGCAGATTGGTATTGGCGTCTCGCCGTTGCCCGACGCGCCGTGGGAACGCGGCAAGTGCGCCGTGAAAGCACTCCAGTACATGGCCTGTGGCATTCCCGTCGTGGCATCGCCCGTTGGTGTGCACCACCAGATCATCCAGCACGGCGTCAACGGCTACCTCGCCGGCGCGCCTGTCGAGTGGGAGAGTTACCTGCGCGAGTTGATCGCAAATACGGCGCTGCGCCAGCAGCTCGGCAACGCCGGGCGCGCGCTCGTCCAGCAGCGATACGACATTCATCAAGCCGCCGCGCGCGTCGCGTCAGTACTGAACTGAAAACCGGCCCGCAAACGAAAGATTGAGCTTCGGCGGTGACTGTGGTAGTTACGCGAGCCGCATGACCCAAGTCATTCTTCACGATCCGAGCCGCAAGCTGTCCGCGACGCTACTCAACGTGGTGGACGCCTTGCCGTCGCGCTCAGTCACCTTGCGTGACCTGCTCACGTTGATTGGCGAGGAAGGGTTGCTCCTGCTTTGCGCGTTCCTCACCCTGCCGTTCCTGATCCCGGTTTCAATTCCCGGTGTCAGCACCGTGTTCGGGCTGGCGATCATCCTGATTGGGATGGGAGTGACGTTCAACCGGCTGCCATGGTTTCCCCCGTTCATCCTGAACCGGCCCCTCTCATCGGACCGGCTCAAAGACGTTTTACGGCGCGGCGCGGCTCTGGTCGCGCGGTTTGAACGCTTCGTGCGGCCGCGCTGGCCGGCCTTGTCCGGTACCGCGGGGATGAATTACTTTAATGGCGTCGCGCTGGTATTCGGGGGCGTGCTCCTGATGCTGCCCTTGGGACTCGTGCCGTTCTCGAACACGCTGCCGGCGTTGGCGATCCTGTTTCTCGCCATGGGAATGCTCGAACGCGACGGGCTGTGCATCCTCGGCGGTTACTTCATGAACGTCGCCACCGTCATCTACTTCACCGCGTTGGCGATTGGCGTCCTGCGGGCGGGTGAAGGTTTGAGCGCCTTGTTCGGTTCCTGACCCGCAGCCGCGATCAGCGGTCGGCCGCCGCCTGTTCTGCGCACCTCCGCCGAACCCATTTCACTCTTACCGGCACCTCCCTCGCCTTCGGCGGCCAATCGTCAAGCGATAACAGGACTTCGCCTGACTCTTCACCATGCTTTCAACACTGCATTCAACCCCGCCATCAGCGCCACGCCGATGCCGAAGTTCACCAACACTCGTTTCTTGCCGTGTTTGAGCAACTCGCCAAACACCGCGTGAATTGCCAAATACAGAAACCCGCCGCCCACGTGCGCCAACACCGCATTCAACCACTGCGCCGATACTCCCGGCAACAACCAAATCCCCAGCGCGCCGCCCAGCAACGTCGTCGCCTCCACCGCCGCCACCCACAGCACCGCCGTCATCTTCTTGAATCCCGCGCCGAGCAACAACGCCCCCAGCGCAAGCCCCTCCGGCACCTTGTGAATGCAAATGGCCAGCACCAGCGACAAATCCATTCCATGCGCGTGACCATGATCATGTCCGTGTCCGCCGCACTGGTGCCCGGCTGCCAACGCCAGCCCGTCGAGCGTGCTGTGGATCGCCAGCGCAATCACCAGCCCGGACGCGATCTCGCTGAACCGATGCGTCGTCGCTTCATCAAAATGGCTCGCGGCGCAAGCCGGGCAGACGTGAAACACATATTTGCTGATCAAATGAAACACCACATACCCCGACCCCACCGCCAACGCCAACTCCCACGACGGCAACACCGACCACGCCTCCGGCACAATCGTGAACACCGTCACCCCCAACAGCGTGCCGGCGGCCAGACTGATCAGCGCACACAACCGTTTGTGTGTCACCCCGCTCATCGCGCTGGCCGCGCCGCCGGCCACCGCCAGCCCAAACGCCAGCGTGACCTGTCCAATGGTGATCCAATGTTCCTGCATGATTGAGGCCGGATGGTGGCACACTCAAGCGCACTGTTCAAACTTTTGTTGGATTTGTTTCAACGCCGCAAGGGCGCGGGCGCTTGACCTCCATGACGGAGTGCAGCGTGACTACGGCGCTCTTCCGTACAAACCGTTGCCGGGTTGGAGATGGAGTAGCTTCCGAAAATCGGCGGGCGTCATGATGTTGCGTTCGCAACTCGACGCGATGTTGTGGATGCGACGGACCAGATCGGCGTTGGTGGCCAGCCGCGTCCTGTTCTTGTCGAACCAGATGTTGTCCTCCAAGCCGACGCGCACGCCGCCGCCGGCGCAGATCGCGAGGGAGTTCACGGTCAACTGCGCGTCCCCAATCCCGGCGAGGCTCCAATAAGAGTTCGGCGGCAGATCGTTGATCATGACTCCGGCATGAAGCAAATCGGCCTGCGCGCAGGCAATGTTGCCGAGAAGCAGATTGAAATAGTGTGGCGGCTGCAGAATGCCTTTCCGCTCAAGATACTTCGCGTAGTTGATCATGCCGGAGTCGAAGGCTTCCAGTTCCGACAGAATCCCGCGCTTCTTCATTTCCGTCGCGAGCGCGACGATCATGTCGGGGGCGTTCACGCTCGCGACCTTGTTGAAATTGAGCGAACTGAGCGTGAGACTGCCCATGTCCGGCTTCAAGTCCCCGTCGAGAAAAAGCGGTTGCGCGCACTGCTGGAATTCCGTGAGGGTCCGGCCGCTCAGCGAAACGCAAATCACGAGGTCCTTGGAGAACGACCGTATCCCCGCGATGATCTCGGCATAGACCTGCCGGCTGGACACGGGTTTGCTATTCGTCCCATCCCGGGCATGAAGATGGACCATGGTGATTCCAATCCCAACAGCCCGTCGGACATCTTCCACGATCTCCTCGGGGGTAATAGGCACATGCGGGGTCATGTCCTTGGTCGGGATCATTCCCGTCGGCGTAAAATTGACAATCAAATCCACGTGGTCAGCTCGCTTTCAAAAACTCTACTTGATTTCCTTCACCAGTTCGGCGGGCACTCCCGCGACGAACGCGTTGTCGGGAACATCACGGTTCACGACGGCATGGGCGGCCACGACCGCATTCGCGCCAATCGTCACCCCCATCACGATCACCGCGCCCGCCTTGATGCCGGCGCCTTCCTTGATCAACACCGGCTTGAACCCACACGTATGGCTCAGCCGGTCTTCCAAGAAGCGGTTGCCGTTGTAAAAATTATGCGACATGATAATCACTCCCGGCCCGAGACTGACGCCCTTCTTCAGCGTGACCGGCGCGGAAACGTCCAGGAAATTGTTTCCGTTCAACACGCAATTATCCTCAATCGTGAGGTTGGAGAAATCCGGTTTCAGATCCGCCCGGTGGATTGTGATCGGCGCGAGAAGACGAACGCGATACTCGCCGATCTTCGCGCCGAACGCACGCAACACCAGCGCGTTCGTGCTCTTGCCGTAATTCAGCACGCGCGGCACGCCGACCAACCGAAACCAGCCTTTGATTACACATAATCGCAGTCGCATCCAGACACGTCGCAGCAGACGCTTGTTATCCACGTCTCACCACCGCGTTCCTGTCGCTGGCTTGGGGTTCATTCGTCATCTGCGTGATTCTAAGAGTTCCCCCATCGCAGTCAACGCCGATTCTGGTCCAGATCATCGCGGCGACGGAAGCACCAGTTCAGGATCACCAAACTCAAAACACCGAACGGGAGAAGGGCGAGTTCCACCCACCACAAGGAAGCCTTGCCCATTTGACCCGACACATGGAACGCGCCGGCCACGCTATCCAGCAGCGCAAAGATCAGAACGCCCCACGCTACCAGCATCGGCCGGCGTTGCGCGACTCCGAGCAACACCAGCGCGCGGGTTGCCCCGTGACACAGAATCGCCACGCACCGCTCGACGGGCGGCGCCAGCCAGAATAGCGAGGTCGTGCCCACAGCCGCCTGCGCCTGTCCTCCCATCGTCTCCGCGCCCGGCAGTCCGACGACCAACACCGCCGCCGTAATCAGTTGCCCCACCCCCAACAGCAGCGCCTCGACAACCCCTGCGCCGACGCCGATGGCGATGGCCCGGTGGCTGTCGCTGCCCAATTGCCGCCAGACCAACACCGCCGCCAAGGTGATCCCCATTTCAAAAACGCTCGAATGCAATCCCACATACAAACCGCCAACTGCCACATACCACGGAAACGGCAACTGCTCTTTCAGAAAGCTGAACATCGCCGGGTTCATCAGGTAGGCCGCCGCGATCTTCAGCACGACCGCCACCGCCCATAACGCCGCTCCAACCCAGAACCACCGGAGTTGGACACGGGTAAAGTGCCAGCATCCAAATCCGGCCAGCAGCGCCACAAGGATCATGCCGACAGCCGACACGACCAACTTCACTGTAAACGCAAGCGACACCGGATCGCTTCGCGTGACGTAATAGCCAACCGCACGCCACTGGGCGTCCGTCTCTTTGACCAGGGTGACCGTTTCGACCATTTGACGGTTGTTCGCAAACGTGGAATCGAACCGCAAAATGGTGTAGGGACCACCTGCGGCGCCCGGCAGCGATTTCATGGTTTGTGTGCTCTTGACCGTGCGCGAGCGCAACTCACCGAGCGGCTGACGCGCGCCCTTGAGCGCCTGCTCCCACTTCGCCGGCGTAACGGCACTGCGAAAATGCGCGGCGGCAGTCTGCCAACTCTGCGTCACCTGACCGGCATCGGTCAACGCCAGCCACTGTTGCGCTGCCGCCAACGCTTGTGTGTTCGTGTTCGTTGCAGCGTACAACGAACCGGTCAACGCGCTCGCGATCCCCAGCAGAATGACGAACTGTTTCATCGTCAAGCGAAGAACGTTGACTCGGCAGTGGTACGAAGTAGGCGGCGACGGATATCAGGCGTCAGGAAATCCAAGCGTGTGCGCAGGAGTTCCACGGAATCACGATAGGTGTGTTTGCCCAAGACTTGAAACGGCGAGTCGCTTCCCCACATCAGGCGGTCGGCACCGAACGATTCCAGCAGCCGACGGATTATCGGCGCCAAATCCAAGTACGGCGGCTCTTTCTTGCCGAGCGCGTAGAACGCCGAGATCTTGACACGCACCTGCGGCTGGTCAGCCAGGCGACACAAGTTGTCAAGGTGCTCTTGGTGAAACTGCCCGTCCCCACCGATGCGGGCGAAGTGATCAATGACAACTCGCGTCTGCGGGAACTTGCGGCATTGCGCCGCGACCGCCGGCAGGAACGAGGGATTCATCAACAGGCAAATCGCGAGTCCTTCGTCGCCCGCCAACCGCCACACGGTGGACAGCGACTCGTCGCGCAACCAAACGTCAGGGTCCGGTCCAGTGCCGGTGACGCGCAGGCCGCGCGCGCCGCGCCGCACCAAACCCCGAATCGTCTCCTGCGGCTTGTCCTGCGCGTTGACCATGCCCACCACTGCGAACGTCTTCGGGTGCTGCTCGCGAACGTCGAGGATGTACGAGTTGTCCACGCCAAACAGGCTGTACTGGACCAGCACAAACCGACGAACGCCGCACGGTTTGGCGTGGCTCAGCAGTTCCTCCGTAGTGAAGGACGGAAGCGGAAGCTGGTCCCGTCGCGCGCCGGGCCGCAGCGGGTAACGCAGATCATCCGACGGAAACACGTGCACGTGCGTATCAACAAAGTACTCGCTTTCGGCATTCATGGCATGAACCTGTTGTAAGTTTACCAGTCCGGACACAGCGAATGCCGTTCGGACGATGAATCTGCGACGGGAGGTTTTGGACATCGTATCAGCGTTTCACGCCGTCAATGTGGGTGAACCACACCGGCTTCAGGCCGGCTAGCGGCCCCGTCTTGAGTTTCTCAAGCTCCGCCGCGGGACCATGCACCTCGATGCGCGCAAGGTCGGCCACCGCAAACAGCGTCGGCAACAGCGGCCCGACATTCGCGACGTGTTCGTTCACGCCATCGGCACCGAAGTACGCTTCCCGGCAATAGACGGTGTCGTCGTTGATGGTGAAATCGAAATATGCGCACTTCTTCTCCGTCGAGACCGCTTTCACGATGGCGGGGAGCGCAGCCTTAAAGGCGTCGAGTTTACCCGGTTTGACTTTGAAGTACGGATGGATGCTGATGACGTTTGACATGCTGTGGGTTCCTTTCGTGCTGCGTTCTTACTCCGTGAAACGGCTCGCGGTCAAGCCATCATAGATGCCACGGCTCACGCATCGGACGGGAGAGCATCCGGTTCGCTTCGTCGTCGCCGATGAATCGCTCGCGGTCGGGATCCCAACGGAGTTTACGACCGAGACGGAGACAGATGTCGCTGATCAGGCAGAGTGTCGTTGAGCGATGCGCGACCTCCGCCGGCGCAATCGTCTCGCGACGGCTGCGGACGCATTCGAGAAAGTGAAACGCGTGGTCGTGCGACTCGATCAGGTGAATGTCGTCGGGACGCATCTTCACTCGCAACAGCGATTTTGGCTCGGCGTCCTCGGACACGGCGTTGCTGAAGGCGAACGACCAGCCTTCGGTTCCCTCGAAACGCGCGCCCACCTCGCGATACATCAGCCCCTGGTCGGTGCTCTTGAAATGAAGGCGGACGCCGTTGGCATATTTCATCTGCACGTCCCAACTCATCACGGTGTCGCCGTAACCTTCGGCCGGGAATTGGCCGGTGCCTTCGATCTCCGTTGGCCCCGTGCGGTCAGTGCCGTTGCCCCACTGCGCAATATCCATCGGATGCACGCCGCAGTTGGAAATATACCCGGCGCCGTAATCGCTGTGCAACGCCCAGCCGCCTTGCGACATTGTCTGCCCGACATGCGGACTGTAGGGCGCGGGACCCAGCCACAGATCGTAATCGAAACCAGGTGGAATCGGCTGCGGCGCGCGCAACGGCAACGCCCGGCTGCCGCGTTCACAGACCCGAATCGTGTGGATCTTGCCAAGGTAGCCGTTGAGCGCCAACTCGCAGGCATGACGGAATCCACCAAACGATCGCTGATGCGTTCCATGAAGGAAGATCCGTCCGTAACGCTTCGCCGCGTCCGCCAGCGCCCGGCCTTCGGCGACGGTGACCGACAACGGTTTCTCGCAATACACATCCTTGCCGGCTTTCATCGCGGCGATGGATGCCCAGACGTGCCAGTGCTCCGGCGTGGCGATACTGACGGCATCAATGTCAGGACGCGCGAGAAGTTCACGAAAGTCGGTGTACACCGCGCACTGGTCGCCCATCCCCTGCTTTGCCTTCTCGGCGCGTTCGCGCCAGACATCGCAGACGGCGATGCACTCCGACCGGCTGCTGACGATGAATGACGGCATCGTTTTGCTGCCGCGCCCGCCCAGGCCGATGAACCCCATCCCGATCCGTTCCGAAGGCGGCAGGCTCCCCTCGCGTCCGAGCACCGACGCCCGGACAATCAACGGCGCCGCCAAACCAACCGATGCCCGTTTCAAGAAGTTCCGCCGTGAGATCACGTTTTGTCGCATGTCATCAATCCTCCGCGCGCATTAAACAACCAACGTCACCGCTGGTCAAGCCGCGGCGAGTCGTTTTCCAGTTTTGTTCCGGACAAAGTAGTCATCACGCTCCGCGTGATAGTGGCAAGGACGGCCCTCACGCGGAGCGTGAGGAGTACTTTTGTGCGGCTACCACCGTTTCAAGGCATTGACCAACTCATCGAGCTTGTTGGCGATGGGCTGCATCGCGCACTGCGTCGGCGGACCTGTTCGCCTGTCAGCGGCGGTGTCAAGTACGGGGAAAAGAAGAATCGCTGGCCGTCCGTTAGAGGGCGCTTGAAGGGGGCCGTAACCGATAAAGGCGATTCCAAGCTGTTGCGTGTGCCATAACCGAAACCACAGTACCCACGCCAGCCACGTCGCCACGGCCAACGATTCAAAAAACCATGCTACCGCTTACAACAATCACCGCAAGAAGGTCAAGAGTAGGAAAGAGTAGGAATAGAAGGATGGAGATACCGACCAGCGCAATCCCGTCGGCGGAATGTGGGGCAGGTTTGTAACCTGCCTGCTTCTCAGGGAAGAGCAGGTTGCAAACCTGCTCCACATTGAGCGGTTGCGACAACAGTCTTTTTTGATGCCTTCGCCATGTCGGTGCCGTGTAGCGGGAAGGCTTTTTGATGACAATCCTTCGTTTCGGGCCTGCCGGGGCGGTTTTGGCCTCAAACCAGCCTAACCTGCTGCCATTCTGACCGTTAGACTGGCCAGGGGAGCGGTAAAACACGCTAAGATAATCGTTATCGCGGTCAGTATAACGGTTATATCGGTCAATATAACGGTTATCGCGGCCAGTCCGAAGGTTGTATCGGTCAGTCCGAAGGTTATCGCGGCCTGTCCAAAGGTTGTATCGGCCAGTCTAACGGTTATCGCGGCCAGTCCGAAGGTTGTATCGGTCAGTCCGAAGGTTATCGCGGCCAGTCTAACGGTTCTCTTGGCCAGTGTAATGGTTTCCTTGTTCAAGGAAATGCCGGGAGCCATCAAGATTATCGTCAGACTGGCCCGTTCCGGGGTTATCTCAATGAAGATTTCGCCGGTACTGGCCAATATAATCGTCGGACGATCACGGTTGACGCCGGTCGCAAATAAGTTCTTGCCCCTCGTCTGGGCGACTCGGCTTGGGGCGTCATGTTCCGGTGATGTTCCAGTTAGGTCGCTTGTGATACAATCAATCGAAATGAAAAATGTGGCCGCCGATCCGGCCTATGCCGACGCACTGAAGCAGCATCGGCAATTCATGCGGGAATGGGTGGAAGCCAATCACGACCGGATTGCGTCCACCTATCTGGTGAAGTAATCTACTGGCAATCAACCTATGAAGACCTTGACTATCGTTCTTTTGCTGGCAGTTGTTTCGGTGGTTTCAGCGGCGGACTCCTGGCGGTTCCGCGCCGGGGCTGCGCGCGGCGACATCACCCCATTCGTCGGCGGCAACATCGTCGGCGGCTTCAATCCGTTCCCGTCGAAACATATCCACGACCCGTTGTACGCGCGATGTCTCGTGCTCGACAACGGCGAAACGCGGCTGGCGTTTGTCGTCTGCGACCTGATTGGTTTGTCGCATTTTCTCTGCGACGAAGTGCGGCGCGTGGTGGAAGAGGAAACCAAGCTGCCGGCCGGCAATATCCTGATCAGCGGCACGCACACGCACTCGGCCTGCAGCGCGCTCGGCGACCGTTTCGCCACCGAGCCAGACCTGGACGATTATCAGAAGTTTGTGGCCCGACGCATCGCGGACGTGGCGCGTTGTGCCATCAACAATCTCGCCCCGGCCCGCATCGGCTGGGCAGTCGGCTCCGAGCCGCGCCACGTGTTCAACCGCCGCTGGTTCATGAAACCGGGGACCGTCCCGCCCAATCCATTTGGCGGCACGAATGACTTGGTGAAGATGAACCCGTCGCGCGCCAGCAAGGACCTCGTCAAGCCCGCCGGACCGACCGACCCGGAAATCTGCCTCATTGCCGTGCAGTCACCCGAAGGTCGCCCCATCGCGTTGCTGGCGAATTATTCGCTGCACTACGTCGGCGGTCCCGGACCCGCGCACATCTCGGCGGACTACTTCGGGATGTTCTGCGACCGGATGCAGCAATTGCTGGGCGCGGACCGTCAGGATCCGCCGTTCGTCGTGTCGCTCGCTCACGGGTATTTCGGTTATCTGCCGACCGTCGAGCAACACCAACTCGGCGGTTACGAGACGTGGCTCGGCACCAACCGGCTCGAAATCGAAGCGGCGCCAAAGATCGTCAAAACCCTGCTGGGCATGTTGGAGCAACTGAAATGAACCGCGTCGCCGCTTACCGGCGGCGCTGGCTCTGCGGGTCGGTTTTGCGCACAAATTTCTGGACGCGCCGGCCGATGATGTCGCTGCAATAGAGATTGCCTTTCGAGTCCTCCGCGATGCCGTGGAGCCAATTCAACAGACCGGGTTTCTCCTCGCCATCGGCGGCCTTTGGGAACGCCCAAAGCTGAAGCACCTTGCCGCTGCCGTTGAACCGCACCACCATCTGGTCCTTGGGCGGACAACCCACCGGCGCGGTGGGATATTTCGGGTCGAAACCCCAGATCATCGGCGATGAGCCGGTGACCAGAATCTCATTGTTCGGCGTCAACCACAACGCCCACGGCACCAGCACATCGTTCCAGACATCCAACAGCCGGCCGCGCCGGTCGAAGACCTGGATGCGGATATTGTTGCGGTCGGCCACGTAAAGACGGCCTTGCGCGTCGCACACAATCGAGTGCGGCAAACTGAACTGCCCCGGCGCGACGCCGAGGCTGCCCCACTCGCGAATGAACCGGCCGTTCTTGTCGAAGTGCACCACCCGCGCGTTGCCGTAACCGTCCGTCACGTAAATGTCGCCATTCGACGCAAACGCCATGTCGGTCGGCTTGTAGAAATGGGTCGCGTCGCATCCCGGCGCGTTGGGCGTGCCCAGGGTCATCAGCACACGCCCGTCTTCCGGCGAGCGCTTGGTAATCGTGTGCAGCCCGGCGTCCGCCAGCCACACGTTGCCGGTGCGGTCAATCCGAATGAAATGCGGCGACGAATTCGTGGCTGGGGCAGGCCAGCCTTTCAGGTATCGTCCATCCGGCGCATAGACCTGCACGGCCACGTTGGTGCGGGTGTAAATCCAGACGTTGTCGTCTCGGTCAAGCGCCACGCCGGGGATGTGCCCCCAACCGATATCCGCGGGGCGCTGCGGCCAGGTGGGGTCCACTTCGTACCACGTGGCCACGTTGACGCGGGGATAGTTGACAGCAGGCGGAGTCGTGTAGATTTTCGATTGCGCGCAAACGACCGAAGCCACGCTGAGACAGGCCAGAAGGGTGACGGCGAGTTGTTTCATGCGCGCACCATTTCACGAGTTGCCAGTGACGGCAAGTTGAAAAACCGCCGAAGATCGAGCGACTCAATGCATGGCCAGGCCGCCGCTGACATCCACGGTCGCGCCGGTCATGTAACTCGACCGCTCCGACGCCAGAAACACCACCACGTTCGCCACTTCCTCCAGCGCGGCGATCCGGCGAAGCGGCACGCGGCCTTCAAACTTTTCCCGGTTCGCATCAATGAACGGAGCCAGCATCTCGGTGTACATGAACCCCGGAGCGACGCAGTTCACGCAGATTCCCTTCGGGGCGAGTTCACGGGCGAGCGAAACGGTGAACGCGATGATCGCGCCTTTGCTGGCGTCGTACGCCGCCTTGCCGGACTGCGAGCCGCGAAATGCCGCCTGCGATGAGATGTTCACGATGCGTCCGGTCCGGTTCGTTTTCTCGAGTCGCCGCACCAACTCGCGGCTGCACAGGAAGGTTCCCGTCATGTTGACCTGAAACGCACGGTTCCAGTCCGCCTCGCTCAATTCCGTGATCGGGCTGACCGGACAAACCGCGGCGTTGTTGACCAACACGTCCACGGCGCCCACCTGATCGAACATGCGCGCGACATCCGACTCGACCGCGATGTCGCCGGGCACGGCCACGGCTTCGCCGCCTTTCGCGCGGATTTCGTTTGCCAGCGCCTCGGCCTTTTCGGGGTTGCGATGATAATTCACGCCAACCGTTGCGCCCTCCGCGGCCAAGCCAAGACAGATCGCCTTGCCCAGCCCATGCGAGCCGCCGGTGACCAGCGCCACTGTTTGTTTCAATTGCAAGTCCATGTTGTTGTTTCCTCTTGGACGCGCATTCAACCACAGAGTCGCGCTCCTGACAACTCCCGCGCCTCGTGCTACAGTGCGCGTCGCAATGAACGAACGGACCGCAGCCGAACGAGCGCAGTATGTGCGCGACCAACTTCCGCCGAACGGATTATTTGCCGGGATGACCTGGCGGATCGCCCCGCATCCCTTTCCGCTCCCCCCTGCCCTCGTCGCCGAACTGGAGCGTCTCGGCCCGCAGTTGCTCGCGTTCTATCGCGCCTGCAACACGCTGTACCGGCACAGCGTGGCCGGCAAACAACCGCGCTGGGTGGCCGATTATCTCGACGCCGGCAAACCGTCGGAGTTGATTGCACTGTCGCAATCCGACCAGTTCAAAAGCGCGTTGCCGCGCGTCATCCGTCCGGATGTAATTTTGAGCGATGACGGTTTCTTTGTTTCCGAACTCGACAGCGTGCCCGGCGGCATCGGCTTGACCGGCTGGCTGGGCAAGACCTACGGCGAACTCGGCGATGAGATCGTGGGGGGAGCGCATGGGATGATGGAAGGGTTCGCGACGATTCTCGGTGACCGCGGAGTGGTGGTGGCAAGCGAGGAGGCGGCGACGTATCGGCCGGAGATGGAATGGTTGGGCGCGCAGTGCGGATTTCGGGTGATGCGCCCGGAGGAGATGGACAAGCGGGACGCTTGCCCCTCGATTTACCGGTTCTTCGAGTTGTTTGACTTGGCGAATGTGCCGAATGCGTGGGAGATCATCAGCGGCAACGTGACGCCGCCGCCCAAGCCGCAGTTGGAGGAGAAGCTGTTGTTTGCGTTTCTCTGGCAGCCGCAGTTGGAGGCGTTTTGGCGCGAGCATCTCGGTGCGACGACGCTGGCGTATCTGCGAAAGATTTTCCCGCGCACGTGGATTGTGGACGCGACCCCGCTGCCCCCGCACGCGGTCATTCCCGAATTGGGCATCCATGATTGGCGGGAAATGGCGCGGTTCTCACAAAAGCAACGAGAACTGGTGCTGAAGCTTTCCGGGTTCCACGAGCACGCATGGGGGGCGCGCAGCGTCCACGTCGGGCACGACCTCTCCGCCGGCGAATGGGCGGCGGCGATTGAACGGGCGCTCGCTTCCTTTCCTGAACACCCGTTCATCTTGCAGCGTTTTGGCAAGTCAACGACGATTGAAACAACTTGGTTTGATTTCCAGGCGAAAGACGCGCGCCCCATGAATGGCCGGGTGCGGTTGTGCCCGTACTACTTCGTCACCGGCGGTGCGACGCGATTGGGCGGCGTGCTGGCGACTGTCTGCCCCGCCAACAAGAAAATCCTGCACGGCATGACCGATGCGATCATGGTTCCATGTTGCTTGCAGTCCGATGAAACACCCGTATAATTTCGCGCCGTAAGGAATAGATCATGATTTCTTTTTTGATTGCCGCCGCAACTGGGACAACCTCGCTGTCGCCGAAGCCGTGGTGGACGGAACCGGGGTTTGGCCTGAACCGCATCGAGGCGCTCACCACGCAGATTGCCGGCCGGCCGTTGTGGCAGTACGCGGCCACCGTGCTTTGGATTGTACTGGCGTTCATGCTGGCCATCCTGGCCGATTATGTGATGACGCGCTGGGTGAAACGAATCACCGCAAAGACTGAGACAGACATTGATGACAAACTGCTGGACATCTCGCATCGGCCATTGAAAGTCGTCGTGTTGTTGGTGGTTCTCAAAGCTGGCTTGAAGGTGTTCGACTGGCCTGCGCTATTGGCAAAAGGGCTGGACATCCTTTTCGCCGTCGGCATGGCGATAGCGGCCGTCTATGTGGCGTTCCGCCTGGTGGATTTCTTTGTCGCATGGCTGGAAACGAAATTTTTCAGCGGCGATGCCCAGTTGGCGCGGATGATGTTGCCGATCATGAGCCGCACGTTGAAGGGGTTTGTGGTCATCAGCGGCGCATTGACGGTTGCCCAATACTTGAACATTCCTGTCACCAGCGTCATCGCCGGTCTCGGCGTCGGCGGCATCGCTGTCGCGTTGGCGGCGCAGAACACGCTCGCCAACGTATTCGGCTCCATTACGATTCTGACCGACCGCCCTTTCCGGGTCGGCGACCGTGTCCAGATTGACAAGTACGACGGCGTTGTCGAAACCATCGGCCTGCGCAGCACCCGCTTGCGCACCTTGGAAGGGCATCTGGTGGTCCTCCCGAACAAGACGGTTGCCGATTCGGGCATCAACAACATCTCCATGCGCCCCAACATCCGCGAAACCTTCAGCCTGAGCCTCACCTACAACACTCCGGCCGAGAAGGTGCAGGAAGCCGTCAACATCTTGAAGGAAATTTTTGCCGCCCACCCGATGACCCATGATGTCATTGTGTTCTGGAAAACGTACGCCGCCGCCTCGCTGGACATCTTCATTGTCTATTGGTGCAGGACGACAGATTATCGCTTGTTCACCAGATCGCTGGAGGAAATCAATTTGGAGATCAAACGGCGGTTCGACGCGGCGGGATTGGAGTTCGCGTTCCCGACGCAGACAATCCATCTACGTCAGGAGAAGGCTTGACGCTCATCGGGACTTCGGTCAGATTGTCGGCGTACCTGTGACGCGGGCGTAGCATAGTGGTAATGCGCCAGCCTTCCAAGCTGGTGAGGTGGGTTCGATTCCCATCGCCCGCTCCAGTTGCCGTTCCAACCAAGGAATTATCCCCCGAACAACCTCTCTTCCGTCTCCCGTCATCATTTCCTGAAAGCTGTCGCCACAACCTGTGACACCATCAACACCCAGCGAAGCCGCGTGCCGGACGTGTGAGTTGATCTGGGCCGGCGCCATCGGCGCGCAGCCGGACGGCCAGAAGAATACGTTTCACAATCGCTGGGATAGCTGCCGGGCTTCCACCTTCGAGCACGTGCGCCGATGTGGACGGAAACGAAAAGTACTCCTCACGCTCCGCGTGAGGCAAGTCCGCGCCGCCATCACGCGGAGCGTGATGACTACTTTATTCGACCGGGGTCAGACGGAGAGCACGCAGATTGATCTTACTGGCGATACACCCGGATCTCGCAGATCCCCAATGAGACGTCGCGCTCAGTGACCAGACGGATGGCATCGGCGGGCGCAGTCTTGACCTTGAGCACGTGCCGCCGTGTTTGTTGTGCCGGGACTGCTGCGATCTCTTGCCACGCTCCGTTGTGGTGAATCTCAAGCTTGCACTCGACGCTCTCCTTCTCGAAGGTCAGGTGAACCTCTCCGATGGGCGATGACTCGGTGAACGAAAGACGGAGCCAATGCGGCGGCCGCTGCGACGGAGATGGCGACCAGGCATTGCGATTCTTTCCGACGACACGATTCCATCCGTTGACGGCATTGGCAGGTTCGCCTCCTTCGACGAAGCTGGAAGCGGTGACGGTGGATTTGCGAGCCAGGTCGAGAGAATCGTTGCCTTGCACGCCGGGAATGTAGCAACCATCCTTGAGGAGTTGCTGCTGCAACTCGGCAAGGTGCTTTTCATAAACGCCACGGGGACTGCTCTTGTACTTGGAGGCGATTGCCGCCGCCGTGCCGGCAGCTTGGCCCGTGGCGCACATTGGGCGCATGACCCGCGTCCCAGCAAAGGCGAGTTGGGTCGCGGAGTGACAGCGCCCCGCCATGAAGAGGTTGCGGATGTTCTTCGAGTAGAGCGTGCGATACGGGATGCAGGTCCGCCGGCCATGATAAACGTGAATGGCGTCAATGCCGCGTACCCAGAAGCCTTCGGGATGATGGAGATCAATTCCCCAATCGCTAAAGGCAATCGCATCGGCGGTCGGCGTGGGATCATCGAAGTTGTGCTGCGTCATCACATAGTCCCCGACGAGCCGACGGCTCTCGCGCACGCCGGGCACGTAATTGAGCCAGACCATTTCACGGGAGCGGTTCTGTTCGCGAGTCTCGGGATTGTGGTTCTTCGCATAATTCCACAAACCGAGGCAGACCCGAAACAGTTCGTCGCGAATCCTCTCGGCGTCATCAATGGTGTTGGCGATGCCGCCGTACTCGACCCACCAGACGCCTGCCGCGGCGCCATTCCCGTGATTGCCGGGGTGGCGGCCTTTGCCGCGGGAAGGCACATCGAAGTTCGGAGGACGCACGGGGCTTTTCAGCCGCGTGTGCGAACCCAGTTCCTCGAAATCGGATGCTTTGGTCCACTGGTAGGCCCACGGTGGACAGTTGAAATCCACGGGTTGCTGGTGAGTACGGAACGAGGCGTTGTTGAGGGAATTGCCCTGCGTCAGCATCCGGGCGGTCTCCGGCGCCATGGATTCGTTGAACTGGCTTCTGGCTTCCTGCCCCATCATGTACTCGGCCCCGGCGTAGTAGCCGATCCAGGCGTGACCGGTGCAGTCAACGAACAACGGCGCTTTGAAGCGATACCGCTGGCCGGTCTTCACATGCACCGCCAACACCGCATCAATCGTCTCCTTGTCTTTCATCTCCACGCCCGTGGCGCGGGTGTTGAGAAAGAGCCGGAGATTCTTCTCGGCCTGAACGACCCGGTCCATGCGGGACTGATCCGCGGCGCCGCCTTGTGCCCCGAACAACTCCTCCGTGATACCGGTCACGTTGATCCTATCCGGCGGCGAACCAATGTAGCCCATTGGGGGAATCTTGATTTCGGAGGAAGCGTTGCCGCCGACGACTGGCCGATCCTGAATCAACGCGACCTTGAGTCCGAGCCGCGCCGCCGCAATAGACGCGCCCATCCCGGCAGGGCCGCCGCCCACAACAACCAGATCGAAGTCATCCATCCGCTCTGGCTTCGCACTGATGCCACTATACCGCAGACGTTGCCGACCAAGTTCCTGCAAATTGTTGGACGGCTTGAAATTCTCCTGAGCCAGCACAACCGCGTCGCAACGTCCCCACCACCCCGTCAGGTCGTGCAATCGCACGTCAACCGTTCCCGCCTGTAGCTCAAACATGCCGCCGTCAATCCATTGCCACTTGTCGTCTTTGGCTTTGCCAAAGGTGGTCGCCGACGCCTTGCCGTTGACGAGGACCCGAAACAGCCCAGGCGAGTGTTCTGGAAGCCAGTCACGGCAACGAACCCACAAGCGGTACGCGCCGGAGGCCTGTACTGCCGCACGCGTGGCCGCATCGTCAACCGGTTTCCCGCACCCGGTCGCCAGGAGTTGAACCGATCCCATCGTGTCAACAAACTGGGTATCGGTTGACCAGCCCCCCGCTTGGCTGAACCGCTCTGCCTCAAGCCAGATGACGCGCGGCTGATTGGACTTTGGCTCGGAGGGGTTTGCTGGCAGGAAACCGGACTTTGTGGATTCGGCGGCGTTCAGCGCGCCCAGCGTCACGAGCAACATGGCGGTGAGGAGAAAGCGTTTCATGGCCGCTATGATAGCCGACTTGCTGCCGAGTTTCAATCTTCGGAACGTTCAGCAGACTGGATAGCCACGAAGAACGCGAAGACGAAGTTGTAGGCCGCGTGACCTCACGCGGCGGGGAAAACCGGGGCGCGGACAGCGAAGGGTGAAACCACGGAAGACACAGAATACACGGAAGGAAATTCACCACGAAGGACACGAAGAACGCGAAGACGAAGTTGTAGGCCGCGTGACCTCACGCGGCGGGGAAAACCGGGGCGCGGACAGCGAAGGTGAAACCACGGAATACACAGAATACACAGAAGGAAATTCACCACGAAGGACACGAAGAACGCGAAGGCGAAGTTGTAGGCCGCGTGAACTCACGCGGCGGGGAAAACCGGGGCGCGGACAGCGAAGGGTGAAACCACGGAAGACACAGAATACACGGAAGGAAATTCACCACGAAGGACACGAAGAACGCGAAGAGGAAGTTGTAGGCCGCGTGACCTCACGCGGCGGGGAAAACCGGGGCGCGGACAGCGAAGGCGAAACCACGGAATACACAGAATACACAGAAGGAAATTCACCACGAAGGACACGAAGAACGCGAAGATGAAGTTGTAGGCCGCGTGAACTCACGCGGCGGGGAAAACCGGGGCGCGGACAGCGAAGGCGAAACCACGGAAGACACAGAATACACGGAAGGAAATTCACCACGAAGGACACGAAGAACGCGAAGGCGAAGTTGTAGGCCGCGTGACCTCACGCGGCGGGGAAAACCGGGGCGCGGACAGCGAAGGCGAAACCACGGAAGACACAGAATACACAGAAGGAAATTCACCACGAAGGACACGAAGAACGCGAAGGCGAAGTTGTAGGCCGCGTGACCTCACGCGGCGGGGAAAACCGGGGCGCGGACAGCGAAGGCGAAACCACGGAAGACACAGAATACACAGAAGGAAATTCACCACGAAGGACACGAAGAACGCGAAGGCGAAGTTGTAGGCCGCGTGACCTCACGCGGCGGGGAAAACCGGGGCGCGGACAGCGAAGGTGAAACCACGGAATACACAGAATACACGGAAGGAAATTCACCACGAAGGACACGAAGAATGCGAAGAGGAAGTTGTAGGCCGCGTGACCTCACGCGGCGGGGAAAACCGGGGCGCGGACAGCGAAGGGGTGAAACCACGGAAGACACAGAATACACGGATTGGATGGCCGCAATAACGCGCAAAGCCGAGTCCGCAAACGCCGCGGGGTCAGGGCGGCAAAAGCGCAAAGGTTCCGGTGCTGACCACTGACTACTTTCTCCGGTCCTCACACAGCTCTGGCCGCTTGACAATGCCGGCGGAGTTTCTAGTCTGTTGTCCGCGGAGCGGAATGGGGCGGCAAGCTGATCGGTTTGCCGCGACATGTGTGAAACGGATGACAACATAAGGAGATAATGACCATGGCAAAACTAAAGGTTGCAGGCAAACTGACAGGAAGAGCAAAGAAGAAACCGATGCGCTTCGAGACAGTAGAGGCTGAGGCATTCGTTCTGGTTACGGCCGAGGGAGAGAAGCGGGCCGAGTTGTCCTTCTCGAAGACGGGCGAGCCTCAGTTGATCTTCTGGGGCGGAAAAGATAAGTGCCGCATGGAACTCTCACTGTTCAAGGACGAGGAAAATCGTCACTTACCCAACATTGTTCTTTACGATGAGCATAAACAAAAGCGTGTCTCCATGTGCGTATACCACTACTCAACGCCGGAGGCTCGCGTGACCCTATCCGACGGGCACTCCCATGGCGGGACACTCCAGATGACTTTTCCCGAAGTCGGCGCGCCGGAGATTCTAGGTAAGGACAGTCATGGGGCTACTACAATTCGCATCCCAAGGAAGAACGGGAAAGGCTAAGAGCACATCTGTTTCCTGCTGCTGAAAACATTTCGCCCCGACGTGGCGCGAGCCTGCTCGCGGTTTTCAGTTTAATGGGATGAACAGCGAAGGCGCGAAGAGAATGGTGTCCTTGGCGTCTTGTTCGGCAGCGGTCTCCTTCGTCTGACCGTGAGGTTTCCGCATCCCGTAAGCGACCTTCGGTCGAAAGCATATTATTCCGGTTACAAACAATTCGCCCCGAACACGCAGCAGGCGCGTTCGGGGCGGCTGTTTTCTCTCCAAAGCCTATCTCTTATCTACCATCTACCATCTCCCACCTGCTTCTTCCTTTCCCTACGGCACCATCTTCCAGGCGACGTCGCTCCACGGGCCTTCGTCGTTGGCGCCAATCGCCTTGACGCGGACCCACAGTTTCTGGCCGCTGGTCAACCCGGCCAACGTGCATTTCGACCGGGTGGGATTCGCCTTGTCCGTCCAGT
>VHCW01000021.1 GCA_016871575.1 Verrucomicrobiota bacterium
CGTCTTCCTCGATCAACAGAATCACCTTCGCCTTCCCGCTACCCGGCAGGCGCGCGGCGATCTTGGGTGGAATCTGCAACTGCGACTCGCCGTGAAGTTCCGTCTCAAACTGGATCGTTTTCACGGCAACAGTCTAGGATTTCCCGGCTGGGAAGTCAAACGCCTTGCCGGAGAGGGGACATTCTCATCGAGGTTTGACAACGCCTTGCCGGAGAGGCGTTGAAAGATTCTCTTCCGGCTCGTGAGCGGCGACTTCTCGCCCGCCTGAATGGCTCGCAGCATGGCCACGTCCTCCAAACTGTCCTCCAACGCTTCGCGTCGCAGGTCGTGGCGTTCTTTCAAGACCTCGACGACGGCGTCCTTCCAAGGCTGTCATGCGGGTCAAGCTACCCAATCTTCCGAGCAAGTCAACGCTACCGGCGCTGCCGTGCGTGCCAAACACCGAGGGCGAGGGCGGGAAACCGGAAGAAAACCGGAACATTTCCCCAGCCATCGTTCAACGAGCCGCCTGCCCGTCTGAGGCTGCCCGTCTGAGGCTGCCCGTCTGAGGCTTGACGGCAAATCCCCGACAGGCGTATTCTCCGCTCCGAAGGAGAAACACAAGTCACATAAACCAATAACCCAAAACCAATTCGCGTAGCTTCGGCTGCTGTCCAGATCGAAACCGGAAACTTCGTGCAAGAGACAGCGTTTGAAGTGCGCCCCGCAAGGGGCGTGCTGAAAGCGTTTCTCTTGTGGGCATTCCGGTGCCCGATCTGGGGCGCAAGTAAGTGCGCCCCCTTTTGTTTGGGCATGGCTGGGCGTGTGAGCGGAGGATCATGATGAGAGAGCGTAGGTCAATTCGACATGCACTTCAGACATTCGGCAACATCACGGAGCTGTACGAAGTGAAAACGTACACAGGGTATCGAAATGGCAAGCGGGTTACAGTACAGATTCTAGATCAAGGAATGGAGTGTCCTAATCCCGATAGTCGGTTCGCGTGCCAAGTTATAGAAGAAGATGGCAAGAGGGCATCAGGCAACAATGCACGCACCACTGATGAGGCGATTGCAATTGTTCATTGGAGAGATTTGGATTGAGAAACGCCGAGCTCGAAGCAAGGAAAGTCAGCTCGATGCGTTCCACACTTTGAGTCAGGTAAATTTGGAGGTCCACTATGGCAATGATACAATGCCCGGAGTGCAAGAAGCAGGTCAGCAATGAGGCAGATAAATGTCCGAATTGCGGCATACCGATAAAGCGAGGATTGCTTGGCAAGGCGGGAACAGAACGTGTGATAAACGTAGGGTGTCTTGTGATTCTCCTTGTGCTCGTCGCAATCGGAATTCTCACGTGTTTGTAGTTGCTCTGGTCGCGGGGGTTGTCAGGGTCAACGCCAGACGCTGCAGAAATTCGCCGATCAACCTGCTGGTGCATTTTCGCTGATACCTGTTACTGACAGGCAGGCCGAGCGCGCTATTTGGCGGGTGCCGTTGCGTCGAAGCGACGGACAATCACCTCGGGCAGGTCAATGTTATCCGGTTGCTGGAGGAGAAAGAGCACCATCGCGGCGACGTCGTGGGGATCAATCATCGGTTGCCCCTCGAGCCGGCGACCCAGATACGTGCCTTGGAGCAGGTCGGTCTTCACCCCGCCGGGACAGAGGCTGTGGACGTGGATGTTGTGCGGTCGTACCTCCAGCGCCAGCGCGCGGGCGAAGCCGAGCATGGCGTGCTTGCTCGCGACGTAGGCCGATTGATGCAGGTAGCCTTGGAGGCTGGCCGTGCTGGCGATGTTGATGATCCGGCCCTGCCGTCGCGAAATCATTCCCGGCAACACCTCGCGCGTCACCAGAAACGTGGCCGTCAGGTTCACGCGCAGCACTCGTTCCCAATCGGCCAGTGCGAGTTCGGGCACGGGCTTTTCGAGAAACGTCCCGGCGTTGTTGATGAGGATATCAATGGCGCCGAGGCTCGTGGTGAGTTGGCGGACGGCTCCCGGCACTTTCTCCACGTCGGCAAAGTCGCAACTCACGAAAGTCCCCGCGATGTCCGGCGGCGGCATTTGGCGGCCGAGCAGACCGAGCCGCACGCCCGCGCCCTGCAATGCGCGGCAAATGGCGAGGCCGATCCCGCGACTCACTCCGGTGACAACGGCAGTTTTACCTTCCAAGGATTTCATATCCTCATATTCGTGATGCCGCGTTTCCCTGACAAGCTCAAAGCACACACACGTCGCAGCGACTGATGTCACCAGCATCCAGCGCCGTGCGAAATTTTTAGCATGGCTCCACCCCTGTCAAACGATGTGTGCGAATCATTTCGCATTCCAAGCTGGAACGATCCAGTTGAAAGTCGTCATGCCAAGGAGCGGCGGTTTGAAACCGCCGTCAGGAAATTTGCGAGCCGCGTACCATTCGGCGCATCGAAACAGCGGCGGTTGAAAACCGCCGCTCCTTGGAGGGCAAGCGTTTTTCCAGCCCCAGCCAAGCGAGCAACTGCATCGTTCCGTCCAAGAGCAGTTGACCCGCGAGCCAGTGCCGCCATCCGTGTCAGGCAGTCCCGACACAACGCCGCGTTTCCGCCTGCGCCGAAGTTTACGCGCCTTTGGCGCAGCTACGGCGGACAAGCCGGTTTTGTTCCGGCCATGCCAGCGTCCAGAACAAGTGACATTCTCATTTGGGCTTGGTCTTTTGGATGATGGTTTCGAGGCGTTCGAGTTCGTCGGCAGGCAGTTTGCCGCCGGCGTCGTCCACGAGCGCGGCGACGGCGCTGGCGAGCGAACCGCCAAAGAACGTCTCGACGACGCGCTTGAGCGCGGAGGGACGGACTTTCTCGCGCGCCTCGGTCGGCTGGTAGAAGTAGCGTTGGCCGCGTTCGGTGTGTTTGAGGAAACCTTTTCGTTCGAGGATGGCGAGCAACGTGCGGACGGTCGAGTAATGGGGCGGATCGGGCAACGCCTCTTGCACATCGAAAGCCGAGGCTTCGCTTTTTGCGTACACGATGTCCAGGATCTGTCGTTCCCGTCGGCTGAGGCGATGGTGTTTGAGTGCCATGCTAATTTTTTAGCATGGCACCATCGGGCGGTCAACAATTGTGTGCGATACGAGTGCAGTTTATTGTTTTGGGCAACACAAGGAACGCTGCCGTCCCGGCGGTCGAAGTTTCGTCGGCAACCGCCGAGACGCCGCGTTCCTGCCCAAAGGTGTGCACCCGCGCGAAACTGTTAGTATGCTGATTTTTTCGCGGCGGGAACCGGTCAGGGTGGGAGGACTTGGACGCGGTAGAAACGATGGACGGCAACGGTGGCGTCGGTGTGAGTGAGACTGGTCTGCTCCGGTGCGGCGGTGTAGCGGGCGGCGGGCAGGTCGGCCCAGCCGCTGCCGAGCGTGTCGCAATACTGGACTTGGTAGGTTTTGCCGGGGACACTGGGCCAGTCGAGGGCGAATCCGCCGGTGAGGACGTTGCCAGTGACGCGGAGGATGGAGGCGGCGTTGAGCGGATCGGTGCCGGCAAGGTACTCGTGGAGATTGGATTGGCCGTCGCCGTCGGTGTCGGCGGTGGCGACGGCGTTGGTGGGATCGCCGAAATGCGTTTGTTCCCAGACATCGGGCAGGCCATCGGCGTCGGTGTCGGCCTGAATCTCGGTGGTGAATGTGACGCGGTTGTTGGGAATGTAGGCGTCGCGTTGGGTGGCGGTGGCGGTGGCGTCGTTGGTGGCGATGCCGGTGGCGCTGGTTGGGTAAGCAACGACGACGGTGACACTGGCGACGCCGGAGACGGCGAGTGTGCCGAGGCTGGCGATGATGGCCCCGCCGGCGTTGGTGGTGCAACTGCCTTGGCTGCTGGTGGCGCTGATGAAGGTGGCGTGGGCGGGCCAGAAGTTGGTGAGTGTGGCGCTGGTGGCGACGACGGGACCGGTGTTGGTGATGGTGAGCGTGTAGGTCTGCCGGTAACCGGCGACGGCGGGGCTGGAAGCGGCGGCGTTGAGCGAGAGGTTGGCATCGGTGTTGGCGACGAGTTCGATGCCGGCGCCGGCGCCGAGGTTGCGGCTGTAGAGTTTGTTGGTTGGGTTGTTCCAGTGTTCGTGTGCGCCGAGGCTGGGGAGTGTGCCGAGGTGGTTGGTGTAGTTGACGCCGGAGGGCGGCGCGTGGGCGAGGGCGGCTTCGTGGAGGTAATTGTCGCAGTTGGCGGGGTTGCCGCCGAGGGCGTCGCCGAACTCGGCGAGGAGGAAATCGGCGCCGACGGAGTCAATGGCGACGGGATCGAGCGAGAGGAAATAGCTGGCGGACCATTGGTTGCCGAAGAGGTTTCGCCAGTGTTCGTTGGTGGAGACGGTGGTGCCGACGTTTCGGACGCCGTAGAGTCCGTCAATCATGAACAGGAGCGTTTTGCCGCCGAGGTGAGGCGAGCCGATGAGGTCCACGAACGGGCTGTAAGTGCCCATGCCGCCGGTTTTGGCGTTGATGAAGGTGTGTTCGCGGGTGTTGATGCTGCCGTAGTGGTTCTTGGCGGTGAGCGTGACGCCGCAGGTGCTGTGGCCTTTGAGGAGGGCCATGTTGATGAGGTAGGTGGCGTTGGTGACGACGGTGGGAACATTGCGCCCGCAGGTGTTGCTGACCGAATAACTCAGCGCGTTGGTGGCCCACTGGACGACGACGCGGCCATAGACGTTGGTGCAGTGGGCGAACACGACGTTGGGGAATTCGTTGGTGCACTTGTCGTACGCGCGGTTGGGGATCACGCGGCTGGGCGAAGTATTGGGCGCTTCATAGACGGTGATGTTGGACTGGGCGACGCCGGCGTGGTTCACCAATTGCCGGAGCAACGCGATGATGCTGTGCGGCGAGGCGTCGGCCTGGTTGTCGTTATTGGCGACGTTGCTGGTATTGTTGAAATTCACCTTGATGGCGATCTTCTCGCCGGCGGCGTAGCCGATGTCGCCGCGGCCGCGGGTGGAATTGAAATGGCGGAAAATGGCGTCCCACGCCGCCTCGTCGCTGGGCGCGTCGGCCAGCGCGCGCAACGACCACGAAAGCATGTTGTTCACGACGGATTGGTCGGTGCCGTTGGTGAACGCGCCGCTGCCGGTGTAGTCATTCCACCAGTAGCCGCTGACGCCGTTCCAGCGGGTGGCCAACGGATCGCGCGCCCAGACGACGCGGCCGGGACGGATTCCCCTGGCCGTGCCGAGCACGCCATGAACATCCGGCGTCCACGCCTCCGCGCCCGGTGGCGGCCAGCCGATCACCGTCCACAACACCAGCACGGTGACGAAACTTGCCCACCACCAACGCGGCGATGCGCACCACGCGCGGAGTTTGCCGAAGAGAAACTTTACGCTCAACACGCCGATCAGCCAGATGACGAAGCCGGTGGCGGCGGGGAACGCGGCGCGTTGGCAGGGATACGTGGCGCGGCTTGGTTTGGGAATCACCCGGATCAGGAACCACACCAACGCGCAGAATCCCATCAGCGGCGGCACCCACGTCCACCACCAGCCAGGCCGGCGGCCTGTTCTCAGGGTAATCTTCATGTGACTGGCAGCATTATACCTTGTTTTCCAAGTTGCGCAATCTTGCGCCGAGCTTGATTGTAACAGGCTGCGGATTTACAGTGCGGCCATGAAACAGCTCTTCGTCGTTGCCGTTGTGGCAGCCGTCGCCGTGGCCGGGCACGGCGCGTTGACCATCGAGGTTGCGCCGCCCGCCCCGTCCCCAGCGCCCGGCATCGTCGTTCCTCCGCCGGTGCGCGGCGGCTCGACGAACGAACCTGCGGCACCGGTGAAGACGGAGGACGTGTTGAAGTTCAAGAACGCCGACACGCTGCACGGCAAGCTGCTTTCCGCCAATCCCGACGACGGTGTGCGTTGGAGCCGCGAGGACGCCAAGGGGATGATCAACTTCACGCTGGCCAATGTCAGCGAAGTCCAGTTTGCGAATGTGATGACGCCGCGCGCCGGCGGGCCGCGGGCGGTGGCGCGCCTGACGAACGGCGACTCGCTCAGCGGCGAGATCGTCGCGCTGACCAAGGACGCGTTGAAACTGCAGACGTGGTATGCGGGTGAACTGGCGGTCAAGCGTCCGATGATTGCCAGCGTTGAACCGGGACTGGGATCTGTTTCCGTGGTTTACGCCGGGCCGACTGCGCTGGCCGAATGGCAACAGCGCGCCGGCAACCGCGGTGGTTGGACCTTCAAGAAAGGCGCGTTGGTGGCGGCCGGCGGCAGCGGCGGCATTGCGATTGGCCGCGACGTGAAGTTGCCCGACATGGCCAGCATCGAGTGCGACGTCGCGTGGATGGGGTATATCAATTTCTACATGCTCTTTTACGCGGAGAACTTCGAGAACTACTACAACAGCGACTGCTACGCGCTCCAGATCAGCAGCGGCACCGTCTATCTCCAGCGTTGCCAGCGCAACAGCGGCATGAACAACGTGGACCAGCACGTCAACGTCGAGAGTTTGCAGCGCAAGAACAAGGCCCGCATCGCGCTGAAGATCAACAAACAGAAAAAGACCGTGGCGCTGTTCATTGACGGCGCGCTGATCAAGCAATGGACGGACCGGACGGATTTCACCGGCAGAGGCACCGGCATCGGCTTCGTCACGCAAGGCCAGCCGACCCGCGTCAGCAACGTTCTCGTCACCGAATGGGACGGCAAACTCGACCTCGACGCCGGCAGTGACAGCAAGGCTGCGGAGGAAGACCTTGTGCGGCTGGTCAACGGCGACAAACTGAGCGGCCAGCTTGACAGCGTTGTCGGAGGCCAGGTGCGGTTTGCCACGTCCTACGCCAAGCTGGAGATTCCGATGGAACGTGTTGCGGAGATCGTGCTGGCGACCAAGAACGCCGAGAAACCGCGCCGCCACGCCAATGATCTGCGCGCGTTCTTCAGCGACGGCAACCGTCTCACCATCGCGCTCGACAAGCTCAGCCCGGAAACGTTGAACGGGAACAGTGAGTGTTTCGGGAAGGCGACGTTCCAACGCGGCGCATTCCAGCGCCTCCAGTTCAACATCTACGATGAGGCCAAGGAATCCGAAGAAGACGACGACTGGGGCGACACCCCCATGCCTGCCGGTGGACGGCGCATCATTCGCGGCGCCCTTGGCGGCGGCATCATGATTGATGGCGCCATCAATGTGTTGCAGGAATAATCAACGGCCCATGGATATTTTGCTTTTCAACCCGTATTACAGCCAGTCGCTTCAGTATTATTCGCATTACCTGCCGACGTGCCCGTACAGTCTTTTGTATCTCGCCGGCTACCTGAAGAAATTCGGCGTGCCCTCCAAGATTCAGGAGCTGGGTGTGTTCGACGTGCAAGACGCGGTTGTCGTTGGCCAACGGATCCGCTTCGGGTTGTCCGACGATGCCATCGCGAAAATCCTCGCGGCGGAAAAACCGCGCATCGTCGGCATCACGAGCATGTACTCGATTTATTACCGCGACGTGGTGGAAATCGCCGCGACCGTCAAACGGTGCGACCCGAACATCATCGTTGCCGTCGGCGGCAACCATGCCTCGTCATACTGGCAACACGTCGCCCGCAACCGGAACGTTGACTACGTCGTCATCGGCGAGGGTGAGTTGACGCTCCTCGAACTGTGCCAGCGTATCCTTGCCGGTCAGGATTGCAGCGATGTTCGCGGCATGGCCTATCGGAACCGGGATGGCGTTGTGGCGCGGACAGCGCCGCGCGAGCAGATCGCGAATCTCGACGACGTTCCAATTCCCGATTTCTCGATGGTGGATTTCCGTCGTTATCTTGGCGAAGGGAATCCCTTCGGTATCCGCCCGCCCGCCGGCTGCATCGTCAGCAGCCGCGGTTGCCCGATGAAATGCGTCTATTGCACCATCAAGGCCGTCTGGGGACGCACCTGGCGCGGACGCGGCGCGATCAATGTCGTGGACGAACTTGAGTTGATTCACCGCACTTACGGCGTCCGCGAGTTCGGGTTCCTCGACGACAGCATGGGCGTGGACAAGAAACGGCTGGCCGCCATCTGCGACGAGATCATCCGCCGCAAGCTCGACATCAAATGGTCCACGCCAAACGGCATTGCGCACTGGATGCTGACCACCGAGTTGCTCGACAAGATGAAAGCTGCCGGCTGTTACCGTATCACCTTCGGCATCGAGTCCGGCAATCCCGAGACGCGGAAGTTTCTCGGCAAACCGTTCCCGTTGGAGCAGGCGAAGCACCTTATCGAGCATGCCAACCGGATCGGCATGTGGACCAACTGCACCAACATCCTCGGTTTCCCTTACGAGACGCGCGAATCCATCGAGGACACCATCCGTTTCGCCAAGACCTGCGGCACGGACTTTGCGTGTTTCTACCTGCTGATGCCGCAGCCGACCTCCGATGTCTATCAGTACTTCAAGAAAGAGGGACTGCTCAATTTCGACGCCTTCTTCGAGAAGGACGAGTTCGACGAGGATCAGTTCGAGAAGATGAACTACGTCCTCAACGAAACCGGCGCCGACACCACCGTCTTCAAGCGCGAGGAACTCAACGAGCTTCAGAAGAAGGCCTACCGCTCGTTCCTGCTCTACCGCACGATGACGTTCATCCTGAACCCGATGCGGTTGTTGCGCAAGATTCGCAGCCGCGAGGATTTCTTTTACATCCTCCGCATGGTACGGATGGGGATTGCCATTTTCTTTCGCACCCTCAATCCGATGCACAAGAAGAGCAGCGACTACCTCTACGCGAAGACGACCAGGCGCATTGAATCCGCCGCCGCCTGACGCACTCTCCTCCAACGCAACACACACGTGCCCCCCTCCATCCTTGCCACATCAGTGAAACACCTATTTCAGTGATGTGGCAGAGTTTCTCGGTGCCAGCAACGTTGTGTGCGGTGTCCATGCGCGCGCTGTCCTGTATAAACAGTCCTAGCCAGCGAAGGCGTCGGCCTGCAATGGAAACCCGTCACTCCCCATTGCACCCCGTTATTGCCACATCAGTGAAATACCTATCTCAGTGATGTGGCAAAGGGGCTGACTGCGGACGGAGAAGACGATGTCAGGGAATCTGCGAGGCCTTCTTCAGCGCGGGCCACTTCGACTCGGCAATCCGCTCGCAACGGCCATCGAGATACAACACTCCGCGCGTTTCGCCGGCAGCCTCGGATTCGTAGAAGGCAACCACCTCGCCGGGCTTCTCGATCCCGGCCAGTTTGCGGCCGGACAACGCCGGGTTCGGAAGATACGGAGCTTTGAATGCGTCCTTGATTTTGCAGTACGGCTCCAGCGCCTTGCGCGTTGCGTCCGCGTCTTTCATCGGCGGCAACGTCTTGTCGCCGTCCTGCGCGTAGGCCAGCAACGCGACGCCGATGGCCTTGAGGTTCTGCAACCCCGTGGCCGCCGCCGCTTTTTCGCGCGCTTCTTCGAGCGCGGCCGGCGAGGTGTCGCCGCCAGCCAGTTCGAGTTCGAGGTTGAAGGGACGAATATCGGTGAAACTGTCGAGCGTGCGCAGGTGCAACAGGCAGAGCGAGAGCGGCGTTTCGGGCGTCGGTTTCTCGGGCGCGGGCGGCTGGCCACGCATCATCACCGTCATGTCCGGCATCTTCACCTGTATCCGGTAGGCGATGAGATAGGTTTCGCCGTCGGCGGTGACGGTTTCGCCGCGGCTGTAATAGCCGCCGGCGCCGGCGCCGAACATGACGCGGGAGATATTGGCGGGCGAGACCGCATCGCCGCTGGTGGAGAAGCGCCGCCAGTCGCCGGTGAGGTCCTTGAGCTTGAGCGAGAGCGGAACCGTGGTGCCGGAGAACAGTTCCTTGAAGCTGGTTGCTGCGTCGGCGGCAATGGCGGCAGCAAACACAAACAGCAGGAGAAGGCGTTTCATGGAGCGAGGATACCGAATCGGTCCGCAACGCGCAAGCCCGGCAAAAGTCTTGCAGCGCGACGGCGACACGCTACAGTGGCGGCTGGGAGTCCATGAAACATTCTGATTTTGTTCATCTGCATTTGCACACGGAGTACAGCCTGCTGGACAGCACCTGCCGGATCGCTGCGCTGATGGAGAAGGCGCGCGCCTGCAAGATGCCGGCCATCGCCATGACCGACCACGGCAATCTGTACGGCGTGGTGGACTTCTACAAGGCGGCCATGGACAACGGCATCAAGCCGATCATCGGTTGCGAAGCCTACGTCGCCCCCGGCGACCGCCGGGAGAAGAAGGCCGCCAATGCGCGCGAGGCGGCGCATCATCTGGTGTTGCTGGCCAAGGATGAGACCGGTTACCGCAACCTGATCAAGCTCGTCAGCGAAGCGCACCTGACGGGGTTCTACTACAAACCGCGCATTGACAAGGAACTGCTCCGCCAGCACGCGAAGGGGCTGATCGGGTTGTCGTCCTGCCTGAAAGGCGAAGTGCCGAGCCGGTTGGCCGAGGGACAGATCGGGCTGGCCAAGGCCGCGGCCGACGAGTACCGCCAGATCTTTGAGAAGGGCGACTTCTATCTCGAACTCCAGGACAACGACATCGCCGAGCAGCGCGACGCCAACCGCGCCCTCATTCAGCTCGCCAAGGAATTCAAGCTGCCGCTGGTCGCCACCAACGACGTGCATTACATCGAGCACGAACACGCCGAGGCGCACGACGTGTTGATCTGTCTCCAGACGCAATCGTTGTTGAGCGACGAGAAGCGGATGCGCTACGGCAGCGACAAGTTTTACTTCCGCACGCCGGAGGAAATGCAGGCGCTCTTTGCCGAGACACCGGAAGCGATCGCCAACACCATCGCGATCACGGAAAAGTGCAGCCTCAAGCTGGAGTTCGGGAAACTCCGGTTCCCCGTCTATCCGCCGCCGGCCGGCGTCACGCGGGAACAATATCTGCGCCAGCTTGTCGAAGAGGGAGTGCGCGCCCGTTACGGCGGGCGCGCCGCCGACAAGGAGATCGTCGAGCGCGTCGAGCACGAACTGCGCGTCATCGAGAAACAGGGGTTTGTCAGCTATTTCCTCATCGTCTGGGACTTCGTGCACCACGCCAAGAGCAAGGGCATTCCCGTCGGCCCCGGCCGCGGCAGCGCCGCCGGCAGCATGGTCGCGTACGCCTTGGGCATCACCGACATTGATCCGCTGCGCTACAACCTGTTCTTCGAGCGGTTCCTCAACCCCGAACGGCTCTCGCCCCCCGACATTGACATGGACTTCTGCTACAACCGCCGGCCCGAAGTCATCAAGTATGTCCGGGACAAATACGGCGAGGACCACGTCGCGCAGATCATCACGTTCGGCACGCTCGGCGCGAAAATGGTCGTGCGCGACGTTGGCCGGGTGCTCGGCATTCCCTACGCCGATTGCGACCGGATCGCGAAGACGATTCCGCTGGCGTTGAAGCCCGACGAGAAGAAGGGCGAAACGGAACTGAAGCTGGCGCTGCGGATCAGCCCCGACCTCAAGGCCGCCTACGAGAACGAGGAGACCGCGCGACGGATCATTGACTACGGGCTGACGCTCGAAGGGTTGCCGCGCAATTCCAGCACGCATGCCGCCGGTGTCGTCATCGCCGCCGAGCCGCTCATCCATCTCGTTCCGCTGACGACCGGCACCAACGAAAGCGACGTCGTCACGCAGTTCTCGATGAACCCGCTGGGCGAGCTTGGTTTGTTGAAGATGGATTTTCTCGGGCTGAAGACGCTGACCGTCATCCACGACGCCTGCAATCTCATCGAACAAACCACGGGCCAACGCCCCGACATGGCCGCCATCCCGATGGATGACCAGAAGACGTTCGACCTGCTGGCGAAGGCCAACACCGTCGGCCTGTTTCAGCTTGAATCCGGCGGGATGCGCGACCTGTGCCGCCAGATCGGCGTGGATTCCATTGACGTCATCAACGCGCTCATCGCGCTGTATCGTCCCGGCCCGATGGAGATGATCCCGGCCTACATTGCCCGCAAGCACGGCAAGGAGCCGATCACCTACGATCACCCGTTGTTGGAGCCGATCCTCAAGGAAACCTACGGCATCTTCGTTTACCAGGAGCAGGTGATGCAGGCAACCAATGTGTTGGCCGGCTACTCGCTGGGTGCGGCGGACATCTTCCGCCGCGCCATGGGCAAGAAGAAACCCGAGGAGATGAACAAACAGCGCGACACCTTCATCGCCGGTTGCCACCAGAAAAACAATCTTCCGGAAGGAAAGGCGAAAAAGATTTTCGATCTCCTCGAAAAATTCGCCGGCTACGGCTTCAACAAGTCGCACAGCGCCGCCTATGCCGTCGTCGCCTACCAGACCGCCTGGCTGAAAGCCAACCATCCCGTCGAGTTCATGGCCGCGCTGCTTTCCAACGAACTCGCCAACACCGACAAGATTCAGCAGTTTGTCACCGAGGCGCGCCGCATGGGCATCGAGGTGCTGCCGCCCGACATCAACGCCAGCGGCGTCCGGTTCACCGTGGAGAGCGGCAAGATCCGGTTCGGTCTTGCCGCCATCAAAAACGTCGGCGAGATCGCCGTCGAGGAAATCGTCAAGCTCCGCGCCAACACCGGGGCGTTTTCGAGTTTCCCCGCGTTCTGCGAGCGGATGGACTCCCGCGTCGTCAACCGCAAAGTCATCGAAAGCCTGGTCAAGTGCGGCGCGTTCGACTCGTTGAACCCGGCGCGCGCCGAGGTCTTCGCCGAGATCGAATACCAGATCAACCGCGCCAACAGCATCCAGCGCGACCGCGACCGCGGCCAGGCGGCGTTGTTCGACGTGGCGCCCGTCCACGCGCGCCGCGCCGCGCCCGGCCAGCCCGCGCCGGTGGTGTGGTCGCAAAGCCAGATGCTCGCCTACGAGAAGGAACTGCTCGGCTTTTACGTCAGCGGGCATCCGTTGAGCCGGCACGCGGACGTGTTGCGACGGTATGAAATGACGAGCACGGCGCAACTCGGTCCGTTGCAGGACGGACAGGCCACGCGCATCGGCGGCATCATCAGCAAACTCGTTCCCCGGACAACCAAGAAGGACGGCAAACCGATGGCCACCCTGACGATCGAAGACCTCGACGGCAGCGTGGACGTGTTGGTGTTCCCCGATGCGTACGCGCGCAGCGTGATTCACCTGAAACAAGACGCGGCCATTTTCATTTGCGGCACCGTCAACCGCCGCGATGATCCCCCGAAGATCGTGGCCGAACAGATCATCCCGCTGGAGGACGTGCCGAAAAAATTCACCAAGGCCATCCACATCCGGCTGCCCGCCGTGACGACCGCGCCGGAGGTGTTGGAGCGCGTGCAGCAAACCCTGCGCGCGCACAAGGGCGGCGTGCCCGTGCTGTTTTGTTTCATGTATCCCGACGGCAAGCTGGTGTTCCTTGAAGCGCACGAACTGTTTTCCGTGACGCCCTCGGACAAATTCGTGCAGGACATCGAAGCCATCGCCGGCGAAGACACGGTCTGGCTGAAAGTGGACACCGAGCGGCTCAAGACGGCGACCAACACGACCACGCGCCGCCCGTGGGAACGCCGCAACGGCAACGGAAACGGCCCCTAATTTCGGGTGTGTATCACTTCGGGGGGATGGCGAGTTTTTGCCCGACCACGAGGGAATCGACGGCGAGGGTGTTGGCCTTCTTCAACGCGGCGACGCTGATCCCGTACTGCTTCGCGATGGAGGTCAGCGTCTCGCCCTTCTGGACAACATGTTCCTTCGCGTCACCGACCACGGGCGCTTTGGCGGGTTTGCCGCTGCCGCCGATCGTGGCCAGTTGGCGGGCCAGTTCGTCCACGATGATTTTGTTGTCCTTCTGGCGGGCCGCATCCACGGCGGCGATCTTGGCTTCGAGCGCCTTGAGGTCATCAGCAGAAACAGCGCCGGCATTACGGTGGAGTTCTTTGATCTCAGCTCGGATGGCTTCCATCGCCTTGTCGGTTTGTCGCTGGCGGAACTGGAGGTCTTCGACTTCGGCGCGGAGACGGTTGACTTTTTCTTCGAGGACGCTGAGGGCGGCGTTCTCTTGCGCAAACACCGGCGCGGCGGCCAGAAGAAGAACAGCGATAAAATGGTTGAGTTTCATGAGGGCAATGTAGAGAGCGGAGCGGACAGTTTCAAGTCTGGCTTTTGAACCAGGCGACGAAACGACGAATGCCTTCTTCGATGGGCACCTGCGGTTTGTAACCGAGCAAGCGTCGCGCTTTCGTGATATCGGCGTACGTCAGCGGCACGTCGCCGGGCTGCGTTGGCAGGGATTGAATTGTCGCAGAACGCCCGAGTTCCTTCTCGATGAGCCGGACCAGTTCGCGCAGTTCGACGGTGCGCGACTCGCCGAGGTTGATGACTTCGCAACCGAACGGGCGATCCAGCGCGGCGAGGACGCCCTGGAGAATGTCGTCAATGTGCGTGTAATCGCGGCGGGTGGCGCCGTCGCCGTACATTTCGATCGGTTGACCGGCGGCGATGGCTTCGGTGAATTTTCGGATGGCGAGGTCGGGACGTTGACGCGGGCCATAGACGGTGAAAAAGCGGAGGCAGACGACGTCGAGGCCGTGGAGGTGGTGATAGACGTGGCCGAGCGCTTCGCCGGCGAGTTTGGTGGCCGCGTACGGCGAAATGGGTTGAAAGATGGGATCGCCCTCGGCGAACGGCACTTTCTGGTTGATGCCATAGACGCTGGAGGAGGAGGCGAACACGAATTTCTTCACGCCGAATTCGCGGGCGAGTTCCAGGAGGTTGTGCGTGCCGCCGATGTTGACGCGCGTGTAGAGGAGCGGCTGGCGGATGGACGGCCGCACGCCGGCGCGGGCGGCCAGGTGAACGACGGCGTCGAAACGGCCAGCGTGAAAGACAAGGCGCAGCGCATCGGCATCGCAAATGTCAGCCTCGACAAGGCGCACGCGCGCGGCGAACGCGGCAGCGTTGCGCCGTTTGAGGGCCGGGTTGTAGAAATCGTTGAAGTCGTCGAGCACGGTGACGGACTCGCCGCGTTCCAGAAGGCGCTCGACGGTGTGCGACCCGATGAATCCGGCGCCGCCGGTCAGGAGGATGTTCATGGGACGAAGCGTAGCATGACGCAACTGGGATTTCAGTTGAAAAATTTTCGTGCAATCAAGTTGTTGGTGATATAGTACGCTGTGGTGTTGACCGATAGGAGACCTTCGCATTGGAGACCAAGACAATTACACTCGGCCACAGTCCAGACCCGGACGATGCCTTCATGTTTTATGCGCTGACGCAGGGAAAACTCGACACGGACGGGCTGGTGTTTGAGGAAGTGGTGGAAGGGATCGAGCAGTTGAATCGCCGGGCGTTGGAGGGCGAGTTGGCGGTGACGGCGTTGAGCGTGCATGCGTATGCCCACGTGGCGGACCGGTATGCGCTGATGGCCAGCGGCGGAAGCTTCGGGGATCGTGTCGGCCCGCTCGTGGTGGCGCGTCGCCCGATGCAGGTGGGGGAACTGGCGGATTCGCGGATCGCCGTGCCGGGTACGATGACCAGCGCGTATCTGTTGTTGAAGTTGTTGTTGACGAATTTTCGATTTGAGGTGCTGCCGTTCGATCAGATTCCCGATGCGGTTGTCCGCGGCGAAGTGGACGCCGGGCTGTTGATTCACGAAGGGCAGCTCACTTATCGGAAATTGGGCTTGCATCCCGTCGTGGATTTGGGAGAATGGTGGCACGCGGACACCGGGCTGCCTGTGCCTCTGGGGGTGAATGGGATTCGCAAGGATTTGGGGCAGGAGTTGATGAGGCGGGTGGTCGTGTTGCTGAATCGGAGTATTCAGCACGCGTTGTCGCACCGGGCGGAGGCCGTGGCCTACGCGATGCGATACGCGCGCGGAATGGATGCGACAATGACGGATCGTTTTGTGGGAATGTATGTGAACAACCGGACGGTGGACATGGGCGAGACGGGGCGAGCCGCGATGGCGCGCCTGTTGACGCGCGGGTATCACGCGGGCTTGTTGCCGAGACCGGTGCAGTTGGAATTTGCACAGTAAACAGATGGAGAAACACGACATGAACAGCCAAAACCAGACAAACCTGCGATGCTCGACATGGGCATTGATCATGATCGGATTTTTAATCAGCAACGCCGCGTTCGCCGTCTATGAGCCCAGCCAGTTGTCCGATCCATCCCGCCGTTGGTCAGTGGACCTTGGTGTGTCAGCCGGCTATGACGACAACATCCACGGCCAATCTCAGGATACAGAGTCCAGTGTCACGACCACGCTCAACCCTCGCCTTGCTGTGAACATTCCGCTGGATCAAACCTTTCTCGGACTTCGCTACAGCTACGACTGGGTTTATTACTGGGAGCGCACCGGCGGTGACAAGTATGACCAGAGCCACGTCATTGATCTCATTTTTTCACATCGTTTCACGCCCCGCTTTCAATTGGACATCACCGATAATTTCCGCCGCGGCATTTCCCCGTCGTTGGTTGAAATCATTTCCGGCGTGGAGTACATCCGCCAGGAACAAGGGGATTACTGCTTCAACAACTTGACGACCACGCTGACGTACAACCTTACCCGTCTCTGGACATTGTCCGTCTATAACAGTTGGGAGTTGTGGAGTTACGACAACGCCAATGCCGCCGACCAAGACCGTGATGTATTTTCGCCGGGCTTCAGCATCAACTACCTGTTGACTCCAGCCACTACGGTGGGTTTCAATCTGCGCTTCGGGCTTGTGGACTATGATGATCCGGGACCGAATAACGAGAAGAACAGCACATCCATAACTCCATTCCTCTTCGTTTCTCACTTGTTCAATCCCCAGTTTTCCGCCCAGCTCAGCGTCGGCGCAACCATGTCGGAAACCGAAAATAATCAAGAGAGCAGTTCGCCCTACGTATCGGGCAGTCTTACCTACCGCTATTCGCGCAACGGCACTGCCTCCATTGGCGCCTCGTACTTCCTGTACACGCACGATCAGTATGGTTATCGTACTGCGGAAACCATGGCGACCTATCTGCAACTCAGCCATGCCATCACCCAAAAACTCACCGCTCGATTGGGAGTCACCTATATCCACAGCGAAATGGGAAGTCCCAGTTTTGATGTGCCGGTTCCCATAGCCGATCCATCAGAAGATGCCTGGCGTTTCAACATCGGCGCCACGTACGCCTTTACCCGCTGGCTTTTTGGCGAGGCCAACTATGAGTACCTGCACAGTTCGGGGATCGGGGGCGGCAGCTACGACCGCAACCGCGTGTGGGCTGGCTTGCGTTTCACGTATTGATTTTGCCTAAAGTGCTTGCTGCCCGCCTCCACGGACCGCGCGACCTGCGTGTCGAAGACGTGCCACATCCGGGCAAGCCCGGTCGCGGCGAAGTTCTGCTCCGTGTCACCGCCACCGGCATCTGCGGCAGCGATCTTCACACCTACAAGGAAGGCCGCATCGGCGATATCGCGTTGCGTTCCCCGGTGATCCCCGGTCACGAGTTCGCCGGCGTCATCGAAGCTGTCGGCCCTCGCGTCTCACTCAAGCCCGGCGCCCGTGTCGCCGTTGATCCCGCCACGCCTTGCGGGCGGTGCGACCGCTGCCTCGAAGGCAATGTCAACCTCTGTCCGCACGTGCGTTTCTGCGGCCTCTGGCCGTACCACGGCAGCCTCTGCGAATGGATGCTCATGCCGGCGGCCAATTGTTTCCCGCTGCCGCGCGCGTTGAACGACGTTGACGGCGTCATGCTCGAACCGCTCGGCATCGCCATCCACGCCACCGGCCTCGCCAATGTCCGCAAAGGCGATACCGTTGCCATTCTCGGTTGCGGCTGCATCGGTCTCTGTCTTCTCCAAACCGTCCGGCTCGCCGGCGCGAAACGCGTGTTCGTCTCCGATCCGCTCCCGTGGCGCCAGAAACTCGCCGAGAAACTTGGCGGAATCCCTCTCCGCAAAATGTCCGGGGAAGCCGACGTTGTCCTCGAAGCCGCCTGGGCCGGTGATGCCGCGCAGCAATCCATCGAACTCACGCGCCCCGGCGGACGCGTCGTGCTTGTCGGTGTTCCCGATGACAATCGTTTTGAGATTTCCCATGCGATTGCGCGCCGCAAAGGGCTGACGCTGCTCTTTGCACGGCGGATGCAACACACCTATCCGCGCGCGATTCGGCTCGTCACTTCCGGGCGTGTGGACATGCGCTCCATTGTCAGTCACCAGATTCCCTTGAAAGACGCTCCCCGCGCCTTCCGCCTCAACGCCGCCTACCAGGACAACGTCGTCAAGGTGATCATCACCGGCTGAACGGACATCGTTCTTGCCTTTGCGTCGCGGGCCGCGTAACAGTCTCCCATGCACATCTCGCTGGTCATGACCATCATCGGCGCCGACCGCCCCGGCTTGGTGGGACGGCTCTCCGCTGCCATTGCCGAGCATGGCGGCAACTGGCTGGAAAGCCGCATGGCTCATCTCGGCGGCCAGTTTGCCGGCATCCTCCGCGTTGATTTGCCGGCGGACAATGAATCGAAACTGCTCAACGCCCTTCGCACGCTTGATGCACAAGGATTATCCGTCCACGTCCAGCGCGACAGCGCCGCCCCGTCCGCTGCCTCGCGCAACCTCGCCGTCATTGAACTGGTCGGGCACGACCGTCCCGGCATCGTCCGCCAGATTTCGCAGATTCTCGCCGAGCATCAAGTCAACGTGGAAGAACTCGTTACCCATTGCGCCAGCGCGCCCATGTCGGCGGAAATGCTGTTCCACGCCACCGCCACCGTCCGTCTTCCTGAATCCTTCCCGCTCGCCCGCCTGCGCGCCGCCCTCGAAGAAATCGCCTCCGACCTGATGGTGGACATCAGCGTCATGCCCGATCATGTTTAGGCTTTCCGTGTCGGCGGTCTTTTGGCTATTCTGCGCTCCATGAGCGCCACCTACACCATCGGTCTTGACTACGGAACCAACACCGTCCGCTGCCTCATCGTGGATGTGCGCAACGGACGCGAAATCGCCACGGCCGTCTGGGAATACTCGCACGGCACACACGGCGTCATCCTTTCCCGCGACCCGAACCTCGCGCGCCAACATCCCGCCGACTACCTCACCGGCGCGGAGATCGTCATCAAGAAGGCGTTGCGACAGGCCAGGATCAAACCGTCGCAAATCACCGGCATCGGCGTGGACACCACCGGCAGCACGCCACTCCCTGTGGACGCCAACGGCCGTCCGCTCGCATTCGACAAACGGTTCTCCAAAAATCTTGCGGCGATGGCGTGGCTCTGGAAAGATCACACCGGCATTGCTGAGGCCGGGGAAATCACGGCGCTTGCCAAACAGATGCGCCCGCACTACCTCGCCAAATGCGGCGGCACCTATTCCAGCGAATGGTTCTTCAGCAAAGTGTTGCATTGTAAGCGGACCGCGCCGGAAGTTTTCGACGCGGCGCACCGATGGGTCGAGTGTTGCGACTGGATTCCCGCCCAACTGACCGGCAACTTCAAAGCCGGCGTCTGCGCCGCCGGGCACAAGGCGATGTACAACGACGACTGGGGCGGTTACCCCGATGCGGAGTTTCTCGGCAAGCTCGGACTCGCCGGTTTGCGATTGTCGAAGAAGGCGCACACAATTGCGGAATCGGTCGGCTGCCTGACCGGGGAATGGGCAAAGAGGACAGGCTTGTCAGCAGGAATTCCAGTTTCCGTTGGCGCGTTCGACGCCCATCTCGGAGCCGTCGGTTCCGGCATCGCGCCGGGCACGCTCGCCAAAATCATCGGCACCAGCAGTTGCGACATGATGGTCGTGCCGGTCGGGCAACCGTTGGCTGATATTCCCGGTCTTTGCGGCATCGTCAACGGCTCGATTCTGCCCGGCCACTACGGCCTCGAAGCCGGGCAGTCGGCTGTCGGCGACATTTTCAACTGGTTCGTCAACTACATCAAGGCCGGCAGCCACGAAGAACTCACCAAAGCCGCCGCCAAACTTGAGCCTGGCGAAAGCGGCCTGCTGGCGCTCGACTGGAACAACGGCAACCGGACCATCCTTGTGGATCAACGCCTCACCGGCCTGCTCATCGGCCAGACGCTTTACACCACGACGGGCGAGATTTACCGCGCGCTCATCGAAGCCAGTGCGTTCGGCGCGCTGACCATCATCAACCGCTTCGAGGAATACGGCGCCAACGTCGAACAGATCATCAACTGCGGCGGCATCGCCGAGAAAAACCCGCTGGTGATGCAAATCTACGCCGACGTCACCGGCCGACCGATGAAAGTTTCGCGTTCCGGGCAAACCTGCGCCCTCGGCGCTGCCATTGCCGGTGCCGTCGTCGCCGGCGCGCACAAGAGTTACGCTGACGCCCAGCGCGCCATGACCGGTGTGAAGGCGAAAGTGTTCAAGCCGAATCCGAAAGCGCACGCCGTTTACCAGCAACTTTATCCGTTGTACCGGCAGTTGCACGACGCCTTCGGCATCGGCAGCGAGCAGAACGTGATGAAGAAGCTGATCGAGATCCGCCAAGCCGCGCGAACGTGAGCAAGGGAAACGTCACCCGTATTTTCGCACGGCTTTGAACGCCGCCAACGCTCGTTGCCGGGCGGTGTTGTGATCGAGCATCGGCTTCAAAGCGACCGGTACCCAACGTGTGGCGTACGCGCCATCCGGATCGAATTTTTCCGATTGCGCCGATGGATTGAAAATGCGGAAGAACGGCGCCGCGTCCGCGCCGCAACCGCCGACCCATTGCCAGCCGAGCGTGTTGTTGGCGAGATCGGCGTCCACCAGTTTCTCCCAAAACCAGCGCGCGCCTTCCTGCCACGGCAACAACAGGTCTTTCACGAGAAACGAACCAACCACCATCCGCGCCCGGTTGTGCATCCAGCCGGTTGCCAGCAACTCGCGCATTCCGGCGTCCACCATCGAAAAACCGGTTTCGCCGCGTTGCCACGCCCGCAATTCTTTCGGGGCGCGCCGCCACGCCAGCCGCGCAAATTCCGGTCGCAACGGCTCGTCAGTGGTCGCCGGGAAATGCCAGAGTAAATGATGCGCGAACTCCCGCCAGACAAGTTGCCGACGAAAACATTCCGTCGTCACCGCGCGCCAGACGGCCCACGGCGACACCTCGCCGAAATGCAGGTGCGGCGAAAGCCGCGACGTGCCGGCGATGTCCGGGCGGTCGCGTCGTGCCGCATAGTGCCGCGCTTGTTTCGCAAATTTCGCGAGTTGTCGTTGCGCGCCCGCTTCGCCCGGTTCCCATGATGGATGAAGGGAAGCGGGAAGGTTCAACTCATCCACATTCAAACTCCGGAGGGACGCGCTCCGTCGCGTCCGCAAGTCCACCTCGGCCACGACGGAGCGTGGCCCTCCGGCGACTTGGCACGCCCGGTAAAACGGCGTGAACACCCGGTACGACCCGCCGGTTTTTGTCTTGATCTCCCACGGCTCGAACAAGAGCGCCGAGTTGAACGTCTCGACGCGCAGCCCGCCGGCGATCAACGCTTGTTGGACCTTGGCGTCGCGCTCGCGCAACGCCGGTTCGTACCGGCGATTCCAGAAGACAGCGTCAGCGCCGGTCTCGCGGACGAGTTGTTGCAGCGCGTCCAGCGACGGGCCGCGTCGGACAATGAGACGCGAACCTCGCTCACGCAACGAGGCGTCGAGTGCGCGAAGCGATTGGCGGAGCCACGCCCGGCTGGCGGCGCCCGGCGGCCAATCGCCTTCCTCGTTGGGCGCCCAAATGAACACGGGGAGAACATCGCCGCGTTGCGCGGCGGCAGCGAGCGCCGGGTTGTCGGCGAGCCGCAAATCGAGTCGGAACCAAATGATGGTCATGAAAAGAAGATAGCACAAGAGTATCTTCCTTGGCCACGCTGGTCATTGAGCAGCCGCCTCAATTCGTCGCTTCCGTTTCGGCTTGGCGGCGGCTAGCGGGGTGGTAAATGCGCTCAATGGCGCGGGTCTTGTGAACTATCTCTTGTGTTTGCGTGCAGATTGTTTCACGGCGGAGTTGAATGCGACAAGTCTTTCCCAATCAATTGATCCATCCAGCCGGCAGAAGTCGGCCATGAAATCCCGGGTGAACCTGTTCACCGCTTGGTCCCATTCCGCGCGAAACTTTGGGCGATTGCGTTCCGGTACATCTTTCATCAGGCGAATCAGCTTCAAATAGAAGTCAGGATCGTTTGTGATTTCCTGCCAAAACGCCTGACCGGAACGACGGCGAAAACGTGAGTTGTCCGTGGGTTCACTGCACTGCTGGCCATAGGCTTGACCGACAAGCGGATCAAACTGTTTGTTTAGCTTGTAGAGCCGCTTACGAAGTGCATCGAAATTTGTACTTTGACGTTTGTGCTGGTCAGCATTGCCCCAGTTCGGGCCAGACTTCACGGCGACAGCCAAATATCGGTCAGGCTTTTCCAGAGCGAAATCCACGCCTTCGGATGGAGCAACATGACCGGATGCGGCAAGTTTCGCAATCGGTTCAAAAAAGACGTTACCGAAGATTGTTTCGTCAGATGACGTAACGTAAGCCGCCATGATTTGCTCAACGATTTCCGATGCTTTTTCGAGTAGAGAAACGAGGTATTTCTGAGCACCTTTTTGGAGCTGAGGTCTTGGCTATCTGACTAGAGAAATTCGGCAACCCCATCGGACCTCTGTCGCCGGCGAAACACACGGAAGTCTTCGTAAAACGCGCGTCCGTTGCGATACATATTATAAACTCGGGCAACACTCCAAATCTCCAGCCATTGCTTCAAATCGGCTTCAAACTGGCACACGCTCTTCAGTCGCGGAACCGCCGAAGGAACGGAAACAATAACGACCTTGCGTGCGCCGTAGCGTAGTGCTTGTCGGAGCCTATCTTTTGCCTCCGTTTCATTCCCGCCGTGATGAATCTCTGCAGCCAGATCTATCTCCTCGCCGTTCAACCAGACTACGTCTAAAATATAAGGCGAGGCCGGTTCAAACACGTACGACTTCTTTGGCTGCCGACCAAACCATTCACCGATTTGTGCGACCATATCTACTGTCCGCTCATGCAGTGAGTCGCCTTGCAGGTTGCTGTCCGTCAAGATGGCCATACGCACTTCTTCGAAAGCAGGGTGACCTGTTGGGGTTCCCGGTACCACACGCGGAATCGGACGCGGAATAATTGGTGAGATCAGATCGAAGCGATTAAGGTATTCTTGCGCGTCTCGGTCCGGTTGTCCGTGCCCGATCTTGATCATGATTCGGTCTTCTACAGGGGCAATCTTTATGAACCAATGGCCCTTGCGGTTCGGTTCGATGCCGGAGAACCACTCGAAAATCTTGTCGTCCGGGACGAAGACAACCATGTTCTCGTCACCGCAAATGCAGCACTCGACAAACCTTTGTTTACCTCGCCACAGATTCACTCGATGAGTATCGATGAAAAACAAATAGTAGCTGCCTGCGAGAAAGGCCGAGTAACGCACGTCCAAAAGAACTTCATTGAAAGTCGTATAGACACTGGACATCTTGGGAACTGGTTCGACACGTTTGAACGGCTTGATCTTGGAGATGAACCGGTCCCGTATATCTTTGTTCTTCGTAGCCATCGGGCCTTTCTCTATGTTATGTTATACAAGAGTCACTGATCCATTTCCTTGACAGTTTACACGCAGGCATGGTTTCCGTTTGGCTTCTTCAATAAGGTGGAATGCACTATACCAGTCGTCGTTCCACCAACGCCAACTTTCAGGCTGGTGAGAGTCTGCATCCTGAATCTTGTGCTGCCGCGCGAATTTGTGTAAGGCTGCTTTCGGGCTCTTTGCATGGATGTACTCAGACGCCCAGTCGCTGAGTTCGTGATGGTATAGCTTGAAGCTGATTTTGAAGGTTCTCATTTTCACAGTACTTTACCTTTCAGTTGAGATTCCATTTGGCCTTCGATTCGTCCCGTCGCTTGTCTGTATCGCTCAAGTTGCGCAAGCGTGCATGCTTCCAACTGCCCATCGGCACGCGTACGGCGTCTTGGTACATCGAGAAGTGCCGATTCTTCGTAAAATGGAGGCACCGTTCCCAAGCGTCGCGAAAGCGGTTTGGCCACTTCCCCGGGTAACAGTTTCGCTTATGCCAAATGTATTCTTCAGTCCAGAGCCAGCCCTGCCGTCGCATCCCAAGGATGGATTCGATCACATAGGGGTGACGTTCACCCTTCACGGTTTGTTCTTTGATGTTCAGGATGAAGGACCCGGTTGGCTTGAGTACGCGCAACAGTTCGACCGTGATGGGGAGCAACCACTCGGCATAGCAGTCGGGGTGAATTCCACCATACGTGCTCTTTCGGCTATCGGCATACGGTGGAGATGTAAAAATAAGGTCAATGCAGTCGCGGGGTAGCTTCTTCAACTCGACAGCGCAGTCACCATGTATAATGCAGTTAACGGGCACGCTTCCGTTTGGAGACATCGCACTGCCCTTCTCCTCGCGGACACGAAAAGGCTTTCGCTCCTTGGTCGTGTACTTGATCCGGATGTGTGTCATGGCGGCAGTAAATCATAGTCAAACTGCCAAGACAAGCACCGCGTTGTGAAGCCACAACAGGAAGCCACAACAGGATTGCGGCGGCACGGCGGCGGTGTTAGGCTGCGCGGCAAATGAGAGGTTTTATGAAAATACGATGGATGTTGGTGATTGTGCTGGCAGCGGTTGCGACGCGCGGCGCTGAGACGCCACAGAGCGTGGATGAGGTCATGAAGTTCGCGGCGGCGAAGGGCGCCGATTACAAAACGTGGTCGGCGACCATGTCCCAGACGATGAACTTGATGGGTGCGCCGATGACGTTGCAGGGGCAGACGTGGTTCAAGCACCCGAAGTTGACGCGCACGGAAATGCAGATGCCGATGGTCGGCGCGAACGGCAAGATGACCATCGTCATGGGCAACGACGGGATCATGTGGCAGGAGATGGACATGCTCGGCCAGAAGAAAATCATGAAGATGAACATGAACCAGGTCGCCTCCAATCTCACCGCACGGAGCGGCTTGAACATGGACGCCATCCAGACGCCCGACCCGGCCCGCCAGTGGGAGAACAGCAAACAGTACATGGATTACACGCTGGTGACGGGCGCTCCGATTGACGGCCAGGCGGTCTGGGTGCTCGAAGGCAAATGGAAGCCCGCCGCCTCTTCCAACCCTGCGCTTGCCCAGCAAGTCGCCATGATCAGCAAGATGCGGATGCACATCGGCCAGAAAGACGGATTCACCCACCGCATCGAGCAGTTCGACAAGTCCGGCGAGAAAACGGCGCTCACGATTGATTTCACCAACATCAAGTTCAATGAGAAACTCGACGACGCAATGTTTCAATACAAGTTGCCAGCGGGGGTTGAAGCGATTGACATCACTGACATGAGCCTTCAGATGATGCAGCAAGGCGCCTCCGCGTTGCCGGGCACCCCGTGATGGGACTGAGCCGCAAACAGGTTGACCAATGGCCGGTGCGGGAAGCGGGGTTGGCGCGCCGCGTGGCCCGCGCGCTTCACAAGGCCGGTGTCGGCACTGTCGGGGAACTGCGGGCGCGCGCCGGCTCGCGCATTCCGCGTTGCGGCGCGTCAGCGGCCCGCAACATCGCGTGGTTTTTCGAGCAGACCGATTCCGCCCCATCGTTTCCCGCCGATTTGCGGGCGTGGCTTGCCAAGTTTCTCACACCCGCCGAACAATTCGTCGTCGAACAACGCTACGGCCTCGATGATCCGTTGTTCCGACCGCAGATGAAACGGCGCACGCTCGCCGAGATCGCCGAGGCGCGCGGCGGCCAGACGCGGGAACGGGCGCGCCAGATTCTTCGGCGCGCGCAGGAAAAGCTGCGCAGCCGCTTGGCGCGCGCGATGGCGGACACGCTGTTGGCTGCCGTGCGGCACAGTTTCGGAAATAGCGGCGGTGTCGTCACGTCCGCCGAACTCGGCGCGTGGCGCGGCGCGGCGTGGCTGGGCGGCTGCCAACCGTGGGGCGCGATGTTGTTGCTCGCGGAGACCGGCGGCGAGTTGACACGCCGCCATGATTATTTTTCGATCTTGCCGGGGCCGGCGCTGGAGAAGTTGGAGGCGCGGTTGCTCGGTGTCTTGGAGAAGGCCGACTCGCCGGTGGCAATTCCTGAGCGGCTTGCAAGCGTGGTGCTCGACCGGCATCCAAAGGTGGACGCGACGCGGGATGGCCGGTTCTTTTTGTTTCCGCGCGGCGCGAGGCCGTTGCTGGCAGGATTAGCGTCGTTGCCTCCGGAGGAAGCGGCGCTCCGCTACAACGAGCAAGTCGCCGTTCACAGCCGTCGCAAGGCGTCGGAGTTGAAGCGATGAGCCATTGGGAATGGGGACTCGCGGCGGTGGGCGCGTTGTTGTTTGGGATCTCCAAGTCTGGTTTGGCCGGGCTGGGTGTGTTTGCGATTGCCATTTTTGCCTTGCTGTTTCCGCAGGGGTTTGCGTCGTCGGGGATTGTGTTGCCGATGTTGGTTTGCGCGGACATTGTTGCGGTGACGATTTACCGGCGTCATGCGGTGTGGGCGCATGTCGGCAAGCTGATGCCGTGGGTGCTTGTCGGGATTCTGGCTGGGTGCGGGTTGATGTGGTGGCTGCGCGAGTACACGGGTCTGGCGCGGCGGCTGATTGGCGCGACGGTGCTGGTGATGGTTGGGCTGCATTTGTTGCGGCGGCGGGCGGATCCGAACGTGCCGCACACGTGGTGGTTCGTGGCGCTGATGGGGTTGTTGGCCGGGGTGACGACGATGATGGCGAACGCGGCGGGACCGGTGCTGGTGCTGTACATGTTGGCGGTCGGGTTGCCGAAGATGGAGTTCATCGGGACCGGCGCGTGGTTTTTCCTGATCGTGAATTTGCTGAAAGTGCCGTTCAGTTGGGGGCTGGATTTGATCACGCCGGAGACGTTGCGGTTGAACGTGGTGCTGGTTCCGGTGATTCTCGTTGGCGTGATTGTGGGGCGGGTCGTCATCGAGCGGGTGAACCAGCGGGTGTTTGAGACGGTGGTGTTGTGGTTGAGCGCGGTGGCCGGCGCGCGGTTATTGTGGTAGCGGCGGGCTTGAACGCGGCGCGCGTGTCGGGTAGTGTGCAGGACAGGTTGGTATGGCCACAGTCATCGAAAGACAACGTCAGCAATTGCAACGGCAACGTCCGCTGTACGAGCGGATTCAGGACTGGATTTTCGCGTGGGACATCGGGACCGGCGCGCAATTTTTCCGGATCGGCATCTTCGCGGTGCTGCTGGTGGGCGTGGTGTTGGTGTACACCGGCACGCAATTTTTCGGCCTGCGCGACCCGGAGGCGATGAACACGGCGCAGTTGGCGCGCAATCTGGCCTTGGGCCGGGGATATACGACGCGATTGATCCGTCCGCTGGACCTGTTTTACCTCGGCTCGATTGGGAAGCCGACGCTCAACCCGCAGCGAATGACGGTGCCGGAGTTGTGGACGCCGCCCGGCTACGCGCTGGCGCTGGCGGTGCCGTTGCGGTTTGTCGGGGCGCGGACGGATCACAGCAACATTGCGGCGTTGCGGGCGGACCGGGTGGTGATGTTGACGGGCTGGTTCTTTTTTGCGACGGGCCTGGTGGTGATGTATTTGCTCGCGCGCGAGTTGTTTGACCGTCGCGTGGCGGCGTTGAGCGCGTTCTTGTACTTGTTCTGCCAGGGATTGCTGGACCACGCGATGTCGGGGTTGGCGACGGGATTTGTGGCGACGCTGCTGTTGGTGGCGGCGTATGCCTTGTTCAAGGCGGACCGGTGGCGGCGGGCGGAACGCACGGATTTTTCGGTGAACGCCGCGTTGGCGGTGAGCGTGCTGGCGGTGGGGCTGGCGACGCTGGCGCAATACGCGGTGTGCGTGGTGATGGTCCCGTTGCTGGTGTACGTGGGGACGGTGTTCCGCGAGAGGCGATGGCTGCGGTTGTTGTTGTGCCTTGCGGTGTTCGCGCTGGTGCTCGCGCCGTGGATGCTGCGCAACCGGCACGCGTCGCGGAAATGGTTCGGGCTGGCGCACCACGGTTTGCTGGAGGAGACAGGCCGCAACCGTGCGCGGAAACCGGTGGGGCATTATCAACGGGGGTACGCGGTGGAATCGCCGTGGCAATGGCACGCCCTGGCGGTGAAGGTGTTGAAAAACAGCCGCCGGTTGTACGAGGTCACCATCAAAGAGACGGGTGCGAATTACCTCATTGCGTTTTTCCTGGTGTCGTTGATCCATCGCTGGCGGGACGACGAGGCGGTGCGGCTCCGGCGATGGTTGTTGTGGGCGATGATCGGGTGCGCCGGATGGTTGAGCGTGGCCGGGGTGCCGCAACGGAATTTCTTCACGGCGTTCGCGCCGCTGGTGATCGTCTATGCAGCGGCGTTTTTCGTCGTGTTGTTCGAGCGGCTGCAGTTTCGGAAGCGTTTTTTGCGAAAAGGCTTTGTGGGGTTGTTTGTGCTGTTGAACATGGCGCCGATGATCTGGGCGGTGCTGCCGCCGCGGGAGACGTTTCCGTATCCGCCGTACAATTCGGGAGTCGGCGCGGAATTGGGCCGGATCTTTCGCGCGGACGAACTGCTGGCCAGCGACATTCCGTGGGCGGTGGCGTGGTACGGGGACCGCTCGGCGTTGTGGATGCCGCCGCGGGAACGGGATTTCATTGAGATCAACGACCGTGTGCGGCTCGTCACGGGCGTGTACCTGACGCAGGAAACGCTGGAGCAGAAGAAAGTGCTGGAAGAATGGCTGGGCCAGGATCATTTCATCCTGCGGCTGTTTCAGCCGCCGCCACCGGAGGGGTTCCCGTTGCGCGTGTATCGCGCGATGACCCCGGATGGCGAACAGGTGTTGTTGAGCAACCGGTCGCGATGAGCGATGTTGACGCATGAGCGCGGAAACCGAATTCAACTCGACGGTGCACATTCCGCAAGCGCCTTCCAGCGACTGGCGCCGGTTGACGCTGATCGGAGTGGTGCTGGCGCTGATGTTTTATGCGTACGGCGTGAGTAAAACCTGCGTCGTGGGAATCACGCCCACCTCGGCGTTGGGCTGGTTGTTTACGTATTGGGGGCGTGGCGGCGAGTACGCGCACGGGTACGTGGTGCCGATCATCGCGGCGGGATTGTTCGTCTGGCTGTGGCGGCGGCAACTGGCGGGGGAGGCGTTGAATTCGGCTGCGTCCGGGCTGGCGGTCATCGTGGTGGCGGCGGTGGTTTACTGGGTGGGCGTGCGCGGCGCGAATCCCCGCCTGGTCGCCTCGTCGCTGGTGGTGCTGATTTTCGGTTTGATCCTGTACGCCGGTGGCTGGCGGTGGGCGAGGGTGTTGTGGTTTCCGTGCGCGTTCCTGGTGTTCATGATTCCGCTGAACTTTCTGGAGCCGTACGTGTCGTTTCCGCTGCGGATTTTCGTGGCGCACATTTCGACGGGCGTGCTGCAACTGATGGGACTGGACGTGTACCAGAACGGGACCGGGATTCTTTCGCGGGCGGGACGGTTTGCGCCGCTGGACGTGGCCGATCCTTGCAGCGGCATCCGGTCGCTCGTGGCGTTGATGGCGTTGACGTCGCTGTACGGGTACGTGACGATGGATCGGGGTTGGAAAAAGTGGGTGTTGTTTGGGTCCAGCATTCCGCTGGCGGTGCTCGGCAATGTCGCCCGCATCACGACCGTTGCGTTGGTGGCGCAGGGATTCGGCTCGGATTGGGCGATGAAGATTTACCATGATTATTCCGGTTACATCGTGTTCAGCTTGGCAATCCTGAGCATGGTGGTGCTCGGCGTGATGTTGAACCTCCAGTACCGGGACATCTTGCACCGGTGGATACACGAGGAAGTGCCGGGTCCCGTGCTGCGCCGCCGGGAAAAACCGCGTTACCCTTGACGTTTCACGAGGCGGGCGAGCCACTGGCCGAATGTGCCGGTGTTGGCCAGCGCGTCGGTGACCCGCGCCAATTCCGCGTCGCGGGCGGCATCGTCCGGCACCAGATCACGAAACGAAATCGCACTGCGCTTGGCCAGCCACAAGCCCAGGCTCCGTGGAGTTGTTGGGTCGTGGATTGTCCGTTGGATGCTCCGGCGGCGGCCCGGCTTCTGTCCCGGTCGGTCCGTGATGAGCGCTTCCAAATCGTACCACCGGTCTCCGTCGCTGTCGCTCGACTCCGTCAACTCCAACGCGCGCGCCTCGGCCAGTTCGGTGACGTGCGCTCCGTACCGGCGTTGATGCACGAGCCGGGCGTGCTCGATCCGCCATTCCTTCCGCCCGCGGAACAACCAGAGCGCCTGCCATGTCAACCAACACGCCACGGCGCCCGCCATCGCTGTCACTCCCCACTGCGTCGGTTCGCGCAGGCTGCCGCGCGCCAAGAGCAGCACGCCGCTCCAGACGGCGCCGGCAATGACCGTCACGATGTACGCCTGTTTGCGGCGCGTCCGCAAATCCGGCGCGAGCGCCGTCTCGCCGCGGAAATCGGTCACCTCCTGCCAGCCTTCAGGCAACGCCTCGCCCGTGACTGACAACGCTTCCGAGAGTCGCAACTCTGAGCGCAGCCAATCGGCCCCGGCGTCGCGTTCTGCCGGCGTGCCGAGGTCGGACAGCGTCACCGTGTTCGATCCGACCTGTGCCATCAGCGCGGTTGTCGGCCGTTGCGCGTAGATGCGGCGGATTTCGCTTCGCGGCAGGTGGCGCCGGGTGACAAACGGCCCGAGACGGCTCGTCACGAGCAGGCCGTCCGGTTGAACCGAGAGGCAATCCTCCGCCCACAACGACCGCAGCAATTCCCGGATGGCGGCGAGTCCGCCGATGGTCCAGAACGCGAGCCAGATCAGCAGGAATCCGCCGACGGCCACGGCTGCGCCGATGTTTTTCGGTTCATCCCCGCCAGTCGGCGGGCTGCCGGTCAGCAACGCACGGAGGCCGTTGACCAGGACGTAGAGCGCAAACGCTTCCCCGGCCGCCCAGCCGCAAAGCCAGAAGGCCAGGAACGCCGCGCCAAAAAATCTCCCAACACCACGCGGCCGCAACCGCAGCTCGTTGGAATAATGGTTCACCGCTGGACGCGGGCGTTGCCCTTCCAGATGCTCCAGATTTGATCTTCATCGGCGGGTTGCGCGTAGTCGGTCAACATCGTCGTCGCCAACGCGCCGCTGGCCCAGCCGAATTGAATCCACTTCTCCGGTTCCCAGCCTTTGAGGATCGCGTAGAGCATGCCGCCGACAAAACCGTCGCCGCCGCCGATGCGGTCGAGCACCGTGATGTCGCGCGGTTCGACCACGAACCACTCTTTGCCGGCTGCCATGATCGCGCCCCAGAGGTGATGGTTGGCGTCCACGACTTCACGCAACGTCGTGGCGTACGTCGTGGCGTTTGGATACGCTTTCTTCACGCGCTTGATCATCTCCTTGAAGCTCTCGATCTCGGCCTTGAGTCCCTTGCCGCCGGCTTCCGGTCCTTTGACGCCGAGGCAGAGTTGGAAATCTTCTTCATTGCCAACCAGAATGTCCGCCGCGCTGGCAATCTCCGCGAAGATTTCCGAGAGCTCTTTCTCGCGGCCTTTCCAGAACGACGCCCGGTAGTTCAGGTCGAACGAAATCCGCGTGCCGTGTTTCTTCGCGGCGCGCGCCAGTTCGAGGCAGAACTTGCTGGTCTCCGGCGACAATGCGCCGACGAGTCCGGACAGATGAACGATCTGCACGCCTTCCTTGCCGAAGATCCGGTCAAGGTCAAAATCCTTCACGTTGAGCGTCCTGCCGACTTCGCCGGCCCGGTCGTTCCATACGCGCGGCCCGCGCGAGCCAAGCCCGCTGTCAGCGATGTTGAACTGGTGACGGTACCCCCACGGCCCGCCCTGCGTCATTTCCGGTCCTTCGTAATCCATCCCGCGGCTGCGCAGGTTGTCCTTGATCATCTGGGCAATCGGGCTGCCCTTGACGAATGTCGTCAGGATTTTGACCGGCAAGCCGAGGAACGACGAGATGCTGGCGACGTTCGATTCGGCGCTGGTCACCTGCATCATAAATGTGCCGCCACAATGCACCGGCTGTCCCGCCGGCGGCGTGATGCGGATGCCCATGCTCGTCGGCACGACGAGCGCGTACCTGCAATTCTTTTTCAATTCAATTTTCATGTGAAGTTCCTTTCAGGGGGATTCATAACCGCGTGAGAAACAAATTACACGCAAAAAAGGGGGTAGTTCATTGTTTGGGCAACACGAGGAACGCCGCCGCCGGTCGAATCCTGGCCCTGAACCGACGGCGGTTCTTATTCCGTGAACAAGCCATGTTTACTGCCGGCAGATAGCGCCGCCCTGCGACGGCGAGCGTACAGTTTGTTGGCATCATCCATCACAGTCACGAATTCACAAATTACAGCTTGCCGTGCCACGCTGAAAGGCGCAAAGTGCCGCCATGAAGGCGCGTTCCTATCACTCGCCGTGTGTGCGCAACCCACACACAGGCGATCACTGCAATCCACAATCGGGACTTTGTCTGTCGCTCATGAGTTCCGGTGAATGAGAATGTTGGATTGAAAAACTAAGGTAAACTTGGACTGCCATAACTCTTGGTTCGCAAGACGAATACGCCCCCTCTCATGGGGAATCGACTCCTTGAGAGAACGGTCGCTGGCGATTTGCTCAAAAGAAATCATCAACAAGCAGGCGGAAACAACGCGCTATTCGATTCGTGCTTTGCGTTATTGGTGGCTGAGGTGCGCTTTGCTCGATGAAATATCAAAAAAAGAGGCTGTCACGGTGGCGGACATTGGGAGTAGCTCTGGGCACTTCAAGCAATTCTTTGGGGAAATGGCCTCCGTGAAATGGATGGCGTTTGACCGGAAGATTGATCAACAACATCTGCGTGGATTAGGATACGAAGAATGCGTGGAGTGCGATCTTGATGAGACTCTTCCTTGCCCGTCTGATTCAGTGGATGTTGTCGTATTCTCACACGTGGTGGAGCACTTGCTCCGTCCCGAATGTGCCATCAGCGAAATTGCTCGCATCCTGCGTCCCGGCGGAGTTCTACTCGCGGGAAGCCCTGTCTTACCATTCCCGTTCTCTCGAATTCGTGAATGGCAGCATCGCCGACGGTATCGGAAAGGAAAAGTTGAGCATGGCGGCCACATCAACTCGATGGATTCGTCACGGTGGAAATCCTTGACTCGAAGTGCCAACTTGCACCCTGAAATGATCCATGGAACATACTTCTTGCGATGGTCGGGAAACCCTCTGGAGAATTTCAAGTGGTGGATTAGGATCAATCAGCTATGGGGCATCATTTTCCCATCGTGGGCTGGCGAAATATATCTTGCAGCCCGCAAAACGCGCGAATTGCAAACGCATTCAAGTCAAGAATCAGCCAGCAAGGCGGTGGACTCAACGGTTGCCCGCGTCACGCGTCCCATCTCACCGCCATGAAAACAATCCTTGCCGTCCTTCTTGCGTTCCTTGCGCCTTGTTGCGGCCAATCCGCTGACTTGCTGATGCTGAACAACGGCACCGTCAAGGTCGGCATTGACCCCGCCAAGGGCGGCTCAATTACCTGGTTGTCGTGGACAACCTACTCCAAGAACATAGTCAACATCCATGATCCGGGACGATTGATCCAGCAATCCTACTACGCCGGGCTGCCGCTCGACCGCAAGGCCCGCGGCCAAAGCAAAGCATGGAGTCCGTGGCCGTGGAATCCCATCCAAGGCGGCGGCGTGTCCTCCTGGGCGCGCGTCACCGAGTTCAAGCGGCTCGATGGCAACACGCTTTTTGCCGAGACCGTGCCGAAGCTCTGGGACATGCCCAACGAGGAAGCAGCCGCGCTGATGCGCCAGTGGACGAGTTTCGAGCCGGCGATGTCCAATGCGGTGGTTGTGCGCTGCGAATTCGTCTCCCGTCGTGCGGACAACGACCTTTGGGGACCGGCGGTGCCGCGCCATCAGGAAATCCCAGCGTGTTACTTCACCCGCAATTTCAGCAAGGTCAGAAGTTACCTTGGCGACGGAAAATGGCGTGAGGAAACACAAGCGCCCGGTCCGCCCTGGGGCCGGGCCAAGCCCCCGCGACAAGCGATGGCCTTTTTCGCTCCCAACGGCCAAGGCGTCGCCGTGTTCAGCCCTGCTGCCAGCCAATCGTGGAATTTCGGGCCGCACGGCGAAGGAACGAGCGACAACCCCACGGCTGCGCCTTGCATGCATGTTGCGCCCATTGACAGCGTCGCGCTCGCCCCGCGTTCGATCTACCGGTATCGTTATTGGCTGGTCGTCGGCGACGAAAGGAAGATTGTCGCAACGCTCGAATCGCTTTGGATGAAATACGCCAAGGAACGCGCCGAACTCGCCCCATTTCCGGCCACAACTTCAGGGCGCGTTCATTTCCGGCTTGAACTTTGCGGCGGATAGCCGTCCAATCTCGCCCCTATGAAGACAATCCTCGCCATCCTTCTTGCGTTCTTTGCGCTCTTTTGCGGCCAATCCTTCGCCGCTGACAAACCGAATATCATCCTTATCCTCGCTGATGACCTCGGCTACGGCGATCTCGCTTGTTACGGGCATCCGAAGTTCAAAACGCCCAATCTTGACCGCATGGCCGCGGAAGGCGCACGATTGACGCACTTCAACTGCCCGATGGCGTTCTGCGCGCCGACGCGAGCATCGTTGATGACGGGACGCTATCCGTTCCGGTGCGGGATGCCCTCAAATCCGGCGCCCGACGGCAAGCCGCCCTCCAACGAAGTGCATTTGCCGGAGAGCGAACGGACGCTCGCGCAATTGCTCAAGCAGGCGGGCTACGCCACGGGCATGGTCGGCAAATGGCATCTCGGCCACGCGAAACCGGGGTGGTTGCCCACCGGGCGCGGCTTCGACGAATACTTCGGCATCCCGTACTCCAACGACATGCGTCCGGTTGAGTTGCTCGAAGGCACGCGCCGCGTCGAGTATCCCATCGTGCAGGCGACGTTGACGCAGCGATACGCAAAACGCGCGCTCGATTTCATCCAGCGCAACCGGAGCCGCCCTTTCTTCCTCTACTTCGCCCACGCGATGCCGCACAAGCCGCTCGCCGCTTCCGAGGAGTTCTACAAGAAAAGCGGCGCGGGCCTGTACGCCGACACGATCGCGGAACTTGACTGGAGCGTCGGACAACTGCTCGACAAACTGAAAGAACTCGGCATCGAGAAACAGACCTTCGTGGCGTTCACCAGCGACAACGGTCCGTGGTTCGGCGGCAGCACCGGCGGTCTGCGCGGCATGAAAGGCAGTTCCTTCGAGGGCGGTTATCGCGTGCCGTGCATCGCGCATTGGCCGGGGAAAATCCCCTCCGGCCACGTGAGCGCGCAGCCGGCGGTGATGATGGACCTGTTCACTACGTCGTTGACAATTGCCGGGGTCAACCCGCCCAAAGGCCTCGTGCTCGACGGGCGCGACATCATGCCGCTGTTCACCGGTCACGCAACAAGTCCGCACGACTTCATCTTCGGCGGACAAGGCCCGAATCTCGCCACCGTGCGCGACGCGCGCTGGAAACTCCACGTGCTCCCCGGCCGCGACCACTTCAAGACCTTTGACAAACCCGGCGAGCGATGGGTTGACCCGCGCGGTCCGGACGGCGTGACCATCCTCGCGCCGTATGAGCAACCGCAGCCCAATGAACATCCCGGCCTGCGCACCGGTGACGACCCGAAACCGATGCAGCTTTTCGATTTGCAAGCCGATCCCGGCGAACAGCGCGACGTGGCCGCACAACATCCCGATGTCGTTGCGCGCCTCAAGAAGGCCTTTGACGAGATGAACGCGCAACCGCGCCCGCATCCGCTCCAGTTCCCATCGCAAGAGAAACCAAAAGGAAAGAAACAATGAATTATCGTGTTTGGAAATGCATTCTGTGCTTCAGTTTTACGGTGGTGCTGGCGTCCAATGTCCACGCCGCGCTCAGCCCGCACGCGAAGTTGTGCGGCGTCGAGTTGGAGGACGTGAAATGGACGGAAGGTTTCTGGGCGGAAAAGTTCGATCTCTGCCGGCGCGCCACGCTGCCGAGCGTCGAGGCCGGGTTGCTCGATGAGCGCAACGCAGCGTTGCTCGTCAACCTCAAGATTGCTGCCGGGCTGGAGAAAGGCAACTATCGCGGCAGCGACTGGAGCGACGGCGATTGTTACAAATGGATCGAGGCGATGGCCTACATGTACGCCCTCACCAAGGACGCCGAACTCGACCGCAAGATGGATTACTGGATCGGCGTCATCGCCAAGGCCCAAGCGCCCGACGGCTACATCTCGACGAACATCCAACTCAATCCGAAAAAGAAGCGTTGGGAGAAAGTCCAGCACCACGCGCTCTACAACATGGGGCATCTCATCACGGCGGCCTGCGCCCACAAACGAGCCACGGGCAAAGACTCGTTCCTCAACGTGGCGAGGAAAGTCGCTGATTATCTCCACACCGTTTTCGCGCCGCGTCCGCCGGAGTTGGCCTGGATGGATTTCAATCCCTCGCAGATGATGGCGCTGCCGGACCTGTACCGCGTAACGGGTGAACGCAAATACCTTGAGTTGGCCGACATCTTCATCACGATGCGCGGCTCGGCCCCGGCCACGCCGGAACAAGGCCGCGAGAAGCGTCACATGGGCGGCACTGACCAGACACAGGACCGCGTGCCGTTGCGCAAGGAAACACAAGCCGTCGGTCACGCCGTGACCGGCACGTATCTTTGGTGCGGCGCCGCTGACCTCTACATGGAAACCGGCGAACGAGCGGTGTTGGCGGCGCTGCAACGCATCTGGCAGAGCGTGTCACGTCGCACCTACATCACCGGCGGCGCGTGCGCCCTTCACGCCGGTCATTCAACGCGCGGCGACGAAGTGCACGAGGCGTTTGGCGCGGATTATGAATTGCCGAATCGCACCGCCTACAACGAGACCTGCGCCAACATCGGTAATGCGATGTGGAATTGGCGGATGCTCCAAATCACCGGCGACTCGAAGCACGCCGACGTCATGGAGACCGTTCTCCACAACAGCGGCCTTTCACCGCTGAGCGCCGACGGGCGCCATTTCTGCTACGCCAATCCGCTCGCGTGGGATGGCCGCAACGGTTGGCCGACCAAACACTACACCGAGGCACGCTGGTTCGTGCACAGTTGTTACTGTTGTCCGCCGCAAGTGGCGCGCACCATCGCCGGCTTGGGACGCTGGGCTTACAGTGTCTCACCGGATGCCGTCTGGGTTCACCTTTACGGCGGTAACACACTTCAAACCAAACTCATCGCATTGACCCAGCAGTCAAACTATCCGTGGGACGGCCGTGTGAAGATTACCATCACACAAGCGCCACCGAAACCCTGCGCGCTCAAGCTCCGCATCCCCGCTTGGGCGGAGCGCGCCACGCTCAAGGTGAACGGCAGATCCACCGCCGCAAAGCCGGGCACTTACGCGACCGTGCAACGCAAATGGTTGGCCGGCGATGTCGTGGAACTGAATCTGCCGATGGAGGTTCGTCTGGTGAAAGCGCATCCCAAGGTCGAAGATTGTCGCGGTCGCGTCGCTGTCGTGCGCGGCCCGGTGGTTTATTGTCACGAGCGCCCACAAGATCAGGCCAGCATTTCCTTGCCGTCGAACATTCGGTTGACACCGCGCCACGAGAACGGCGTCACTGTGTTGACCGGCAACAACATCACACTGATCCCCTACTTCACGTGGGCCAATCACGGCCCGTCGTTCATGGAGGTCTGGATTCCACTCTCAAAATGAAAACTCTTCTTCTACTCGCCTTTCTTTGCGCCTCATTCGCTTTTGCGGAAAAACCGAACATCGTCCTCATCATCACCGACGACCAGGGCTACGGCGATCTCTCGATTCACGGCAACCCGCATTTGCAGACGCCGCACATTGACCGGCTCGGCCAGAGCGGCGTCCGCTTCGACCGGTTCTACGTGAACTCGTTCTGTGCGCCGACGCGCGCTGCCCTGCTGACCGGGCGCTGGCCGGTGCGCACCGGCTGCCACGGCGTCACCCACAACCGCGAGGCAGTGCGGCCTTCGGAAGTGACGATTGCGGAGGCGTTGAAGGGCGCGGGCTATCGCACGGGGTGTTTTGGAAAGTGGCACAACGGCGAGCAGTATCCCTTCACACCGCAAGGACAGGGCTTCGACGAGTTCTTCGGGTTCAACAACGGCCACTGGAACAATTACTTCGATGCCACCTTGCTGCGCGGCGCAACACCGGAACGCACCAGGGGCTACATCACCGACGTGCTCACCGATGAAGCGATGAAGTTCATCGGCTCAGACCAAAAGAAACCGTTCTTCTGTTACCTCTCCTACAACGCGCCGCACTCGCCCTTTCAGGTGCCGGACCGTTACTTCGACAAGTTCAAGGCGAAAGGTTTTGAGGAGAACGTGGCCGCCTTTTACGGCATGTGCGAGAACATTGACGACAACGTCGGCCGGCTGCTCGCGCACCTCGACAAACTGAAACTTGCCGACAACACCATCGTCCTGTTCCTCACCGACAACGGCGGCACTGCCGGCGTCAAAATCTACAACGCCGGGATGCGCGGCGGCAAAGTCAGCGTCCACGAAGGCGGCAGCCGCGTCCCGCTCTTCGTTCGCTGGCCGGCGGCGAACTGGAAACCATGCGTTGTGAAGCAGATCGTCTCGCACATTGATCTGTATCCGACGCTGCTCGATCTCTGCGGCGTAAAACCGCCAAGGGGACCGAAGGTGGACGGCATCAGTCTGCGACCGTTGCTGGAAGGCGGTGACTTGTTGTGGCCGGAGCGCGTCCTCTTCACGCACAACCCGATTGACGAGACCAACAAGTTCCCCGGCGCCGTGCGCACGCAACGCCATCGTCTTGTGCGCGAGATCAAAGGTCCCGGCGGCGGCTCGAAAGCCAAAGCCAACGACGCCAGCGCCATCGCGTGGCAGCTCTACGACATGGAAGCCGACCCCGGCCAAGAGAAGAACATCGCCAACGACCATCCCGACCTCGTCGCGAAACTCAGCAAACTCTACGACGCTTGGTTTGCCGACATCTCGCGCGACGGCCTCCAGCGATTCCCGCTTCCCATCGGCTACGCACAGCACAATCCCGTCGAACTCCACGCGCCGCAAGCGTACTTCGACAAGCCGTTGCTATTCGCCAACGGCCCCGGCTTCGCCAACGACTGGCTGACCGGCTGGACCGACGCGAAAGCCAAAGTCTGGTTTGACATCGAGGTCGTGGCTGCTGGCCGCTACGACATTGAACTGGCGTTTGCCTGTCCGAAAGAAGACGCCGGCTCCAAAGTGCGCGTGACGGTTGGCAACAATACGCTCGAAGCCGTTGTGCCGGCGGCTGTTGCCAAAGAAATCCCGTTGCCCCATCGCGACGCCATTGGCAGGGAACGTTACCGCAATCGCGACTGGGCGACGTTGAAACTCGGCACCGTACATTTGTCCAAAGGCTCTGCCAAACTCACCGTCGAAATCCTCTCCAAACCCGGCGCCGCCGTGATGGACTTCAAACATGTGAAACTGAAACGTCTATGAGAACATTCATTCTTTTCCTTGCGCTTCTTGCGCCTCTTTGCGGCCAACTCTTCGCCAAACCGAACATCATTTTTATCCTCGCGGACGATGTGGCGCAGGGCGACCTCGGTTGCTACGGCCAGAAACTCATCAAGACGCCAAACCTCGACCGGATGGCGGCGGAAGGCACGCGGTATCTGCAAGCGTATTGCGGAACGCCGGTTTGCGCGCCCTCGCGCACATCATTGATGACGGGATTGCATTGCGGCCATACGCCTTCGCGCGGAAACAAGAAACCGCCGGGCACCTCTGAAGGCCAATGGCCGTTGGCCGCGAAGACGCTCACAGTGGCGGAAGTGCTCAAAGGACAAGGCTACGCCACCGCCTGCATGGGCAAGTGGGGCATGGGGTATTTCGACACGACGGGCAGCCCGTTGAAGAAAGGGTTCGATCATTTCTTCGGCTACAATTGCCAGAGCAAAGCGCACAATTATTTCCCACCGTATCTCGACAACGACGACAAGCGGTTGCCGCTGGACGGAAAAACCTACGCGCAGCATCTCATCCAGAAGGAGGTGCTCGACTGGGTGCGAAAACAAAAAGACCGCCCATTTTTCCTTTTTTACTCCGTCACGCTGCCGCACGGGAAATATGAGATTGACGATCTGGGCATCTACAAGGACAAGCCGTGGTCCGAACAGGAGAAGACCTACGCCGCCATGGTCACGCGCCTCGATACCGATGTCGGCGCGCTGCTCGCATTGCTGAAACAACTGAAGATTGATCGGAACACGCTGGTCATGTTCGCCGGCGACAACGGTTCGTCCTTCAACCCGACATCCGAGATCGGCAAGTTCTTCGACCAGTCCATGGGTGGCAAACTGCGCGGATTCAAACGCACGATGTATGAAGGCGGCCTGCGGCAAGCCGCGTTGGCGCGCTGGCCGGGTGTGGTGACGGCAGGTCGAGTCACCGATGAGCCGTGGGCGTTTTGGGATTTCCTGCCGACTGCCGCCGAACTGGCCGTCGCGAAGCTGCCCGCAAGCTTCACGCCCGATGGTTACTCATTGGTCTCCTTCCTCAAAGGCGGCCCTGCGCCAAAGCGCGATTATTTCTATTGGGAACTTCACGAAGGCAGCCGCCCGCTTCAAGCTTGTCGTTTCGGCAACTGGAAGGCGGTCAAAAACGGGCCGTCAGCGCCGATTGAAATTTACGATCTCAGCAAAGACGAGTCAGAAACGAGCAACCTCGCTGCCAGCCGTCCCGACTTGGTAACGAAAGCCGAATCCATTATGAGGCGAGCGCACGTGGACGACCCCAACTGGCCGATGCAGGAAACTCCGAAGAAGAAAAAGAAGAACGTCAACGCAAAGAAAAGCCGATTATGAAGAAATGGAACTTCACACTGATTACATTCTCATTGGCGCTGTTGTTGGCAACGCCGCCGGTGTTTGCCGGCGGCAAACGCGACGAACGCCCGAACATCCTTTTTTGCATCGGCGACGACTGGGGCTGGCCGTCCTGTGGCGCGCTGGGCGACAACGTGGTGCGCACGCCGACCTTTGATCGCGTGGCGCGCGAGGGGGTGTTGTTCCCGCACACCTATTGCGCCGCTCCGTCCTGTTCGCCGTCACGCGCCTCGATTCTGACCGGGCAGATGTTTTACCGGCTCGAAGAAGGCGCCATCATCTGGAGCAAACTTCCAAACAAGTTCCCTGTCTATACCGACATGCTGGAGGCCGCAGGGTATCATGTTGGCCTCATGCGCAAAGGTTGGGGGCCGGGATCCTACGAAGCCGGCGGCTGGAAACGAAATCCGGCTGGAGCAAGCTACAAGAGTTTCACAGAGTTCCTGCAGAGCGTTCCGAAGGGCAAGCCGTTCTGTTTCTGGTTCGGCACGACCGATCCGCATCGTCCTTACGAACTCGGATCGGGAGCGCGCGATCATCGAATCGAAGACGTCCGCGTGCCCCCGATGTTGCCCGACGTGCCGGCGGTGCGAAACGACATCCTCGACTACTACGTCGAGGTGGAGCGCGCCGACCGCGAGATTGGCGAAATGCTCAAACTGCTCGAAGTCGCCGGCCAACTCGACAACACGCTGGTGCTCATCACCGGCGACAACGGCTGGCCGTTCCCGCGCGGCAAGGCCAATCTCTACGACTACGGCACACGCCAGCCGCTCGCCGTGCGCTGGCCGGCGCGTGTCAAGGGTGGTCGTGTCGTGGACGATTTCATCAGCTTCTGCGATTTCGCGCCGACGTTTCTGGAAGCCGCCGGATTGAAGCCGACGTCTGACATGACGGGCCGCAGTTTTCTCGGCGTGCTTGCCAGCGGCAAGGCAGGCCGGGTGGATCCGAAACGCGACCGGGTGGTGGTCGGCCTGGAACGGCACGGCCAGCCATACCCGATGCGCTCGATCCGCACGCATCAATTCCGTTACATCCGCAACTTCAAACCGGAGGAACCGTACCGGGTTTGCGATGACGGCCCGTCGAAGGCGTACCTGTTCGAGCACGCCGACGATCCGAAGGTCAAACCGCTCTTTGAATTGTGCTTCGGCAAACGGCCCGCCGAGGAACTCTACGACCATTCCAAAGACCCGCACGAGTTGCGCAACGTGGCCGGCGATCCCGCCTACGCTGCTGTGAAAAAACGCCTCGCGGCCGACTTGGAAAACTACCTGCGCGAAACGAAAGACCCGCGCGTCATCGGCGGCGCGGAGATGCTCGACCACGCTCCCTCCTTTCGGGATGCGCTGAAGAGTAAGAAGAAAAAATAGAAAGACGGCGTCGCCTGTGAGCAGCTATTTTGTTGACAGGCAACAAGCGGGTTGGTAATTTCGAAATCGAAATATCCACCATGAAAACCAATCCATCCCCTCTTCGGTTCGGACTGATCGGCTGCGGCGCCTGGGGCAGCCATCACGCCCGTGTCATTGCCAAAACCAACGGCGCGCACTTGGCCGCCATCGCCGAGCGATCGGACGAGAACCGCGCCGCCGCGCAAACCAACCATCCCACCGCCAAGGTCTATTCCGACTTCCACGAGATGTTGCGGAAAGAACAACTCGACGCCGTGGACATCGTGCTGCCGGCACACGTGCATTACGAGGCGGCAAAGGCGTCGTTGGAAGCGGGCTGTCACCTGCTCTTGGAGAAACCGATGTGTCTCCAACTCGATCAGTGCGATGAACTGATCGCGCTGGCGCGCGCCAAGAAACTTCAACTGGCCATCGGGCACGAGTTCCGGTTGTCGTCGTTGTGGGGAAAGGTGAAGGAGATGGTGGACGAGGGCGCCATTGGTGACCCGCGCTATTGCCTGATCGAATTGTGGCGCAACCCGTACCGGCTCGGCACCGGCGGCTGGCGCTACAACATCAAGCAGGTTGGCAACTGGATTCTGGAGGAACCGATTCACTTCTTCGATCTGGCGCGTTGGTATTTCGGGAAGGTCGGCGAGCCGGTTTCCGTGGTGGCGTTTGCCAGCCACAAACGCGACGAGCATCCGGAGTTGCAGGACAACTTCAGCGCGATGATCAACTTCCCCAACAGCGGCTACGCGGTCATCTCGCAGACGCTTGCCGCCTACGAGCACCATCAGATCGTCAAGCTGACCGGCACGCGCGGCGCGCTCTGGGCCAGTTGGAGCGGCGCGATGGACCGGACGTTCCATCCGACGTTTTCGCTGAAGTATTTCGATGGCGAGAAGACGCAGGAGGTCGCGCTGACCAAGACCACCGGCGAAGTCTATGAGTTGGAAGAGGAAATCGCAAACCTGACGGCAGCGGCGCGCGGCGGTGAACTGCGTTGCGCGACGGGCGAGGACGGCCGCTGGTCGGTGGCATTGTGTTTGAAGGCGCAGGAATCGGTGGACACCGGCAAAGTCGTGAAGTTCTGATGTCGCGCATCAAAACAAAACATCACACCATCGCCGCGGTGGAAGCCGAGTTGCTCAAGCGCGTGCGTGTGCATGGACGGATTTCGCGCGTGGAATTGTCGCGCAAGCTCAACATCGTGCCGTCCACCGCCGGTATCTATGTGGACCGGCTGATTCGTGACGGATTTCTCGTGGAATCGGCAAGAAGGGAACAGCGTTCCGGCCGGCCACCGAAACTGCTGGAATTGAATCCGGCGGGCGGACGATTTGTGGGTGTGGACTTTGAAGCGCGCAACCTGATGGCGACAGCGGTGGATTTTTCCGAGAAGCCGGTGCGACAGGTTCACAAGGCGATTCGCGCAGCGGATTCCGCCGGGCAAATCCTCGACAAGATCGAACAGGCGATTGCCGAGGTGATGGACGGCGGTCCGCGCTCGGTGTTGGGCATTGGCGTCGGCGTGCCGGGCACGGTTGATCCGCACAGCGGCGTGGCGCTCCACTACGAATTCATCAAGGGCTGGAAAGACATTCCGCTCGGAACGCGGTTGGCCAAGAAGTTCGGTGTGCCGGTGTTTCTGGAGAACAACATCCGTTGCATGGCGCTGGCGGAACTCTGGTTCGGCGGCGGACGTGGCTTGCAGGATTTCGTGTGCATCGGCGTGCGCTCCGGCATCGCTGCCGGGGTGATTGTGAACGGGCACCTGTTGCGCGGCAGCAGGAACCGGGCAGGCGAGATCGGTCATTGGCATTGTGGGGACGCGCGGCTCGAACATGTGGCGTCGCTCTCGGCGATGATCGAGACGGCGCAACGGGCGATTGATCGCGGCAGGAAAACTTCTCTGGCAACAGCGAACGGCGAGTTGACCATCGAAGACATCGTCAGCGCAGTGCAAGCGGGCGATGCGTTTGCGCTCTCGTTGATCGAGGATGCAGCCCGCGTGCACGGTTGGGTGGTCAGCGAATTGAGCGTGTTGTTCGATCCGCAGAAAATCATTTTTGCCGGGCCGCTGGCGGAACTGGGCGAGGCGTTTCTCGCGCCGGTCCGTCAATCGGTCACGGAATCGGATGTAACCGTTACCGCTTCCACGCTTGGACAATACAACGGCGCATTGGGCGCGGCGGCGCTGGCGTTGCACCAATGGAAACCGAAACGATAAGGAGCAAATCATGACGGACAATGACAAGGCAATTATTGCGCGGCTCGTGGAGAAAGCGCACGCAGCGCAGCGGTTGGTGGAGAATTATACGCAGGAACAGATTGACAATGTCTGTCTGTCCATCGCGTGGCAGACGTACAACGACACGAATGTGCAGGCCTGCGCCAAGAGCGCCGTGGAAGAAACCGGCATGGGCAAGTACGAGGACAAGGTCACCAAACACAAAGTGAAAGTCCTCGGCGTCATCAAGGATGTGACGGGAGCGAAGAGCGTCGGGGTGATTGAAGAAGACAAGGAGAAGAAGATTACCAAGATCGCGAAGCCGGTGGGCGTTGTCGGCGCGTTGACGCCGGTGACCAACCCGACGGCCACGCCAGCCAGCAATGCCGTCAGCATCTTGAAAGGGAGGAACGCTGTGATTTTTGCGCCGCACCCGAAAGGCAAGAAATCGTGCGCGCTCGTCTGCGGGTTCATGCGGGAAGGATTGCGAAGGGTCGGCGCGCCGGAGGATTTGATTCAGTGGATCGAAGAACCGAGCGTGGAACTCACCAACGAACTGATGCGTCGGGTGGACCGCGTTCTGGCCACCGGCGGAAACCCGATGGTGAAAGCCGCGTATTCGAGCGGCACGCCGGCATATGGAGTCGGCGCGGGCAATCCGGTGATCATTGTGTGCGAAGATGCTGACGTCAAAGACGCCGCCAAGAAGATTCGCATCAGCAAAACTTTCGACCACGCCACGTCTTGTTCGTCTGACAATTCAATTGTCATCCAGAAGAACGTCTTTGACCGCGTGGTGGAGGCGTTGAAGGCGGAAGGCGGTTACCTTTGCACCAACGAGGAACGCGACCGTCTGGAGAAATGGATGTGGGTTGCCAATCCGAAGACCGGTCAGGTTGGATTGAACCCGAAGATCATCGCCACGCCGGCAAAGAAGATCGCGGATGGCGCGGGAATCACAGTCCCTGACAACACGACGATGTTGATGGTCGTGGGCGAGAATCCGGGCAAAGGCCATTTCAGTGGCGAAAAAATTTCGCCGGTGATGGCGCTTTGGACGTACGACAAATTCGACGAGGCACTCGAAATCCAGCGGAAACTCACCGAATACACGGGGATCGGACATTCCTGCGGGATTTTCACGTTCAATCAGGATTACATCCGTACCTTGGCCTTCGCTGCCAAGACGAGTCGCATCATGGTGCGGCAACCGATGGCGCCGTCGAATGGCGGAAATTTCTTCAACGGCATGCCCTCCACGGTGAGTCTGGGTTGTGGTTCGTGGGGCGGGAACATCACCAGCGAAAACATCACGTGGAAACACTTCATCAACACGACGTGGGTCTCGGAGCCGTTCGATCCCGTCAAGCCCACGGATGAAGCGATGTGGGGCGAGTTCTGGAGGCGGTTTGGAAAATGAAGCTGTTTGAATATCAGGCGAAAGAACTTTTTGCGGAAGCCGGTATTCCGGTTCCCAAAGGCGCACTGGTCGAAAACGAAGCCGATTGCGCGGCGGCGATTGAAAAGGTCGGACTGCCGTGTGTGATCAAGTCGCAGGTGCTGCAAGGTGGGCGGGGAAAAGCCGGGCTGATTCAACTAGCCGAGACCAAAGAAGAGGCCTTGCTCAAAGCCCACGACCTGATGGTCAACCGGAACGTTGGGAAACTTCTCTTTGAGGAAGCGTTGAGCAAGGAGAAGGAAATCTACATCGCAGTCACGATTGACCCGGTGGATTCCAGCGCGCTCATCATGGCTTCTTCCGAAGGCGGCATGGAGATCGAGGAAGTCGCCGTCAAGATGCCGGACAAGATAGTCAAGGAACGCGTGAAGATGTTTCGGGCGCTGTCGCCGTTTCAGGTCCGGAACGTCATGTTCGGACTCGGACTGAAAGGCGAAGCGTTCAAGCAGGGCGCGACCATCCTGCCGAAGATGTTTGAGCTGTTCAAAAAATTCGACGCCGAACTTGTGGAGATCAATCCGCTCATCCTGACCAAGGACGGCCGGCTGGTCGCCGCCGACGGCAAGGTCAGCATTGATGACAATGCCGGTTTCCGCCAGAAGCGATTCCCGATCACCCGCGATCACTTTGACAGCGATGTCGAATACGAAGCCGCGGTCAAAGGGATTCCCTACCTGCAATTCGACGGGAAGATCGCGTTGATGTGCGCTGGCGCCGGGCTGACCAACACGGTGTATGACTTGATCAACTATTACGGCGGCAGCGTCGCCAGCTACCTGGAGTTCGGCGGCCCAAATTACCGGCGAGCCGCGGAAGCGATGGACTTGACGTTGCGCAACAAACCCGCGGTCGTGTTGATTGTGACGTTTGGCACGATTGCCCGCGCCGATGTGATGGCGCAGGGAATCGTCGACGCCATTGCGCAGTTGAAACCAAGCGCGCCGATCATCACCGCCATCCGCGGCACGGGCGAAGAGGAGGCCGCAGCGATTCTCAAGAAGACGGGGCTGGAACCGATTTCGGACACCGAAGAAGCCGTGAAACGGGCCGTCGAACTTTCAAAGGGCGGTGCGCGATGAGCATCTTCATTGATTCCGAAACCAAAGTGCTCGTCCAAGGAATTACGGGCAACGAAGGGAGCTTCTGGACGAAACACATGCTCGGTTGCGGCACGCACGTGGTGGGCGGCGTCACTCCCGGCAAGGCAGGACAGCAAGTCGAAGGCGTTCCCGTCTTCAACACAGTGCGCAAAGCGGTGGCCGAGACGAAAGCGGATGCGTCCGTCCTCTTCGTTCCGCCGGCGTTCACGAAGGACGCGGTGTTCGAGGCGTTGGATGCCGGCATTGGGAAGATTGTCGTCACGGCGGAAGGAGTGCCGGTTCACGATGCGATGGAAATCCGAGCGGCTGCTCTTTCCGAGAAAGCGATGGTCATTGGCGGTAACACCTCCGGCGTCATCACGCCGGGAAAAGCGATGATGGGGATTTTCCCGTACTGGATTGACCGGGTGTACCGCCCGGGCACGATCGGCGTGATGACACGAAGCGGCTCGTTGACAAATGAAGTCACCGCGATGGCCATCAAAGCCGGGTTTGGTGTTTCCACGCTTGTCGGCGTCGGGGGCGACTCCGTGCCGTGCACGCGATTCGCCGAACTGCTGCCGCTTTATGAAAAGGACGACGGAACAAAAACCATCCTGATGATCGGCGAACTGGGCGGGACCATGGAGGAAGAAGTCGCCGAGGCCATCGAGATGCGCGTCTTCACGAAGCCGATGGTCGCTTTCATCGCGGGCAGGACCGCGCCCTCCGGCAAGAGAATGGGACACGCCGGCGCCATCGTAAGCGGCGGCAAAGGCTCGGTCGCCGGCAAGATCAAGGCGCTGGAGAACGTTGGTGTTTTCGTGGCCGATCGTCCGAGCGCTGTCGGGCCACTGATGCAGAAAGCGGTGGCGAAGTGAAGTCCAAGAACATGATTTTGTTTCTGGCGTCGCTGGCCGTCATGGCGGTCATCATGATGTTGCCGTCGCCGCCGAAGATTGTGACCGACAGCGGAGTGATTGCCCTGACCTCACCGGGAAAGACTTCGTTGGCGGTGCTGGTGATGGTGGTGATCTTGTGGGTCACCGAGGCGATTCCGTTTCCCATCGCGGGACTGTTGGGAATGGTGGCCCTCGTGATGACCGGGACGGCGGAGTTTAATGCCCTCATCAAGGAGGGTTTCGGCAACAACATCATCATGTTCTTCATCGGCGTCATGATTTTCTCGGCCGCCATCACGGAAACGAACCTGATGAAACGGCTGACGACATCCATGCTGCGACGATACGGGCATCAACCGAAGATGATCATCCTGATGTTCCTTTGCGTCGGAACATTCATCTCGGCGTGGATCACCGACATGGCGGTCGCGGCGATGCTGCTGCCGATTGGCGTGTCCATTCTCAAGGACGCCAAGGCCGAGCCGATGAAAAGTAATTTTGGCAAGGCGCTGATGATCTCCTGCGCGTGGGGGCCGCTGATCGGCGGAATCGCCACGCCGGCGGGCTGCGGCCCGAATCCACTGACCATGGCGTTCCTCAAGGACCTGGCCGGCATCAATTTCACGTTCATTGACTGGATGATTGTCGGTTTTCCCGCGGCGATCTTGATGGTTCCGTTCGCGTGGGGCATCCTGCTTCTTTTCTTCCCACTGGAGAAGATTAATCTCACCATGGCCGATGAGGAATTCCGGAAGAGAAGCGAGGAACTGGGTAAGTTCAAGCGCGACGAAATCTGCACGCTAATCATCTCCGCCATCACCATCGCCCTTTGGATTTGCGAGCCGTTCATCGTCAAATGGACCGGCGGCAAGGTCAATTACCTCGGCATCTCGTTTGTCGCCATTGCTTGTGCCTGCCTGTTCTTCATTCCGGGACTGACAACGTTGACGTGGAAGAAAGCCGAACAGGAAATCAGTTGGGGCGGCATTGTCCTGATCGCAAGCGGGCTGTCGCTCGGCATGGCCGTCTATCATACCGGCGCTGCCGCGTGGCTGGCGCACGTCTGTTTCAGCAAGATCGGGTTGCTGCATCCGTTGCTCATCATCTTCATGGTGGTGCTGGGCGTTTCCATCATCAAGGCGATGTTCTCCAGCAACACCGCCACCGGCATCATCATGGTGCCGCTGCTCATCGCGCTGGCAAAGAGCATTCACATTGATCCCGTGCTCGTGGCAATCCCCGCGGGAATCACGTCTTCGCTGGCGTTCATTCTCGTGACCTCCACGCCGACGAACGTCATTCCGTATTCCGCGGGCTATTTCTCAATCAAAGACATGGCGAAAGCCGGGGCTGTGATGACCGTCGCCGCGTGCCTTTGCGTGACGGTATCATTGGCTGTTTTCGGCAGACTGTCCGGACTCGTTAAATTCTAACAAGGAGAAAACAATGACAGAGAAATTCGACCAAGAACAATTCGACCAGATGGCGGCGGAATGGCGCTACATCATGACCGACATGATCTGCCGCGCCGGGTCCGGCCACCTCGGCGGGGCGCTCAGCCTCGTCGAGATCGTCATGACGCTTTACTACCGCGTCATGCGGACCGACCCGAAGAACCCGCGCTGGGACGAACGCGACCGGCTCGTGCTCTCGAAAGGACACGCTGCGCCGGTGCTCTACCTCGCGCTCGCTTATCAGAACTTCTTCCCGACATCGTGGCTGAAGACGCTCAACGCCGACGGCACGAAGCTGCCGAGCCACGCCGACGCGCGTTTTGTGCCGGGCGTTGACATGACCACCGGGTCGCTCGGCCAAGGTCTCTCGTGCGCTTGCGGCGCCGCGTATGCCGCGCGCATGGACGGCAAGAAGCACCGCGTCTTCTGCATCATCGGCGACGGAGAATCCAACGAAGGCCAGAACTGGGAAGCCGCGATGTTCGCCGGCCACCACAAACTCGACAACCTCGTCGCCATCACCGACTACAACAAACTCCAGATTGATGATTTCACCGAGAAGCTGCTCACGCTGGAGCCGCTCTGCGACAAATGGCGCTCGTTCGGCTGGGAAGTCTTCGAGACCGATGGCCACGATTGGGACGCGATTTACGACACGATCAACGCCGCCATCGCCGTCCGCGGCAAACCGGCGATGATCATCGCGCACACCATCAAGGCCAAAGGCTGCTGCCTCGTCGAGAACAAACCCGAGAGCCATAACATCAAGGTCCCCGACCAAGCTGCCTATGACAAGTTCCTGAACGCGATGAACACCAAAGCCACACTGCCGTACTGAGGAGCGACCATGGAAAACACTTTACACAACAAGGAAATGCGTTTCGTCTATGGCGAGACGCTCAACGAACTGATCGAACAGAACCCGAACGTGATGTGCCTCGAAGCCGACCTGAGCAAGGCTTCCGGCACCAACCCGACGGTGTCGAGCAAACACCCGGCGAACTTCCTGAACATCGGCGTCGCGGAAGCGAACATGATCAGCATCGGCGCCGGGCTGGCGTCGGAGGGGAAGATTCCGTTCTGCGCGAGCTTCACCTGTTTTGCTTCACGTCGCGTGTACGACCAGATCACCATCAGCGTCGCCTACGCCAACATGAACGTGAAGATCGTCGGCACCGCGCCCGGCGTCACCGCCGGGCCGAACGGCGGCACGCACATGTGTTTCCAAGACCTCGCCATCATGCGCGCCATGCCGAACATGACGGTGCTTTCGCCGTGCGATTGCTATGAGCTGCGCGCCTGCCTGCACTGGATGGCGGCGCACCGCGGCCCGGTTTATATGCAACTGATCCGGATGAAACAGCCGCAGGTGTTCGACAGCACGTATCGCTTCGCTCCCTGCAAGGCAGTCCACATGCGCCGCGGCAACGACGTCACGCTCGTCTCGACCGGCTACATGACGCCGTTTGCCATGCAAGCCGCTGACGAACTCGCGAAGGACGGCATCGCCGTTGACCTGCTGCACTGTCCGTCGGTGAAACCGTTCGACGCAGAGACGCTCGTCGCCTCGGCGAACCGCACCGGCGGAGTCGTGACGGTCGAAAATCAGAACATCCTCGGCGGTCTCGGCGGCGCGGTCTGCGAGATCCTGAGCGAACAGTGTCCCGTGCCGGTGAAACGGCTCGGCGTGCCCGATCAATTCGGCGAAGTCGCGACCGAGGCGTATCTGTTCGAGAAACACGGCTTCAGCGTCCAACATATCAAGCAAGCGTGCCGCGACATCGCGGCAAGGAGGCGGAAATGAGAATCGTCATCGGTTCCGTGGTCAGGGGATTCGCGCTGAAAATCGCGATCAAGCCGTGGCTGGAGAAGAACGGTCACACGGTCATTGACGTGGGCTGTCCCGACACTTCGGTGTTCGTGAAGTTCCCCTCGATAGCCGAGCGGGCCGCCCGCGTGTTGCAGAAAGGCGAGGCCGACCTCGGTGTGCTCTGCTGTGGCAGCGGCACCGGCATGGCGTTGTGCTCCGGCAAGTTTGCCGGCGTCTGCGCCATCGCGGCGGAAAGCCCGATGGCTGCTGAATTTGGCCGACGCGTCAACGACGCCAACGTCGTCTGCATGGGCGAGAGCCTCGTCGCGCCGGACGTCGCCTGCCGGATCGTACAGACTTTTGTCGAAACAAAATTTCAGGTCGCACCGGGTGTCCCGTCGAAGATTCTGGAATTCTGGAAGGAAGCGCGCGAGGAAGTTTTCCCGAAAGGCGTTGTCGCCCGCGACCGCGAGATGGAAACGCTGCCTTGAGCCTTGCGCAACCAACTTTCAACCCAAATGCAGGAGAACAACAGATGAACAACGCAACGACTCGAAGGGATTTTCTCAAACAATCGGTCGCCACGCTGGCGGCGTTGACGCCGCTGGCCGGCACGGTTCCGACCGGCGTTTTCGCGGCGGGCAGTGACCGGATTCGCGTCGGCATCATCGGCTGCGGCGGACGCGGCACCGGCGCGGTCACCAACTGCCTGGAAGCGGACCCGGCGGTCGAGATTGTCGCCGTTGCCGACGCGCTTTCCGATCGTGTGGCAAAATTCAAAGACCAACTCACTAAGTGGTGCCAAGAGCATCTGAAAGAGGGCGAGCGTCGTGTCAAGATTACGCCAGACACCACTTTCCTCGGTTTCGACAGCTATCGGAAACTGTTGGCGATTCGTCCGCTTGATGTGGTGGTCATCACCTCCTCGGTTGTTTTCCATCCGCTGCATCTCGAAGCGGCCATTCAGGCCGGTAAACACGTCTTTGTCGAAAAACCGGCGGGTGTTGACCCGGTCGGCGTGCGGCGCGTCATCGCCGCCGGCGAGCTGGCGAAACAAAAAGGCTTGTCGGTCGTCGCCGGCACGCAACGCCGCCATGATCCGGTGTACATTGAGAATCACAAGGCTGTGGCCGACGGCGCCATCGGAAAAATCATATCCGGCCGGGTCTGGTGGTGCGGCGGCGATCCGCGTCGTGTGTATGACCGGGTCGAGGGCGAAAGCGACGCGCAATTCATGGTTCGGAACTGGTATCAGTTTGTCGAAATGTGCGGCGACCACATCGTCGAGCAACACGTTCACAACCTCGATGTGGCGAACTGGTTCATTGGCCGTCCGCCGCAACTGGCGCTTGGTTTCGGCGGTCGCGCCCGCCGCGAGCTGGGTAATCGCTACGATTTCTTCAGCGTTGATTTTGATTATGGTGACGACGTGACGGTCCACAGCATGAGCCGCCAGATCAACGGCTGCTACCAGCGCACCAGCGAGCAATTGGTGGGCGCCACCGGTTCCGTGTGGCCCGGTGGCAAGATCACGGGAACACGACCGCGACCCGCGCGTCGGGACACGGTCAACCCGCTCGTTCAGGAGCATGTTGATCTCATCCGCAGCATCCGCGAAGGCAAACCGCTGAGCGAGGCGCGCGGTCTTGCCGAAGCGACGCTGACGGCCATCATGGGGCGCATCTCCGCCTACACCGGACAAATTGTTCGTTTGACCGACCTGACGGAACGCAAAGACAGTCCTTGGTACAACCTCGCGCTGAGTCCGACAGCGGAGGATTTTGAGAAAGGCACTGTGAAACTTCCGCCTACCGGTGTGGTTCCCCTTCCCGGCGCCGCCACTCCAACGAAGTGATCATTCGGAAGTGAAACTATGAACCAACCCAAACCCGCCACCTATGTCCCGTCTGAGACCAGTGCATTCCGCTACGTCGAGAAGTCCAGTCCGCAAACCTCCAACCTCCAGTTCCTGACCTACGGCGTTTATGAACTGACCGGTGCCGTCTGCTCCGGCGCGCTCGCGCATCCGGGTGAAGAAGCACTGTTGTTCGGTTGGCAGGGACAAGTCACCGCATTGCTGAACGGCACGCGATACACGCTGGGGCATTACGACGTGCTCTACATCCCGCGCGGCGCGGCCTACCAACTCGCGCAGGAAACCGGCGAGAGCAAGATCGTGGTCTGCCGCGCCCCGGCGGAAAAGACGCACCCGGTGTTCTACGCCGAATGGAAGAAGTTCTCGCGCGACGAAAAGCGCATCCGTCACCTCAAGGGCAAGGACGTGTTCCTGATGTTCGACGTGAGCGAAGCCGCCGACAAACTGATCGCCGGGTTTACGTTGTTCCAGCCGTATCAGCGGTCGTGGCCACCGCACAACCACACCGATCAGGAGGAAATCTACATCTTCGTCCGGGGCCGCGGTTCGATGGAAGTTTATGCCGACGAGGAGACCAAAAGTTTCGTACGCACGGTGAACGAAGGCGACGCCGTCACGATTCCGATCTTGAACTATCATCCCGTGTTCAGTCAGGAACAGGAACTCGACTTCATCTGGTGCATCGCCGGCGAACGCTACTGGGTCGGCGACAAGAACAAGGACTTCATGACCGGCAAGGTGGACAAGCTGACCACATGACCTGAAGACAAGAGGAAGCGACGGAGTCGGCGTTACGCGGCGAAAATCTGTTTCATCTTGGCGGCGGTGTCGCGCGCAAGATCCAGATCGGGAAGCACGAGGTCGGGCAGGCGGCTGAACGGCAGCATCTCCGCCGTGATCGGGCCGGTGTAGTTGATCTTGGCGAGGGCCGCCCTGACCGCGCCGAAATCCACGTCGCCCTGCAACAAATCGTCGCCAAAACCATGCAACACCCCGGCGCAATCGTCGCGCTTGAAGTTCTTGACGTGGACAGCGGCAATCCGGTGGCCGAGGATTTCGATCCAATGCTGCGGGTAGCCATTGATGACGCAGTTGCCCACGTCGAAATAGCAGCCGATATGCGGGCTGGCGAACTGGTCAATGAACAGTTTGAACTCCATCGGTCCCACGAGGAATTTGTTCCAGACATTTTCGAGCGCGAGCGTCACGCCGTGTTTCGCTGCGAAGGGCAGCAACTCTTTCAGCGACGCCGTGGCGTTGTCCCAGACCGTCTGGTAGGGCGTGACGGGAACCGACGGGTCCCACGCCACGTCCACGGCGCCGGGAATGACGAGGATCGTTTTCACGCCGAGCCAGTGCGCGACCTGGATGTATTGGCGCGTGAAATCAACGGCTGTCTTGCGCTGTGCCGGGTCGGCCGAGGACAACGGGCAACCCCAGTAATTGCCGCTGATCAATGTTCCCAGCGTCATGCCGAGGCGGCGCGCATCTTCGCGGATTTGCTGGCAGGAGGCCTCGGCGGTGTCCGTGTTGAGCACACCGGCGCCGAACGCCAGTTCGAGGCCGTCGAATCCGCAGGCTTTGGCGTCCTCCAATGCTTGACGGATCGGTTTCTTGCCTTCGAAGCCGCCGATGGTCCAGTAGGTGATTTGCAGAAGATTGTTCATGGGGTTACCTCTTGGGTTTGATGAAGATGACTTCTTCTTTTGTGATCCAGCCCGACCGCAAGTCGGCCCGGAACCAGCCGTCACCGTTCTTCCGGTGGAACCGCGTGGGCGAGCGTTTGCCGAATTCTTTCAGGTCATATTGCGTCCACGTCTTGCCCATGTCCGGGGAAAAGATGATGCCCAACGTGTAGGGCGATGCCGTCGCATAATGGGCCGCCAAGATGACGCCATCCTGAATGATCATGTTGGCGCATTCGTATTGCGGCTGGAAAAGCAACTCGTGCTTCGCAGGATTGGCGATGTCGGCGGGATTGCAGCGAAACAGTCCGCGATCATGGGGCAGGGGACCGTTGGCGTCGCTGATCCAATAAACCTTCCCATTAACAAAATTGATGCCGCCGCATTTGTAGCGCGTGTTCGCATTGGTGGACACGATCGCCTTCCAGTTCCATTTGTCTTTCTTCGCGTCATAGGCGCCGCGCAGCCAGTGGCACTCGTGTTTTCCATCGCGGTCAATGTCGCCCGTGCAGGCGTAGAATGCCTTCTCGACGGGATTGTAGCTGACCGAATGAACATGGCGGCAGATCACCGGGTTGGAGGGATCGCCCAACAGCGTGCCGGTCCTGCCGCCGCCCCCCGGCGAGCCGTTGTCCCGATACTGGAGATTCTGGCCGAACGAATACGCGATTTTCACGGTACACCCGCTGTCGGTCGAGTAAAAGATGTTGACCGGAGCGGCGCCGCCGAGGACGTTGACGTAATTGCCCCACACCATCATCTCCCGGCCGTTCACATCCCACGAGATGTCGCCTTGGAGCGGATGAAAATACCAGCCGGGATTTTCCGGCTTCTGCGGCGTGTGCGGGATGTAATCCGAACCGTCCGGCGCCTTGACCGTGATCTCGCGGTACGACTTGAGGCTGTCGGTGCTGACGTAGATCTTTGCTTCCGTGGCGAACACCACGTTGCCGTTTTTCAGGACGTGGCTGAATGTGATGCGCCGCGCGTCGGGAAACGCGAGGCTGTGTGGCCAGGTGCGCCCGTTGTTTTTCGACAGCAGGACCTTTCCGTCGCTGTAGCCGAACGCCTTGTCGCCGGATTGCGAGTCAATGTAGATGTCCGTTGGCGGCCTGCGATACCAGAAATGGTCCGTGGAAGGGTTTTCAGCGGCTTGTCCCATCACGCGCGGCAACAGAAAACCGCCGGCGGCCAACGTCGTTGCTTTCAGGAACCGTCGTCGTGTCGTCTTCATGCCGTTATTCGTACCACGACCACGCCTCCGCGCAAAGCCCGAAAGTTGTCGCTTGACATCACTTTCCGGGTGTGTGCCTATTTCTTCCGAACGACGGAGATCGTCAAACATGAACACGGACGGTTGCCATCCAAGTCGCCGGAAATTTCTCAAGGCCGCGTTGTTGAGCGGCGTCGGCGTCGGTTTGATCGGACGAAACGCTTGGGCCGCGCAAAGCAAACCGTCTGACATGCGCTGGCTCCAGTCGGCGCGTGTCTTTCTCGTGGACGCCTACGCGTATCCGTTCACGCCGGACCTTGAGTTCGATGCGCAGGCATTGGCCGAAACGATCACTGACGTGAAGGCGAACGTTGTCCGCTTTGCCACGATGGGCAAATACGCGACGATTCAAGGCGTCGCCTTCTCGCGTCATCCGCAGCAGGGCAAACGCGATCTGCTGGCCGAAACAATTGCCGCGTGCAAACAGCGCGGCATTCGCGTCGTGCCCTACATCTCCACGATGCACAAGCTCGCGTGGTCAATGGTCACGCGCGACTACCCGCAATACGCCCACGTCTCGCGTCCCGGCGGCGGCCCGGCGCGGTCGCCGTTCGGCAGTGGCGAGGACCACGGCACTGTCTGCTGGAACACGCCGTACCGGCAGGCGTACCTCGATCTGGTCGAGCACGTCGTCCGCGACTACGAGATTGACGGCATCTACTTCGACAGTTGGGGAGCGTGTTATTTCTGGCCGCGACCGGGAACGTGCTACTGCGACGGTTGCCGCACAGGATTCGGCTCGGAGATTCCCTTCCACGAGAAACTCACCGACTACACGCCGACGGAACAGGCAACCATTCGCCGGTATCACGCGTGGTATCAGGACCAACTCGTCGGCATCCTCCGCGACGTGCGGCGCATCGTCAAACGCCACCGCGACATCCCGCTCATCTACAACATCAACAACCCCGAGCGTCTTATGGGCGAAGACCCGCGCGTGCCGGCGCAACTCGACGCCTTCCTCTACGAACGCAGCGAGTCGTTGCTCCATCGCGCCGAGGGCGTGAGCCTCGCGCGCGCGACCGGGCTAGCCGTCTGGCCGTATGTCTCCTCGCGTCTCAGCAGCCGCGCGGGAATCGGCGGTCTCGAGTTGCAACAGGAAATCTTCGTCACAGCCATGTTCGGCGGCGGACCGATCGTCTATAGCGCCTACCGGTTCGTCCGCAAGACCAACGACCGCGAAGTGCTCCGCCGGCCATTCGGCATCATCGCGCGCCACGAAAACTGTTTTCAGGGCGTGGAAAATTATCCCTACGTCGCCGTGGTCTGGGGAACCGGCGGCGGAAGCGACAAGCCTCACCACAAAGAGCGCCCGGTAACCAACGTGCGTTCCTCAACGCTCGGCGCGTTTGCCGCGTGCCTTCACCGGCACATTCAGGTTGCGTCGGTGCTCCCCGACTTGCTCAACGATCCCGTTCGCCTCGCCCGCTACAAGGTTGTCTATCTCGCCGGCATCCCGCATCTCACACCGGAACAAATACGGAACATCCGCCAGTTCGTCGTTACCGGCGGCGGATTGATTGTCAGCCATGACGCCTCGCTCTGGCGACAGGAAGGCCCACCGCTGGAACGGCCCGTGCATCTGTTCCGGCTCGGCTTCGCCCCAGCCGCGCCGAAACTCGTTCGTCAAGAGCGGTTTGCCCTAGAAGAACTGATTCTCGTCCGGCCCGAGAAGCTCACCGGCGAAAAGGCCGCGTTGGTCGAGCGTCACACCGCCGATCATCCCGGTTTCCAAGATCTGTATCTTCGCTGGGCGAACAAATTCGTGCCGGTTTACGATTACCAGCCGGTCGCCG
>VHCW01000022.1 GCA_016871575.1 Verrucomicrobiota bacterium
CAGGAGAGGTTCTGGGAAACAGACTGTTGGAGTGTTGGTGGAGTGGGTGGTTTTCATAGGTGATTGATCATCACCTATTTGACCGGCCTCCCCGGCCTTCGTTCAATCAATCAGTGAATTATTCAGGTTAGTGGGACAGGCGTCCCGCCTGTCCAACCGTAACACAGGCGGGACGCCTGTGAAAGCCGAGGCAAGCGGGACGCTTACCCCACCGAAGCTCGCTGTCAACGACAAGCCCGTTGCGCTCGTGTTGAAGAAAGGTTTCGCGCAAATCAAACGCACGTGGCATCCCGGCGATACCGTGACACTGGAATTGCCGATGCCCGTGCGCCGCATCGTTGCCCACCCGGCAGTGAAGGATGACGTGGACAAGTTTGCCGTCGAGCGCGGCCCGTTGGTCTATTGCGCCGAGGGCGCCGACAACGACGGCAAAGTGCTCGCCAAAGTGCCCGGCACAGACGTTCGCTTCGACGTGGAACCAGAAAAGTTTTCGGAGCACGGCATCACCACCGTGAAGATGCTGCCGCAAAGCACTGGCGACGCGCTGACGCTGATCCCGTATTGCCTCTGGGCGAATCGTGGCCCGAACGAAATGTCCGTCTGGTTCCGCGCCAAGCCCGCGCCGCCGGAACCGTGGGCGGTTTCATTCTGTCATCCATCCGACAGTGCCGAGGCGTGTTTCGACGGCCTGTTGCCAAAGAACTCCGATGACCACAGCATTCCACGCATGACGTGGTGGAACCACAAAGGCACCGCCGAGTGGGTCGAACGTTACTTCGACAAGCCGACGAAGTTCTCCGCCGCCGAAGTTTATTGGTTCGACGACTCCGGCCACGGTGGCTGTCGCGTCCCGCAAAGCTGGAAGCTTCTCTACAAATCCGGCAACGACTGGAAGCCCGTCGAGACCGCCGGCAACTTCGGCGTCGCCAAGGACAAGTTCAACAAAGTTGCCTTCGCGCCCGTCACCACCACCGCCCTCCGCCTCGAAGTCCAACTTCAGACGAAGTTTTCCGGTGGAATTTTGGAGTGGAGGATGAAAGAACAGTAGTCCTCACGCGCCGCGCCAGGATCGCTCTGCGTAAACGGGTAAACGGGGTCTCCACTCGACACGCCGGCAGCCGGAACAAGCCGAGTCAGACGAGACGCCGAGGGTGAAGGCGGCAAACCGGAACATTTCACGGTCTCGAAGTTCGACCTTGACCCGAATTTTTCGGTGGAGTTTTGGTGAGGAATGAAAAGCGCCTGATCAACTCGGCGCTGACGATGAGGACTCCACCCGCGTTTTGACTTGGGCCAACACGGCGGCGACCTGTTGGATTTGTTGCCGCAACAGCGGCCAGTCCGGGTCATCGAGATCGAAGCCGGGATAACGGTCGGTAAAGTAGCGTTCGGCGAGCGCGGTGCAGAGGGGACGGAGTTGCGGCAGGAGGTCGGAGTGGCGTGCCTGCAATTCGCCGGCGAGTTCCTGCAAATCGTGGGTTTTGACCAGAAACCAACCGAGCCGGAGCAGTTCCGCCTTGAGAACTTTCTCCAGGACTTCCGCCAGCTTGCTGGTGCACAGCGTGTAGGCGAGTTGTTGCTCCGCCAAGGATTGGATGCCGGCCAGTTCGCTTTCGGCAATGAACAGCCAGTCGGCCGGGTTGTTCGAATCAGTTTTCCGTGGCAAGGAGCACTCCTTCTTGCAGGATGGTCTGGAAAAAATGATCGCCGCAGGCTTTCTTCTCCTCCAACCGGCGCGGTGAAATCGGAATCAACGTCAGCGATGGCCGCGGCCAGATTCCCCACAACTCATCCCGGAAATCCCGCGCGGCCTCGCACTGCCGGTCCGCGCCGTCGGCCACGATGCACAAGTCCACGTCGCTGTCGCGTTGCGCCTCGCCGCGGGCGTGCGAGCCGAACAGATAGACGGCCCGGACGTGACGGGCGCGGTTGAACGCTTCGAGACATTGCTTCAACGCCTCACGTTGGAGTTGCAACGACGCCGGCAAGTTGTCCAACAAGAGTCTCATGGGATTATCCTACCTGCCGCTCTCCCGCTTGACAAGCACCGGTCGGTCGTCGGGTCGGCTCTGTAAACTATCAATTCCGGCATCAGAATCAACCTCATTAGACGCAGTTCGCTTGACGGGATACTTTACGCCTACTATAAGTTCCTTAAAAGGATGCATAAATGAACCTGATTGCTGTGAAAGACTTGAAGGCGCCGAAGGCGTTGCGGGAGCGGCTCCAGCGGGAAGGTGAACTGTTGTTGACCAGCGACGGCAAACCGATGGCCGTGCTGGTCAACGTCGCGCCGACCGACGACCCGGGCACCGTGATCAGCGCCGTGCGTCAGGCACGGAGCCGGATTGCGTTGAGCCATGTCCGCGAGACAGCCCGCCGCAGCGGCGCGGCAGGACTGACTGCCGAGCAGATTGAACGGGAGATCGCCGGCACTCGCGCCGCCCGCCGCCATCGCCCATGAACCGCGCGGTGTTCGATACGAACGTCATTGTGGCCGGCTTCCTTTCGCCGCACGGACCACCGGGGCGGATCGTGGACTGGCTCCGCCAAGGCGCCGTGACCACCGTGCTGGATGACCGGATCGTTTACGAATACACCGAGGTATTGGCGCGGCCGGTGTTTGGTCTGCCGCAATCTGATGTGGCCTTGGTGCTCAGCGTTATCCGGGATCATGCAGAATGGGCCGAAGCTCCGGTCGCCGTGTGTGCGACTGGCCTGCCGGATCCTGACGACGCACCGTTTCTCGAATGTGCCCGAAGCGCCGGCGTGCCGCTGGTAACCGGCAACACTCGGCATTTCCCCAAGCGTCTGTGCGCCGGTGTGGAAGTGTTGACGCCGGCTGAGTTCGTGCGGCAGTTCGAGTAAAAAGAAATTCCCTGTCGGCATCCTAGAGCGGAGTAGAAACAAATGAGACTACTAAGAAATTTAGGACTGGCATCGCTGAAGTGTCTTCGTGTCAGGGTCGTTGCGCTTGTTGCCGGTTTGCTGGTTTCAACCACTGGTGGTCATTGCGGCGAGCTTGCCGCCGGGCTGCCGTCGCGGGATGGGATCGTTCGGGCCGCTGCCGAAAACGCCGAGCGCACTTGGCGCGGGGTCAATCGCCAGCCGCCGACGGTCGGTTCACGCGAACTGTTCAGCGCGGCGCTCGCTTGGTGCGAGGCAAAGACACACCTCGACCGGCTCGAAAAACTCTTTGATCTCGCCGCCCAGATGCAGGACCGCGACCCGCAGAGCCGGACGTACGGCAACTTCCGGTGGAACTGGCATCACGAGGGCGTCTGGGACCTCAACGCCGTGGATTTTTGTATGCAGATGGGTGCGTTGCTCTGGATCCATCATCAACAGACGATACCGCCCGCAGCGCGCGAGAAGCTGCGGGAGATTCTGGAGTTGGCGATCCATGGATTGATCGGCCACCGCGTGCCGGAGACGTACACGAACATTGCGTTGATGAACGCCGGCAACCTCATTCTGCTCGGCGAGGCGATGGACAAGCCCGACGCGGCCAGCGAAGGGTATGCGCGGCTCGACCGGTTTCTGCTGGCGATGTGGGAGAGCGGCACGCACGAGTATTGCAGTCCGACCTACTACGGCGTGGACCTCGATGACCTCGTGTTGATCGAGGCGTTCGCCAGGCAGGAACGCGGCCGGCAACAGGCGCGCGTGTTGCTGGAATATTTCTGGAGGGACATCGCGCTGAACTGGTTCCCGCCCGCGCAGAAACTCGGCGGCGCGCGCAGCCGGGACTACGATTACCTGCGCGGCCTCGGTTTCCTCGACCAGCAGATGATGGCCAACGGCTGGCTGCCGACCGATGCGAAGAATCGCGTGACCCACATTGTCAACGCCTTCACCCGCTGGCGACCGCCGGCGCGATTGAAGGAAATGAGCGAGACGCGCTTTCCCCGGCTCGTGCAGCAAATCTGGGGTTTCGAACCGGCGGAATCGCGGACGCATTACCTGTGCCGCGACGTGACGCTCAGTGTCGCCGGTGCGAACTACCGGACGATGGACATCCCACTGAGCGCCGATTTGCCCGGACCGCGCGAGGGTGTGCGTTGTTATTTCATTCCCGACGGACGGCATGATCCCTACGGCAAAATCAGAATCCAAGAAGGCAAAGCGCATGCAAAGACGCTCCACCTTACGCCGTTCTGGGCGGCGGCCCAACGGCGCGTGGACGCGCTCGGCGTGGCGCTCTACCGCGACAAGGATGTTCCGCCGGAGACGCAGACGTTAGAGTCGCACTTCGTGATGCCGCTCGATGTGGACAGCTTCTGGATTGGCGGTCGGCGCGTGGACACCCCGAAGGACAAACCGTGGGAATTTCCACTCAACCACGGCGAGGCGCTGGTGCTGCGCAAAGGCACGGCAGCAGTCGGCGTTCGCGTTCCGTGGGCGCAGGACGATGCGCCGGTGAGCTTCGTGTTCGACGGCAACAAATTCGGCGCAGTGCGCTTGACCGTCGCGCATCAAGTCGGCTCCAGGGCCGGTGCGGCGTTCTGGGTGCGGATTGGCAGCGAGCTTCGCAATGACGCCGCGTTCGAGAAGTGGCAACGACAGTTTGCTGCTGCGCGCTCCAACGTGGAGGCCGCAGGCGAGCGGGTGCGCATCTCGGTGTCGGGCGCGGATGGCGCGGTGACGGTTGGCGCCGACGCGGCAAAATCGGCCGCGTTCGGATTGGAGCCGATGCCGCCGCGCGCGTTGCTGGCGGTGGACGGCGAGGACATCGGGCGGCGGCTGTTGCAGGATTTGGAGCCGATTCGCAGTTGGCGCGCCACAATTGCCGGGCAAACCCAGATCGCAGTGCCGAAAGGCAAAAGCGTTTACTGGGAAGCCGAGGCCGGTCGCGTGGTTCCGCCGATGACTCGGGACAAAGACGCCAAGGCGGTCGGCGGCGCGTTCGTCTGGATGCCGGCCAAGCCCGGCGAAAAGGCGGGCAGTTCAGTCGGCCACGTCGCATGGCAACTCAAGATGGCCGCGCCGGGCAAGTATTACGTCTGGGGCCGCGTCCAGGCGCCGACACCGTCCAACGATTCGTTTTACGTCCGCCTGTTCAGCGACGAGGAAGAGATTCTCGGTCGGACCGACTGGCCGACCGGTGTGCGCAAGGATTGGGAGTGGATTCCGCTGGCCATCGGCGGCGGGCGGGCGCCAACGGCGCTTGATTTGCCGTCAGGACTCGTCAACTTCCAACTGCGCGTGCGCGAAGCGGGAACGAAGATGGACCGGCTATTCATCACCCCGCGCGCCGACGAACGACCGCGCTGAACAAGAATGTGGGAGCGGCCTTCTGGCAAAGGGTAGTTCGTAGTGAGCCACGCAGCGAAGCGGAGTGGCGTTGTGGAGATCGTTGCGTCCAAACGATCCGCACTCCGCCCCGAAACGACACGGGGCTGCGTGCGTTACTACAAACATACTCATGGGCTTGACATATCGGGTTCGTTTTGGCACTCGGTCTTTTGTGAAAGAGATGAAAGCACACGCACGGACACGACAGGAGTTGCCAGAATGTGTGTAATCGCCGGATATGTGGGTTCGCGGCTTGCTGCGCCGGTGCTGCTGGAGATGATCGAGCGGCAGGAGGGTCTGGCGGGCGGATTCTACGCGGGACTCGCAGCGGTGGAGCCGGGCAGCCTGCACTGGGCCAAGGTCGTTGGGTTGGTGTCTGACCTCCGCAAGAAGACGAGCGCAGAACGATTACCGGGTTGCGTGGGCATCGCGCATTCCCGCTCCAAGTCCGGCGGCGACGCGGAATGGGCGCATCCGTTTGTCGCTTGTTTCGAGTCGGTGGCGTACGTTGCGAACGGAAGCGCCGGCGTCTGGAAGGATCATCCGAGTCGCCAGACGATTCCGAACCGCCTTGCCCGCGAAGGCCACCGGTATCACGCCATCAGCAACCGACCCGTCGGCACGTACCCCACGCTTGACGATGGGCGCTCGGTGCACGTCAGCGATGTGATGGCGCATTTCGTGGAAGATATTTTGCAGAAGACCGGCAACCCGGAAAAAGCCATTGCGACCGCGATGATCGAAATGCCTTCCGAAGTGGTTGGGCTTTTCGTGTCGCCGCATCATCCCGAAGCCGTGTACGGCGCGCGTTGGAACATGCCGGCCTGTGTGGGTGCGAATGATGATGGCGCCTACGTTGCCAGTTCGCCGGAAGGGTTTCCGTCGTCGGTGCGCTGGTGGCGATGGATTCCGCCTTGTTCCTCTTTCACGTTGATGAAGGACAGGGTCAGCATCTCGCCGATGGGGCCGCCCTCGAAGGCGATTGTGGACGACGTGGACCGGGGACAAGCCCGCGCGGTAATCCTTGATGCGCTCGCCAAGGGCAAACCACTTGGCGTTGGCAGCTTGCTCAAGATTGTCGAGCCGTTGTCGTCCACTCCAGCGCCCAATGTCCGGTACGACCCGGTGTATGATGTGCTGCACGCGCTGATGCGTTCCGGCCAGATTCGCCGCGCGGCGACGCGAGTGGCCGGCGCTGCGGAAGGAATTGACGGCGTGCGTTTCATGCACGAACTCACGAAGGATTGACATGACCAATCGAATGATTTCCCTGCTGCTCTTGACGGCGGCTGTTGTGACGACGGCCGCGCACGGCCAACTCCGGTTCGAGGCGGAAGATTACAGTTCGCCGCGCGATGCGTGGTTGAAGGACAAAACCGCCCCCAACCGCTGGATGCTTTGGAGCACCGATAAAGATGCAGACAAGAAATGGTCGGGAGGCATCGTGCTCAAAAGCCCGATGGTGATGGCCGACCGCGCCACGCCGGAGGACGGCGCGCCGCCATTGCACACCGTCCTCACGGGCATTCCCAAGGGCGTCTATAACATCCAGATCAAATGCGGCCGCGTCTTGGCAGTCTCGCTGGACGGCAAGAATTGGTCGCGGTACACGGGCGGCTGGCTCGCTCGACGCGTCCCCATCAACAACGGAACCTTCGAACTCCGGGTGGACGACCGGTTTGCCATGGAGAAAGAGCAAGCGCGCGGCACAGCCTATTACGACTGCATTTTTCTTTACCCGTGCGCGCCCATCGTCAACGGTGTGCCGAATGGCGATTTCGAAGTCGAGGCGAACGGCCTGCCCGTCGGATGGTCGTTCGCCGCGCCCGGGAACACGACCCGGTTTTCACTCGACGCTGCCGACCGCCACGCCGGTCGTTTATCTGCGCGCATTGAGTCCACCGGCGAAACCGGCTGGACGCTCGCGTGCAGCGACCCGATTCCCGTGAAGCCCGGCGATGAACTGGCCATCTCGGCCTGGGTGAAAGGCGCCGTGCAAATGGCCGCCGCCGTGCAGGTGGAAGGCTGGCACGAGGGGAAACGGATCAAGCGAATGCTCGGACGCGCGGGCGTTGACAGCGCGTCGAAGTGGACGCAAACGAAAGGCCATTTCACGGTTCCCGAACCAGTCACCGAACTGCGCCTGTTCGTGACGGGCAGCGGGCCGGCGGATGTTCGTGTGGACGACATCGCGCTCCGACGCGAGCGAATGAGTTGGCCGACGGCTCCCAAAGTCCGCGGCTGGGCAAAACAACGCGTCGAGGAAAAACTCGACCGCGGCGTGGTGGCGGCGCGGATTCCCGAGGGCGTGTATGTCGGCTGGCGGCTGCTCAAGAGCGATCCCGCCAACGCGGGCTTCGATGTGTTTCGCCAAGTCGCCAACGGCCCGTGGATCAAACTCACCGAAGCGCCTATCACTCAAACCACGGACTTCATTGATCGCCAAGCGCCGGCGGAAGGCCAGTTGAGTTACAAGGTGGAGTCAACTGTGAGTGACGTTCCGGCTCCACTTGCCGCCGACGGGGCTTCCTATGTAGGCATCAAGCTGCGCGACCCGCAGACGCGATTCTCCAAGATCGCCATTGCCGACCTCACACGGCGATGGCCGGCACGATTACGTCATCAAACAGCCGGAGAAAAACATTGACCCCGCCGGTGTTTACTGGATGCCGTCGCCAGACACTTACAAAATCGAAGCTTACTTGAGCGACGGCACGTTCCTCTGGCAGCACGACCTCGGTTGGGCCATCGAGCGCGGCATCTGGTATTCGCCGTACATCGTTTGCGATTTGACCGGCGACGGCAAGGCGGAAGTGGCCGCGAAAATCGGCGAAGGCGACCCGCGCGGCCCCGATGGCCGCGTGAAGACCGGCCCCGAATGGTTGGTGGTGTGGGACGGCATGACCGGCAAAGAGATCGCGCGCGTGCCGTGGCCCGACCGTTCCGGTTACGGCGAATACAGCCGCACCTCGCGCAACCAAATGGCCGTGGCGTACCTCGACGGAAAAACGCCGTGCCTGTTGGCGTTGCGCGGAACGTATTGCCGGATGAAAGTGGACGCCTACCAACTGCGCAACGGCAAACTGGAGCGCCTCTGGCGGTACGACAATAACAACCTGCCCGGCACCTATTGGGGACAAGGCGAGCACTTCACCCGCGCGCTCGACGTTGACGGCGATGGACGCGACGAAGTCATGCTCGGCAGCGCGATGCTCGATGACAACGGCACTCCGCTCTGGACCACCGGCCTCGGACACAACGATTTTGCCTACGTCGGCGACATCAACCCGCGCCGGCCGGGCTTGGAAATCTTCTACGGAATCGAAACGCGCGCTGAGAAAAACGGCATGTGCCTCGTGGACGCCGCCACGGGCAAAATCCTCTGGGGACACGACCAGCCGACCGTTCACATTCACGGCGCCGGGATGTGCGCCGACATTGATCCGACCGTTCCCGGCTTGGAAGGTTTCGGGTTGGATTGCCTGTCGAAGAAACCCGACGTGCGCAACGGCCCGTGGCTCTGGGCGGCTGACGGCACGTTGCTCTGGTTCGATAAACCGGTGTTGCCAAAAACGTTTAGCTTCACGCCGGTCTATTGGGACGCCGATTTGCAGAAGGAGCTTTTGCTGGGCGGCAAGATTTGTGATTACGACGGCGGCGTGGTCCAGAACCTTGCAGCGGGTTCGGTTGTCATCGCCGACGTGCTCGGTGATTGGCGCGAGGAAATCATCGCGTCATTCCCCGGCGAAATCCGCATCTACACAACCACCATTCCCGCCGCCGACCGTCGCGTCTGCCTGATGCAAGACCGCATTTACCAGGCCGACGCGCGAATGAACAGCATGGGCTACTACAAACCGCCGATGACCTCGTATTGCCTCGAAGCCGAATCGCCGGGCCTGAACCTCACGGCCATGACGAACGACGCCGGCAAACCTGTTTGCCGCGTGGTCGTCTCGGCCCCGCTTCGCAAAGGCGTTGCCGGCGTCGTGCAACTGGACGGCGGCGACGGCGTTAAGCTGTCGCCGGACCAGTTCGCGGTTGACGTGAAGCCGGGCGAACGCGCCATTCGCTTCGTTGAGATTCAGGCTGGCTCGCTCTCCGCGCCGCGACTCATCCGCGCCACGCTTACCCTGAAAGACCGTGTCCTGCGCGGCCAAGTGCTGATCGTCCGAAAGAAGTAACCGGCCATGAACGTGTTCACGCTGCTGTTCGTGTTGGCGGTTGCGACTACAGGAGTCGCGGTTGGTGACTTCACACAATGGCGCAAGGTCACGCTCACTTTCGACGGGCCGTTTGCCTGCGAGCGCGACACCGATCCGAACCCGTTCACTGATTATCGGCTCACCGTCACGTTCACGCACGAGTCGGGCGCACCACGCTACGTCGTGCCCGGCTATTTCGCCGCCGACGGCAATGCGGCTAACACGTCCGCCGATGCCGGCAACAAATGGCGCGCACATCTTTCGCCGGACAAACCGGGTCGCTGGAACTACACCGTGTCGTTCGTGCGCGGCAAACACGTTGCCGTCAGTGACGCCACCGGCGAGCCGGTGAAACCGTTCGACGGCCTGACCGGCAGTTTCAACGTCGCGCCGACCGACAAGACCGGACGCGATTTTCGCGCAAAAGGCCGCCTCCAATACGTCGGCAAACATTACCTGCGATTCGCCGGCACCGGGGAATATTTCCTGAAAGCCGGCGCCGATGCGCCGGAGACGTTGTTGGCTTACGCGGACTTCGACGGGACGGAAGCGCGCAAGAAAAACGCGCCGCTGAAAACGTGGGAGCCGCACGTCCGCGACTGGCGCGCCGGCGACCCGACATGGAAGGACGGCAAAGGCAAAGGGTTGATCGGCGCGTTGAATTACCTCGCCGGCAAAGGTTGCAACGCCTTTTCGTTCCTGCCATACAACGCCGGCGGCGACGGCGACAACGTCTGGCCGTTTGTCGAGCGCGACGACAAACTGCATTACGACTGCTCGAAGCTCGACCAATGGGGAATCGTGTTCGACCACGCCACCGCGCTTGGTCTTTACCTGCACTTCAAGCTTCAGGAACAAGAGATGGACGACAATCGTTGGGGCCACGAGGCCAAGGAGAAGATCGTGCCGGAATCACTCGACGGCGGGAAACTCGGCCCTGAACGCAAGTTGTATTGCCGCGAACTAATCGCCCGGTTCGCTCATAACCTCGCGCTCAACTGGAACCTCGGCGAGGAGAACACGCAGTCCGCCGACGAGCAACGCGCAATGGCGCAATACATCCACGACACCGACCCGTATCATCATCTCATTGTGGTGCATACTTTCCCGAAGTGGCAGGACAAAGTGTACCCCGAATTGCTCGGTGACAAATCCGTCCTCACCGGCGCGTCGTTGCAAAACGGTTGGAATCAGGCGCATCAGCGCACGCTGCAGTGGGTCACCGAATCCGCCAAGGCCGGCAAACCGTGGGTCGTTGCCAACGACGAACAGAATCCCGCCGAACTCGGCGTGCCGCCTGACCCCGGCTACGAAGATTTTGACGGCAAGGCCGTCGGGAAGGACGGGAAGGCTTACACGCTCCACGACATCCGCAAACTTTGTCTTTGGGGCACGCTCATGGCTGGCGGCGCGGGCGTGGAGTATTATTTCGGCTACAAACTGCCGCAAAACGATCTGTTGTGCGAAGACTGGCGCAGCCGCGACAAGAGTTGGGACTACTGCCGCATCGCGCTGGAGTTTTTCGCGGCCAACAAAATTCCGTTCTGGGAAATGAGCAACGCCAACGCGCTCGTCGGCAACGCCGAGAACAAGAACACGAAGTTCTGTCTTGCCAAGCCCGGTGAAATCTATCTCGTTTATCTCCCTACCGGCGGCAGCACCGACTTGGATCTCGCGACAGCGCGCGGTCAGTTCGCGGTGAAATGGTTCAACCCCCGCGTGGGCGGCGCGTTGCAGCATGGTTCCGTTACATCCGTTGCCGGTGGCAGCCAAGTTTCGCTTGGCCAACCGCCGCGCGCCCCAACTGAAGATTGGCTGATCATCGTGCGCAAATGAAAACCCTGAGAATTACAGCACTCATACTCTTCCTCTTGGCGACAATGACCGCGCTTGTTCGTGCGGGTGAATTGGAGGTTGGTGATTTCACATTTGCCGGTCCGCTCGGTTCGGATGGCACCCGCATCGAGAAGGTGGCGAAGAATCATTTCCGGGTGACGCTCGCGCACGCGCCGAACCACCCGGAATGGCCAAACAAGCTGAACTTCCAGATCGTCCGCAACGCCAAGGGCAACGACCTGTGCTTGGAAGTGCTGTTCGACGGCGGCAAAAGCATGGCGTTCAACGAGTATTTTCAATCGTGGTCCTACGACGGCAAGACGTGGCAACCGATGCAGTGGGAGAAGGGTTACAAGCAATCGCCGCAGCAGGACTGGCTGACGTTCCCGGTTTTCGAACGCGACCGGGTCTTCATCGGAACACAAGTGCCGATGTCCTTCGAGGAAGTGGAGGAACTAATCCAGCGTTGGAAGAAGCATCCTGCCGTCAAGGTTCACGTCATCGGTAAATCGCTCGAAGGTCGCAGCCTTTACCGGCTGGAGATCACCGACCCGGCCCGCAAGATTCCCCGCGAAAAACGCTGGGTTCACTACTTCGCCAACCAACATCCCGGCGAGCACAATTCGCAGTGGCGCATCGTCGGCATGGTGGATTGGATTCTCAGCAACGAGGCGGCGCAGTTCCGACGCAACAGCATTTGCCATGTCGTTCTCATGATGAGTCCCGACGGCCCGTCGCATGGCTGGTATCGGGTCAACGCCGAGGGCGTGGACATGAACCGCAGTTACCGGGCCGCCGGCTCCGACAAGAAGGAACAGGCGCACGAAGCGTTCCTTTGGCAGAAAGATTTGGAAACCCTGATGGCATCGGCCTCACCGGTCACGACCATCTGGTCCTGCCATACGTGGAGCGGAATCGTGGAGCCGTTGCTGACGCCCGGCCCGGAAATCGGCAGCCGGTTGCCGCCGTGGACGGAGTTTGCGCGGATCATGCAAGCCCACGACACGCGGTCGCTGATCAAACCGTTGAAACTCCGAACGGGCGCGACTTCCTACGGCTCGACCACATGGACAGGCGGCCCCCACGCGCAATTCGGCATCACCGCCATCCTCTGTGAGGGTGCCGCCACGTTGTTCACGAAGGAGGAGAACGTCGAGTCCGGAAAAGTCCTCATCAAAGCCATCGCGGATTACTACTCCGGCCACAAATGACCCCGGCACATCGAGATTCACTCTCCATGAAAACACGAACTCTCTGTTCGCTGTTGGGTATTGCCCTTGTCGTTGGTTTTGCTGCTGTTGCTGCCGATGACGCGGATCGCATCAAGCCATGGTCGAAGAACCCGCGCTACTGGCAATACAAAGGCCAGCCGGTGCTGTTGCTGGGCGGCTCGAAAGACGACAACCTCTTTCAGATCCCCGACCTGAAGGAACATCTCGACGAAATGAAGGCCGTCGGCGCCAACTACATCCGCAACACGATGAGCGACCGCAAGGACAAAGGGTTCGAGGTTTATCCGTTCCAACAACTGCCCAACGGCAAATACGACCTCGACCAGTGGAACGACGAATACTGGCAACGATTCGAGAACATGCTCCGCTGGACCGCCGAGCGCGACATCATCGTGCAAATCGAAGTGTGGGACCGCTTCGATTACGCAAGGGACAACTGGCCGCCCCATCCGTACAATCCCAGGAACAACGTCAATTACACCCCCGAACAATCCGGCTTGGCCGAGTCCTATCCCGATCATCCGGGCAGCAACAAACAGCCGTTTTTCTTCACCACGCCGAAACAACGCAACAATACCGTCCTGCTCAAGTACCAGCAGCGATTCGTCGAGAAAATGCTCTCCCACACGCTCCGTTACAACCACGTCCTCTACTGCATGGACAACGAAACTTCCGGCGAGGAAGCGTGGGGCGCCTACTGGGCGGACTTCATCAAACAACGCGCGAAACAAGCCGGCAAGAAAGTTTGCGTGACGGAAATGTGGGACACTTGGGACCTCAAGGCCGATCAACACAAACGCACGTTCGATCACCCGGAGCGTTACGATTTCTGCGATGTCTCGCAAAACAACCACAAGAAGGGACAGGAACATTGGGACAATTTCCAGTGGGTGCGCCAGCGCATCGCGGCCAAGCCGCGCCCGTTGAACACCGTCAAAACCTACGGCGCCGACACCGGGCGCTACGGCACCAATCGCGACGGTGTGGAGCGCTGGTGGCGACACGTCATCGGCGGCGCGGCCTCGGCGCGTTTTCACCGGCCCGACTCCGGCTTGGGTTTGTCCGAGCCGGCAGCAGCCGCCATCAAGGCAGCGCGTAAACTCGAATCGCTCATCAAACTCTGGGACGTTGAACCGGCCAACCACCTGCTCACCGACCGCGCCCCCAACGAAGCCTATCTCGCGGCGCGTCCCGGCCAAGCCTATGCGCTCTATTTTCCCAACGGCGGTTCCGTTGGTCTCGACCTCAAAGACGCGACGGGCAAGTACGAATTGCGTTGGATTGACATCGCCACCGGAGAATGGGGCAAGCGCGATACCATCACCGGCGGCAAGGTCGTGACCGTGACCGCTCCCGCCAAAGGCCACTGGGCCGCCGCCGTTGTTCAGGTTCGCTGATGATGAAAATGTGTCTTCTGACAATCTTGTTGCTGTTTGTTAGCCTTGCCGAAGCCGGCATGGAGGAGGCGCGTGACTACGCCCTCACCGGCGGCGGTTCTGGGTGCATCGTTCATCGCGGCAAACAAGTCCTCGCGTGGGGCGACCAGAAACAACTCTACGATTTGAAATCCACAACCAAATCCTTCGGCGTCACTGCGCTCGGCCTCGCCCTCATGGACGGCAAAGTCAAACTCGACGACCCGGCGAAAAAGTTCTTCCCGTCTTTCGGCACACCGCCGGAAGAGAACGCGCGGACCGGCTGGCTCGACAAAATCACGTTGCGGATGTTGGCGACGCAGACCGCCGGCTTCGAGAAGCTTGGCGGGTTCGGCAAGCTATTGTTCGAGCCGGGCACGAAGTGGCATTACAGCGATGGCGGCCCGAATTGGCTCGCGGACTGTTTGACGCTCGTGTATCGGCGCGATTTGGCGGAGTTGATGTTCGAGCGCGTGTTCACCCCGCTCGGCATTGGCCGTGACGATCTGCGTTGGCGCAACAATTCTTATCGCCCGCACAAACTCGAGAGCATCCCGCGACGCGAGTTCGGCTCCGGCGTCAGCGCCAACGTCGCAGCGATGGCGAAGTTCGGCCTCCTCTATTTGCGCGAAGGCCGTTGGAACGACCGTCAGATCATTCCGTCGGATTTCGTCCGACTCGTCCGGGCGCCGGCGAAAGAACTCGCGGGTTTGCCAACGCACGACAACATCCACGGCAATGCCTCTGCGCACTACAATCTGCTCTGGTGGAACAATGGCGACGGCGCGTTGCCCGGCGTGCCGCGCGACGCCTACTGGACGTGGGGACTTTACGACAGCCTCATCGTCGTGATTCCCAGCCTCGACATCGTTGTCGCGCGCGCCGGCAAATCTTGGCGCCGCAAGAAAGACGCCCGCCACTACGATGCGCTCAAGCCGTTCCTTGAACCAATCTGCGCTGGTGCTGGCAGGATTTGTTGGGCGCCGAAGGAAACGATCATTTGCAAAGCGAAGGGGAGCGACAACTGGCCGATGACGTGGGCCGACGACGACGCGCTGCACACGGCTTACGGCGACGGCAACGGCTTCGAGCCGTTCCTGCCGGAAAAACTCAGCATGGGATTTGCGCGCGTCACGGGCCATCCGCCGGACATTACCGGCGTCAACATCCGCTCACCGACCGGCGAGACGCGCGGACACGGTCCCAAAGGCAAAAAAGCCAGCGGCATCCTTTGTGTGGATGGTGTGCTCTATTTGTTGGCACGCAACGCCGGCAACGCGCAGTTGGCCTGGTCGGAAGACAAAGCGAAAACGTGGACGTGGGCGGATTGGAAATTCACGACCAGCTTCGGTTGTCCGACATTTCTGAATTTCGGGAAGAACTACGCCGGCGCGCGCGACGAGTTTGTTTACATTTACTCGCACGACAACGACAGCGCCTACAAACCCGCCGACCGGATGGTGTTGGCGCGCGTGCCAAAGAACCGGCTACGCGAGCGTGACGCCTACGAACTTTTTGTGAAGCTCGACGCGGGCGGTCAACCGGTTTGGACGAAGGACATCGCGCAGCGCGGCGCGGTCTTCACGCATCCCGGTCGGTGTTATCGGTCTGGCATCACCTACAACGCGCCGTTGCGCCGCTACCTCTGGGTGCAGATTCTGCCCGAAAGCCGTCATCCACAGGGAATGCGTTTCCAAGGCGGCTTCGGCGTCTATGACGCGCCCGAACCGTGGGGACCGTGGACACGGGTCTATTTCACCGAAGACTGGGATGTCGGCCCCGGCGAAACCGCCAGTTTCCCAACCAAATGGATGAGCAGCGACGGACAAACGCTATGGCTGGTCTTTTCCGGCGACGATTCGTTCTCGGTGCGTAAGGCAACACTGACCGTGAACTCTGCGAATTTGCCCAAATGAGAATGTTTTTTCATATGTTGCTCGCGCTTGCGTCGCCGTATCTGCCCAGTCCGGTGATTGAACGCGTGGAGTTCGATTTCTCCACGCACAAACGCTTCGCGCCGGGCAGCGACAATTGGCCGACGACGTGGGCCGACGACGGCCACCTCTACGCTGCGTGGGGCGATGGCGGCGGTTTCGGTGGCGACAACAAGAAAGGTCGCGTGACACTCGGTGTCGCGCGCATTGAAGGCGACGCTGCCAGTTATACCGGCCACAATGTCTGGGGCGGCTTCAACGCGGCGCATCCCGCACAGTTTGACGGCAAGAGCTACGGGATGCTCAGCGTCGGCGGTGTGCTTTACATGTGGGTATCGCACCAGCCAAACCCTCACCTTGACAAGTGCCAGTTGGCGTTCTCGAAAGACCACGGCGCAACGTGGCAGTTGGCCGACTGGTGTTTCCGCTACACCGATCAACTCACGGTGCCGACGTTCTTGAACTTTGGATGCGACTACGCCGGCGCGCGCGACGGCTACGTCTATAGCTACTTCATCCATCCGGCGTGGGGACCGGGCAAGTCCGCGACCGGTAACTACGGCTTCGATGTCCATAAACCAGGCCGCGTTTGTCTCTCGCGCGTGCCAAAGGAGGCCATTCTCGACCGCAACCGCCACGAGTTTTTTGCCGGGCTGGCAAAGAACGGCGCGCCGAAATGGTCTGCGAAGTTGTCCGACAAACAACCGGTCTTTCAGGATGCGAACGGCGTCGGCTGGAATCTCAGCGTCAGTTTCAATCCCGGTCTGCGCCGGTATCTGCTCGTCACCGAGCACGGCGAAACCCACGCCGGCAAATTCGGCCTGTTCGACGCGCCGGAGCCGTGGGGACCGTGGACAACCGTCGCCTACGAAGATCGCTGGGGCGAAGGCCACGTCGAGGTCTCAACGTTTTACTGGAACTTCCCGACGAAGTGGCTCAGCGCCGATGGCGCGCGTTTTACGCTCGTGTTCACCGGCAAGAACTCGAACGATTCATGGAACACGGTTGACGGGCGATTCATTCGTCGCGCGTCAGATTATTTTCCGCCGCCCGATTCCGAGGGCGGGTGGCGCACCCGTCCCAATGACGCGCGGTTCGATGCCGCGTTCGAGTTTGCGAAGCGCACGACCAAGAACGGCGGCCTGCTCGTGCTGCACCGAGGTTGGCTCGTTTATGAACGCTACTTTGGCCGCGCCCACCACGAGGCCAATCCGGTCAACGCCTCCATTGCCAAATCCTTCACGAGCATCGCCATCGGGATTTTGCTGCACGAGCGGCCCGAACTGTTTCCCGACGGGCTGGACCAGCAGGTGTTCACGCCGCGTTATTTTCCCGTCGAGATGTTTCCGTTGAGCGACCCGCGCAAGGCGGACATCAAGCTCGGCCAATTGCTCGCGATGACCGCCGGCATCCGCGGCAATAACCCCGGCTCAATGGTGAATCATCAGCCTGTGACGCTCACCCCCGCCGGTCCCGACGGCCAAGTTGCCTCGACTGACGCGATGGCTTTCGGCCAAATGGATGGCAAGCTCAACGCGCGCACGCTATGGTGCGAGCCGGGCGGTGGTTACTCCTACGCGACAGCTTCGATTCATCTTGGTTCGGTGATGCTGCGCCACGTCACGGGGCGCGAGTTGAAGGATTACGTGGACGAGAAAATCGCGCGCCCGCTCGGTTGGGGGCGGTGGGAATGGCGCGACACCGGCAACCCGCACACGCCCGGCGGCGGCAACATCGCGCCGCGCCCCACGGACTTGCTGCGCTTCGGTTATCTGCTCCTCCGTGAAGGCCGCTGGCGCGACCGCCAGATTGTGCCGGCCGATTACGTCCGGCATTGCGCGAGACCCTCACCCTACAATCCGCACTACGATTACAGCCTGCAGTTCGATGTCAACGGCAACGGTCACTGGTCCGACGTGCCGCGCGACGCGTTCTGGAAATCCGGCTCCGGCGGCCACGTGCTCTACATCGTGCCGTCGCTCGACCTCGTGGTCTATAAGATGGGCGGACGCGACAGCCAATACGCGCGGAGCCGTCCCTCGCCCACACCCGATTCGTCGCGCGAGAACTGGAAGGAAGACCGCGCGCTCGACTACGAAACCGCCAAACATGAAACGCTGAAACTCATCATCACCGCGCTAGATAATTCAAAATGAAAACGTCACGCAGGAACTTCCTCGCCATCTCCAGCGGCGCGTTGGTTGGCGCCGCTCTCGAAGTTGGACAACGCAATGTCGCGGCAGCCGCGCCCGACAAGCCGCTTATCATAGATTGTCAGAGCCACTTGTTCTGCCCGGAACTGGTGGCGCTGATGGAACGGCGCGATGCCGATCCGACGGTGCGCACCCGCGACGGACAGCGCGTGATCATCATGGGCGATTGGGTGCGGAAAATCCCGCCGTCGTATCTCAGCGTGGAAACCAAACTCGCCGCCATGGACGCGAACGGCATCGCGCAAACGGCGCTGAGCATCAATGATCCCGGCCCGGAATGGTTTGGCCCGGACGGCGCAGCGGTGGCGCGACTGGCGAACAATTTTATCGCCGACGTGGCACGCCGTCATCCGTCGCGCTTTTTCGGCTTGTGCGTGTTGCCGTGGCAGGATGTGAACGCGGCGCTGGCGGAGTTGAATCGTTGCGTCGGAACACTCGGCTTCAAGGGATTGTTACTCTACACGAATCTCGCCGGGCGTTTTCCCGATGAACCGCCGTTCCGGCCGGTTCTGGCGCGCGCGGCGGAATTGGGCGTGACGGTGTTGCTGCATCCGCCGAAGCCGGTGACGATTGAATTCGTCAAAACCTACGAAATGACGGCGGCGCTCGGCAACATGTTCGACAACACCATTGCGCTGACCCGCCTCATCATGTCCGGCGTGCTCGACGAACTGCCCAACCTGAAATTGGTCTGTCCGCATCTCGGCGGTACGTTGCCGTACATTATCGGACGGCTGGACCATCAGACGCAGGTGCTCAAGCGCGGCCCGCGACATCTTCGGCGTGCGCCGAGCGAATATCTGAAACGGGTCTGGCTGGACATCGCGTCGCCGTTGCCACTGGCGATGAAGTTCGCCTGCGACTTCATGGGCGCCGACCGGCTGTTGTTTGCCAGCGATCATCCGTGGGTGGACCCCGGCGTGACACTCAACGCTTTTCGCAGTTTGAAACTGTCCGCCGAGGACGAAGCCCGCATCCTCGGCGGCAACGCCCGCAACCTGTTCAAAGTGTGACAAGCTTCAAGCCGGAAAGCGGGCTTGTGTTGAAGCAGGCGGACGAGTAACACTTTCCATGACGACGCCATGAAACTGTTTTTCGCAAGCATCCTTCTCATCATGACCAGCACGCACGGCGAGGCGAGCTTGTTGGAGCAAACGAAGACGCTTTGTCGCGGTTACGTCGAAGGTTTCATGAGTCCGGCGACCGATCTCGCCTACGGCAAACGTCTCAACGGCCCGCGTGGCATTGCCCTGCTCGAAAGCCCAGCGGAGATTGCGCAGGGGCGCGTGTTGGGCGAACAACGTCCATACGGTTACGGCTCCGGTATCGAGGACATGGCGTACCAGACCGGGATGTTGCTGTTCGCGCTTTGCGACGCGGGGGAGGCGACGGGCGACACGTATTTCGCCGAGCTGGCCCGGCGCGCGTTCAAGGGACTCAAGCTGATGAGCACGATCAGTCCCGTGGAAGGTTTCGTGCCGCGCGGGCCGCATCCTGCCGACGGCAAGACCTACTACAAGGATTCTTCGCTCGACCAACACAGCCTCTACGTGTGCGGCCTGTGGCGCTACTATCGGAGCCGGCTCGCGTCACCGGCGGAGAAGGAAGTCATTCGCGACATCGTCGGCAAGGTAACTCGTCGTTTGGAGAATGCGCAGTGGATCATCAAGGTCGAGGATGGCAGCGCGCCGTCAAAAGCCGGCGGCAGCATGCTCCGATGGGAGCCAACGTCGGCCACGCTGCTGTTGATGATGCTCGCGGCAGCGCACGATGTGACCGGGGACGCGCACTGGAAAGATGAATATGACCGTTTCAGTCGCGAGCAAGACGGCCGGCGATGGGCGCTCATCGCGAAGGAGATTGATCGGAACCGGGAGCATCGCTACACGCTGTTCATGAACCAGCACGCGTTGCGCGCGGAGACATTGCGCCGCATCGAAACGTCCGCCGAGCACAAAGCAGTTTTGCGCCGGCACCTCGAAGCGACTGCGGAGGACATGCTTTCGGCACCGTATTTCCGCGCGTGGCGCAGCCTTGATTGGCTCGGCGAAGAATCGTGGGAGGACGCATCGAAGAAGGAAGTCGCCAACGCTTACCTGCAACCGCTCGGTGTCACGCTGGACTCGCCGGTGACTGTGATGGACTTGTGGCGGAAGTTCGACCTGAACCGTCTCTCGCCGCCAGCGTTGCGCGGCCGGCGAAACCGTTACGAACCGATCGCACTGACAACGCCTGCGATGGTCTGGCAGATTGCGTTACTCTCGCAGAAACCGGAACTCGTGCGCCAAGTCCAAGCGGCCGTGCGCGAGATGCTGGAGCGGGTGGACTTCAACAAGATTGATCTCGGCTGGGCCAACAACTACGCCGTTCTCGCCGCGCTCTGGAACGTGGCGCAATCAGCGAACACCGGCATCAGCGTCTCCGTCACCCGGTTCCTTCTGAACGGGAAACCGTTCGATTACACCGGCGTCAGTTTCTTCAACGCCATTTACAATCCGACTTTCAACAAGAGTTCCGCGGAACGCACGCGCTGGCTGGAGAAATTCCGCCGCTACGGTATCAACGTGCTCCGCGTCTGGTGTCAGTGAGACAACAAACGCGGGTTCGTTGACGCCGGCCCGGACAGCACGATGTATCTTCCGGACGGACGACTCCGCGAAGCGCCGCTGGCGACGTTGAAAGCCATCCTCGCCGATGCCGACCGGCTTGGCATGGTGGTTGAACTGTGTTTTTTCTCGCAAGAAAGTTTTCGCGAAAACATCCGACTCGACCGCGATCAATCCATGACAGCAGTGACCGCGTTGACTCGCGCGCTCCGGCCGCATCGCAACCTGACGTTCCAGATTTGGAATGAGCACCACGACGACAACGTCCTTCCGCTCGTGCGCGCCATCAAGGCGCTCGACCCGCAACGGCTCGTGACCAGTTCGCCGGGATTCGCCGGGGTGTTGGGGCCGGACGACCTGAACGAAGCGCTCGACTATCCCACACCGCACACCAGCCGCCAGAACAAAGGCCGTCCGTGGGAACTGGCCCCGCGCGAGATCGCTTCGTTGCTGGAGAAGTTTCACAAGCCCGTTGTGGACGACGAGCCGGCGCGTTGCGGCACGAGCAAGTTCGGCGGGCCGAAGGAACCAACTTCCCCGGAAGATCACATCCGGCAGATCACTGCTGTCCGCCGCATCGGCGGCTACATCACGTATCATCACGACATGTTCCAGACCGGTTACGGCAGCCCGGCGGTGCCGCCGAGCGGGATTCCCGATCCCGAGTTCAGCCCCTATCATCGCGCCGTGTTTGAGTTTATTGCCAAACACAAATGCGATGCAGACAAATTGAGACCACGGGAGATTCGATAAGGTTATGAACGATACGACCAAACCGCAGCGGTTACTGTCGCTCGATGCGTTCCGCGGGTTCACGATGCTGGCGATGGCGTCCAGCGGACTCGGCATTGTGCAGATGGCCAAGAAGATGCCGGATTCCATCTGGGCAAGCATCGCGCCGCAGTTGCAACACGTGGAGTGGATCGGCTGCGCGGCGTGGGACCTGATCCAACCGGCGTTCCTGTTCATCGTCGGCGTGGCGATGCCGTTCTCGTTCGCCCGGCGCGCCGCGGAAGGCGCATCGTGGTGGCGGCAATGGGGACACGCCATTGTTCGCGCGATTGTGTTGGTGCTGCTCGGAGTGATGCTCAGCGCTCAACGCGAGCGCGCATACGTCTTCACGAACACGCTCGCGCAAATCGGTTTGGGGTACGCGTTTGTGTTCCTGCTGATCGGCCGCCACTGGCGCGTGCAGGTCGCAGCGGTGGCGACGATCCTTGTGGGGTATTGGCTGGCCTTCGCGCTTTGGCAAGTCCCACCGGCGGATTTCGACTACGCGAAGGTCGGCGCCAATGGCGGGGAAGTGTTGTCCGGTTTTTGGGCGCACTGGACAAAGAACACCAATCTCGCCGCGGCTTTTGACCGCTGGTTTCTCAATCTACTGCCGCAAGCGAAACCGTTTGCCTTCAGCAAAGGCGGCTATCACACGTTGAATTTCGTGCCGGAGATGGCCAACATGACGCTCGGCCTGATGGCGGGTGAGATGTTGCGGCGCGAGACGCACAGTGGCCGGCGATTGCGCTGGCTGCTGCTGGCCGGCGCGGCGTGCCTCGCGCTGGGTTGGGTGGCGAGCCTGACCATTTGCCCGATGATCAAGCGAATCTGGACGCCGTCGTTCGCGCTCTGGAGCGCGGGATGGACACTCTGGTTGCTGGCGGCGTTCTACGCGGTGATTGACGCGGTGGGCCTCAAGCGATGGAGCTTCCCGCTCGTGGTCGTCGGCATGAACTCGATTGCGATTTACCTGATGGCGCAGCTCTGGCCCGGCTGGATCAAATCGTTCCTGAAAATCCACATCACTGCGAAATGTTACACCGGCCCCTATGGCCCGATGTGGGAGCAAACCGGCGTGCTGCTGGTGTTGTGGCTGATTTGCTGGTGGCTCTACCGGCAGCGCGTCTTCCTGAGAATCTAAAACCATGATGATTTCACGACGACATTTTCTTGCCACCGTCGCAGCGACCGCGGCCGCGGGTAAACTGTGGGGCGCTGGACGCACCAAGGACAACATCCGACTCGGCATGATGCTGCAAGGCGCTTCCGCCGCCGAACTCCACGAAAAAGCCAAGGCCGTTGCCGGCGCCGGTTTCGACACGATACAGCTCAACTTTTTCTTCCAACCGACCGCCGATGAGCTCGTTTCGCTCGCCCGCGCGCTCAACGAGTTGAAGTTGAAAACGACCGCGTTCGGCACCTACTTCAATCTGTTCCAGCCTGACAACACCGGTTTCATGCGGTCGAGCATCGCCGCGATGAAACTGGTCGCAGCGCACGCCGGGCTGTTCGATTGCCGGCAGTTCGTCACGTGGAGCGGGAGTTACGCAACGAAGTTCCGCGGCGAAGACCTGCGCAATCACACGCCCGAAGCCGTCGCACAACTGCACCGCGCCATCCGCGAAGTCGTGCTGCCGGTGATTGAACCCATCAATGGCCGCGTCGCCTTCGAACCGTTTTACCTGCACGTGGTCGGCACGCCGGAACTGGCGAGGAAAGTTGTTGAGCCGTTCCCCGTCAGCCGCGTCGGCCTGGTGCTCGACCCGCCGAACTTCGTTTCGCCGGCGCAGTATCCGAAGCGCGAAGACCTGATGCGCCGGCTCTTTCCTGAAATCGGCGACCGGGTTCAGGTTGTTCACTTCAAGGACTTCAAGCTGGGCGACAAGGGCGACCGCGTGGACCTGCCCGGCCCCGGCGACGGCGAGATGGATTATCCGTGGTTCATCTCCGAGATCCGCAAGTTGAAGCACCCGTTGCCCTGCATCATCGAGCACATCAAACCCGACCCCGCCGAGATGTCGAAGAAAAAGGCGTGGGTCGAAGCCCGACTGGGCGCGCCAAAAAACTAGCGGGCCGGTTTACGCTCGTTGCTTTTCACCGGGGGCTTGGTTAGATTGGATCCCGTGAAAGCTGTCACCACCGAACAAATCCGGGCGCTGGACCGGCGCGCGATGGATGCAGGCACACCGGGCAAGGTGCTGATGGATCGCGCGGGGTTGGCGGTCGCGCGCAAGGCGGCGGCGTTGTCGCGCAACGTGCTGCTGCTCACCGGCAAAGGCAACAATGGCGGCGACGCCATCGTGGCGGCGCGCCATCTCGCAGCGATGGGTTGCGAGCCGACGCTGGCATTGTTTTGCCGGCGCGACGAACTCACCGGCGATTCGCTGGCGCATTTCCAACAACTCGGCAACGTGCCGGTGTTGGAGTTTCCGCAACTCGACCACCTATCGGCGGATGTCATCGTGGACGGCTTGCTTGGCACGGGGTTGACCGGCGACGTGCGCGAACCATTGGCGTCTGTGATCCGCTGGGTCAATGAGCAATCAGCAAAAGTGATCGCCATAGATTTGCCGTCGGGACTCGACAGCGACACGGGCGAAGTTCACGGCGTTTGTGTGCGCGCGGATGTGACGGTGACGATGGGACTTCCAAAGATCGGTCTGCTTCGGCCACCGGCGACGGATTGGGTCGGCGAGGTTGAAGTCGCCGACATTGGATTCCCGCCGGAATTTGTTGCAGACATTTCATCGGACGTTGAGTTGTTGACGATAGACGATGTGCGCCCGTTGTTGCCGCGCCGGCGGCGGACGACGCACAAGGGCGATTACGGTCATCTGCTGGTGATTGCCGGGAGCGAAGGGTACACGGGTGCGCCGGTGTTGTGCGCGCACGCGGCGGCGCGGTCGGGCGTGGGACTGGTGACGCTCGCGGTGCCGCGCGAAGTCTATCCAATCGTGGCGGCGAATTGCCCGCCGGAGGTGATGCCGCAACCATGGGAGCGACTGGGAGCATTGTCGGATTACGATGCAGTGGCAGTGGGGCCGGGATTGGGGCAATCGCCGGAAGCGCAACGGTCGGTATTCAATTGGATTTCGAGTTGCCCGCGTCCGCTGGTGGTGGATGCCGACGGCCTGAACGCGCTGGCGCGAAACATCTCGTTGTTGAACACGGTCAACGTGCCGTTGGTGTTGACGCCTCATCCGGGCGAGATGTCACGATTGTCCGGGAAGCAAGTGCGCGACGTGCAAACGCATCGCTGGGAAATCGCGAGGCAATTTGCAAAGGATCACGGCGTGGTGCTGGCGTTGAAAGGTGCCGGCACGGTCGTGACGGATTCATCGGGCCGGTTGTGGGTGAATCTCACAGGCAATCCCGGCATGGCGAAAGGCGGGATCGGCGACGCGTTGACGGGAATCATCGGCGCGTTGCTGGCGCAAGGTTTGCCGGCGCTGGACGCGGCGCGTGCGGGCGTGTTCGTTCACGGCGTGGCCGGCGACATCGCTTGCCAACAGTGCGGTGAACGCTCGATGTTGGCGAGCGATTTGATTGCGAGTCTTGGCAAGGCGTTTGACGTGCGATAGCGGAATCAAACGGCTGCGCTCACGGATTCAACTTCAACAGCTTCGTCTCGGCGCGTTTCATGGTCAACGTTTCCGTGCGGCCTGACGGCAGGCGAACACGCTTCACCCCGTCGCTGGCGGCGTGGACGCCGACGAATTGGCCGTCGGTGTAGAGCGCGTCGTCGCTCTCCAACCAGATGTGGACGCCGGCGTCGCGCGCGATACGTCGGATGAGTGAAGGCGGAAGAGTCATCGCCGCTGAGTAAATGCTTTTCCAGCCGTCCATCTTCTTGGAGACGAGACCCGGTCGTCCGCTGCCGACGAGTTTGCCGAGAACCTGTGCGGTGGGATCGTTCGCGTAGAACAACGGCGAGACTTTCAGATCGTTCGGGCCGGCAATGCCATCGAGTTGGGGTGTGCCCTCGGTGTCGTCCTTGGCGATGCGGATGCCGGTGAGCGCGCGCATATTGTCGAGCGAGAAGCCGTCGGCATCGAAGCAACCGGGCGCGTAGATGAACAGCGCGGTGGCGTTGTTGCGCTTGAGTTTATGAATGATGGCGGCGCGCTGCGCGGAGTCCACGCGGAACGCGTTGAGAAAAATGTAGAGTTTATAGTTGGGCAACCGCGCGTCGCCGATGTCGGAAAGCAGGCAGAAGTCCCACGGCGCGCCCGATTGCGGCATCGTGACGATCTGGTTCAAGACGAGCGCGGCGTTGGCCGTCGTGGAACGCATCCAGTAGAAACTTTCTGGATCGACAAACACACCAATCTCCGGCGCGAACGGTTTGCGGTGAGGAAGGCTGGTGGTTGCGATGGCGGCGGCGCGCCCCATCTCCGCGAGGATTTGCGGATGCGAAAACCATCCGCCGTGCATGTCGAACCAGCTTACGGCGGCGCGTTTGGTCAATACCGCGGCGAACTCGCGCCAGAACACGCCGAGCGTTTCCTCCAATGTCGAAGCCCGTCCATAACCGGCGCTGGGATCGGTCAGGTGCGTGCGATGATCGGACTCGTCAAGCCAGAGTTTGCCGCGCATCCGGAATGAGTCGGTCGCGGACATGAGCGTGCTCGTCTCTCCGGGATTGCGATGAAAGTAGTTCGGCGGACTTATCAGGAAATCAATGTCGGGCGAATCGAAGACGCGCCGCGCGGCCAGATGGCCGGAGTCTTGTTGGTTGATGCCGTGCGGGGAAAGATACGCGTAATAGGTGCCGATGAGCGACTTGCCTTCCGTGGCTTCGCGCGCGATGCGGGTGAAATGCAGGATGGCGTCAGCGGTCATGTTGTTGATGAACTCGTAGAAATCCATCGCCTGCCGCTCGGTTTTCGGGTCGCGCAACACTTGTGTCCCCGGCGGCCGGCGTTTCGACCAAAGCGGCATCTCGGCCGAGGCCAGCGTGACGTTCCCGTCGGCCCACGCGGCGCGCAGCTTCGCGTCGGTGCGGTAACGGTTTGCGAGAAACGCGCGGAACGCACGGAGCGCGGGTTGACTGTAGTCGTCGCGCGAGGACTGCCACGTGCCCCACATCTGCCATTCCGCCGTGTAACCGCTGTAAAGAATGTAGCCGATGATCCGGTCAGCGTAGGGCGCGCGGCGCAGGTGGGCGAGCAGTTTGCGCAAGTCGTCGCCCATCTCGCGTTTCCAGATTTCGGAAGCGAATGAGGTTGGCTCGCGCACGCCGTCCTCGCGCAAGCTCATTTCCTCCGGGTGCGCCTTCTGCCACCAGAGCGGCCCCGTCAGGCCGATGTGCGGCAGAAAATACGCTTCCGGGTCGAGATCGAGGATCGCGCTGAAGTAACGGTCATACTCCCCGTAGTCGTAGCGCTCCGGCCCCACGTGCCCCATGTCGCCGTGGCGCGACGTGCCAAACCAATCACTGTAAAGATGGATGCCGGCCTGCGCGGCCTCGCGGTGAAAATCCGGATGCAGTCCGCCGTGAACAAGATACATGAAGCCGGACATTGGTTTGCCGTTGACAACAATCGCCGGGTCGCCGCCGATGGGACGCAATTCACACGCGGGCGGCCTCGCCGTGCCCGCGCGGCGATTGGTCAACGCGATTTGTGCCGGCGCCGGCGCGCCGCCCAGTTCGTAACACCCGGCCTCAACGGTCAGCGTGCCAGGATTCCAGTAGCGGGACACGGGAAACGTTGCCGCAACGGTCAGTGTGTCGCCGCCGAACACGACGGGCTGCTCGATCAATGTCATCAGTGACGCGCCGTGTCGCAGCCGCACGAAAGCCGTTCCCTTCGATAAACCTTCCGGCGCCGACGTTTCAAATTCCGCCGACACGCTCAACGTGTCGCCTGCTTCGATGCTTTGTGGCGCGCGCAGCGTCTTGAGTTTCGCCGTTCCCTGCGGCTCGACGGTGACGCCTTCGACGAAACCCGGCTGCGCCGGCTCGATATGCACGCGGTCAATCATGACCCAACGCTCTGCTTGGTTGCCGGGATCGAGACGGAAAGAATTGACGCGTTGAATGGGACCACCCCATTGTTTTGAGGCATCGCCGGCAGTGGTTTCGCGCCAGTTGTTCCTCCTCAGATCCATGCGGTACGTCGCCCAGCCTTTGCGGACCGGCAGTTTTCCGCCCAGACACCAGTTCCCGTCAGGGCTGCCGTAGTAAACGTCAAGCAAGTCAGCGTCAGCGGACGAATACATTCGCACCGTCAACCACGTCAGTTCTCGCGCGTCGAGACCTTCCTTCGGCACGCGCAACGAAAAATACGGGTCCCACACCGTCGCGCCGGCGAGCGCGCCGTTGGCAACACGACCGTGCTCGATGTTGACCGTGCTGATGACCTCCGTGGGCCGGTCAAAATTCCACTCGATCGCGCCAGCCAATGCTGTCGCAACGACACTAGCCAACATAACCATGACGCACAACGTCTTCATGTTTTCATTTTGCGCAGGCAATCAGCGGCGACAGCCTCCAACCGTTCGGCGCTACCCGTCGCGACCCGGCTCCACGGGCCGGGGTTAACCTCGTAGCCGCCCTCGTCATACGCGCGGCGGATCGGAAGATAACCGAGCCAGCCGTTCGCGTAACCCACCACGAACGTCGCGCCCGCCTTCTTCAACGCGAGACCAGTCTCGACAAATGGCTCGCCCGGCAACGAGACCCAGTTCACCGGCCCGATCCGCATCGCCTGCACCTCGGCGCGGAGTGGTTCTTTGCGGCCATCCAGCGCCACGTCAACGGAACGATGGGTGATCACCGATTCGGGGAGCGGTTTCAACTCGCGGAGTTTGCCGAGCGCGGCGCGGCCAAGCGTCTCGCCGATGAACTTCACATCGTCGAAGTTAGTCGCAACCCTGACCGTGTTCACGTTGCCGCAGCAGCCGTTGGTGAAAAGGCAAACACTGCCGGGCAGTTCGCGCTCGACGAGTGCCGTCGCTGCGCCGGGGTAATCGGCAGAGACCTGCGGCAACAACATCGCCACGACCGGGTGCGCGGTGTAGTTCAGCAGCGTCGCGAGCGGGTCGCCGTTCTCGCGCTCGACGTGGAGAATGTTCAAGTCCTCGTCCAACTGATACGGAACCGCAACCTCCTCCGGCGCCGGCAACGGCCCCCGACGGCTCTCCTTCCCGTTGCCTAGCCGGATGCGGCGATAGCGGGCGATGCCTTCCACCTTGGTGACACCGGCGCGGACGCGGGCCGGAACGCGATTGCGCCACGCCTCGGTGACCGTGGCCGCGAGGTCGTCGAGGTGTTTCTCAACCCACTCCGGCGCGCCGCGCACGTCGCGAAACGGCGTCAACCCGATGGTCTCCGGCGTGGAGTGCGAGTGCGTGGCGGCAAGCATCACGGCTTCGGGCTTGAGCTGCGTGGACGCGGCGATTTTGCGGCGCAGTTCGCCGGTGAAATCGCGGCCGGGGCCGAGAATGGTGTTGTCGTAGCCGATGGAATCCACCGCGAGAACCGCCATGGCATCGCGTCCATCGTCGAGGACAAGCGCGCGGGCAAAGATGTCATCGTGGACGCCTTGAAACGGCGCGTGCGTCCCACGACCGGAGGAAGTCAGGTACGGCACCCAGAGCGGCGGTGTGACCCGACGTTTGGCCGCGCCGGCCAGAAGTCGCGTTCCTTTGGCGGCAAACGCACGACTTCCGACAGAGGCGCAGCAATAGGCAATGAATTCGCGCCGGTTCATTTCGCACAGTCAGTGTAGCGCGCGCAAGTTTCTTCGCAAGGGCAAAGGCTCGCCGCGAGCAACAATCGCCGATTTTGACACGTTGGCGCGGCCCGCAAGGCCGACCTGTCTGTCTTGCCAAAAGCATGAAATAGGTATTTCACTCTTTTGGCAATGGCAGCGGAAGGGTTGCGCGCGCGACGAAGGGGTCGTTTCCCTTTTTCCCGCTGCGGGTGAACCGAAAACGGCTGGCCGGCTGGGCGGGAAGCTGCTAATCTTCATTGCATGGAAATCGTTGGCATTGTTGTTGGTCTTGTCGCAGTCGCATTGCTGGTGGCGCTTCTGGTGCGGACCCGCCCGAAACCGGCGCAGCCGGACCAGTCGCTTCTCCTGATGCAGCAGCAACTTGGCGACCTCCAGCGGCGGCTCGACGCCTTCGGCGAGAACGTCTCCAACACGTTGCGCGATTCGACCGACAAGATGAACACGCGGCTCGACAAGGCGGCGCAGGTTGTCGGCGATCTCCGCGAAAAAGTCGGCCAGATTCACGAAGTTGGAAAGGCGGCCGCCGAGCTGGTCAATATCATGCGCGCGCCGAAACTGCGCGGCGGCATGGGCGAACTGTTTCTCGGCGACCTGCTCGCGCAGATTCTGCCGCCGGAACATTACAAGCTCCAACACGGCTTCAAGAGCGGCGAGAAAGTGGACGCCGCCATCCGCATCGGCGAACGGCTCGTGTCGGTGGACGCCAAGTTCCCGTACGAGAACTTCCGGCGCGTCATCGAATCCGGCACCGAAGCCGAGCGGGCGGCGGCGCGCAAACAGTTTTTGCGCGACGTGAAAAAACACGTGGACGCCATTGCGACGAAGTACATCCTGCCGGACGAAGGGACTTACGATTTCGCGTTGATGTACGTGCCGGCGGAGAATGTCTATTACGAGACGATCATCAAGGAAGAAGCCGGCGAGGAACACCAACTCCTCAGCTACGCGCTGAGCAAGCGCGTGATTCCGGTGTCGCCGAACAGTTTCTACGCCTATCTCCAGACGATTCTGCTTGGGTTGCGCGGGCTGCAAGTCGAACAGCGGGCGCAGGAAATCCTTGCCACGCTTCAGCGGTTGCGGGGCGATTTCGAACGGCTCTCGGACAACTTCCGTCTTGTCGGCAAACACTTGACCAATGCGACGGGCGCTTATGCCGAGACTGAGAAATCGCTTACGAAGCTCGATGCCAAACTCGGACAAATCGAAGGCGGCGAAAAGCCGCAGTTGCCCTGATGCGACAACTCTGCCTGATGCTGTTGCTGGCGGTCGCTGCGCGCGCTGACGAAGCGACGTTGAGCTTGCAAGTCACGCTCGACCGGCTCGGTTTCTCGCCGGGAGTGATTGACGGGCGAACCGGGCCGCAGACCCGCGCGGCAGTCATGGCGTGGCAGCTTGCCAACGAAATGCCGGTCACGGGAGAGGCCACGGGCGTGTTTGCGCCGGCGCTGTTGCCGCCGGAGATGTTGTACACGAATGTCACGGTGACCGACGCTGACGTGGCGCAATTGGGCGTGTTTCCAAAAGACTGGCGGGAGCGGTCGAGGCTGGAGCGGTTGTCGTGTGAAACGGTGCCGGAACTGTTGGGGGAACGGTTCCATTGCCGGGAGTCGCTCATCTTCCGGTTGAACCCGGCGGTCTCGAACTGGACGGCGGGGGCGACGGTGAGATTGCCCAACACGCTGCCGAACACAACCCCGCCGCGCAAGGCGGCCAAGTTGCAGGTGTCGTTGGGCCAAAAATTCATTCGCGCCTACGACGCGCAAGGCCGGTTGATGGCGCATTTTCCCTGTTCGATTGCGGCGAAGCAGGAGAAACGCCCCGTGGGCACGCTGACGGTGACGACGGTGGCTCCGAATCCAAATTACACCTTCGACCCGGCCAACTTTCCGGAACTGGATGCGCAACAAAAAAGTTACGGCAAGTTGATCATCTCACCAGGGCCGAACAACCCGGTCGGCACGGCGTGGATCGGCCTCAGCCGGCCCGGCTACGGCATCCACGGCACGCCGCACCCGGACGACATCGGCAAGACCGAATCGCACGGCTGTTTCCGCCTGGCCAACTGGAACGCGGAGCGCTTGGCGCGCATGGTCGAAATCGGCGCCCCGGTGGAAGTGCTCGTGGATTAGCGGACTCGAACCTTGACAAGACCGGGGTGTGGCTTCGGGAATTGCGGGTCGAGTGATTCGAGCGTCTCGACAAGGATAGCGGAGACCGCGAGGTTGCGGAACCATTTTTTGTTGGAAGGAATCACAAACCACGGCGCGCACTTGGCGTTGCACCGGCTAATCGCTTCCTCGTAAGCGCGCTTGTAATCGCCCCAGCGTTGGCGCTCCTCGATGTCTTCGGGATTAAACTTCCAATTCTTGCGCGGATCATCGAGCCGTTGCTGGAGGCGTTTGCGTTGTTCCTCCTTGCTGATGTGGAGGAAGAACTTCCGGATCACGACGCCGTGGTCGGTGAGCATCCGCTCGAAATCATTGATGTGGTCGTAACGTTTTGTCCAGACGGATTTCGGGACGAGGTTGCGCACGCGCACGATGAGGACGTCCTCGTAATGGGAACGGTTGAAGATGCCGATCTCACCACGCGCCGGGACGGCGTGATGAATGCGCCAGAGAAAATCATGGCTGCGTTCGAGCGTGCTGGGCGCCTTGAAACTGGTGACCCGGCAACTTTGCGGGTTGAGGCCGCTCATGACGTGGCGGATGGTGCCGTCCTTGCCGGCGGCGTCCATGGCCTGGATGACAACGAGCAGGGCGCGTTTGCTTTCGGCGTAGAACCGGTACTGGAGGTCCGCGAGCCGCTCGACGTTGCGGGCGAGCTGGGCTTCCGCTTCGGACTTGTCCTTGCATTCAGGGGTATCGTCAGGATCGAATTGCGAGAGGCGGACGTTGCCGCCGGGTTTGATGATGAAATGTTTGGTGAAGCTCATGTGATTCTCCTGTTCCACGCCTCGGTGGCGTATTTTTCACGGGTGAGTTGTTCGGCGAGCGCGATTTCCTCCGGCATCAGCGTGTAATCGGCGAACTCGGCATCGAGCACGGAGCGGAAACCGCCGGTCAATTGTTCAACGGTCACCGTGGCGGCGATGGAGCCTTGATGAAGCATGCCGCTCTTGCCGCGCCGCTGTGCCCCGCCGGCGAGTTTCGCGCCGGCGGCGGTGACCACGTCGCCGGCGACGGGATTCTGGAAACACTCATAACTGCCACGCGGAATGGATTTGAGATTGGAGATGCTTGATTTCAAAGCGCCTGCGACAGCGCGATGAAGAAGGTTGTACGCATCTTGTGCTGTCGCCGTGTGCAGCGCGTGGCCCGGTGGTACAACAACCGTGTAGGTGGTGTCGGCCGTGTGATAGACGATGCCGCCACCGGTGGGGCGACGGATGACGGTGTACTGTGAAGCGAGATGAGCGGGAAATTTCTGGAAATAACCGAACGTGACGGCCGGTTCGCTCCAGGAGTAAATGCGCAACACCGGCCGCGAGCGCGCGCCGGCGGTGCGCAGCAGCGCCTCGTCGATCGCCATGTTACAGGCGGGATCGGCAGTCGGCGAGCGCAACAACAACCAATGTTCGGCCATGGGCTTTTTCTACACGATCACCCGCCGAGTTTCCAGTTGCGAGTTGCGTCCGCCTTGCGTAAGGTTTCCCGCCATGACATTGACTGAAAAAATACTCGCCCGCGCCGCAGGCAAACAATCCGTCCAACCCGGCGACAACGTCTGGGCCAACGTGGACGTTCTCATGACCCACGACGTCTGCGGCCCCGGCACCATCGGCGTGTTCCACCGCGAGTTCGGCAAACACGCCAAGGTCTGGGACCCCGAAAAGATCGTCATCATCCCCGACCACTACATCTTCACCGCCGACCAGAAGTGCAACCGCAACGTGGACATCCTCCGCGAATTCGTCCGCGACCAGGGCATCAAACACTTTTACGATGTCATTGACGACCCCAATGGACGATGGGTATTCGATCCCGTCAAGGGCAACTACCAACGCCAGTACGGCGCCCGTTACGCCGGCGTCTGCCACACCGCGCTCGCTGCACACGGCCACACGCGGCCCGGCGAAGTCCTCCTCGGCACCGACAGCCATACCTGCATGGCCGGCGCGTTCGGCGAATTCGCCACCGGCATCGGCAACACCGACGCCGGGTTCGTCTTCGGCACCGGCAAACTTCTCCTCAAGGTTCCCGAAACCATGCGCTTCTGGCTCGAAGGCCAGCTTCAGAAAGGCGTCATGGCCAAGGACGTCATTCTTCACGTCATCGGCGCGATCGGGTTTGACGGCGCGACGTACCGCGCCATGCAATTCGAGGGTCCCGGCGCGCACTCGCTCAGCATGGACGACCGCATGACCATCGCCAACATGGCCATCGAAGCCGGCGGCAAGAACGGCATCTTCGAACCCGACGACCAAACTTTCGCCTACGTCAACGCCCGCACCAACAAATCGTACGACCCTGCCTTTTGCGACAAACAGCAGCAGTTCGTTTACGATAAACTCTTCGACCTCGCCGCGCTCGAACCGACCGTCGCCTGCCATCCGAACCCCGGCAACCGCAAGCTCGCCAAACAATGCGGCGACATCGCGCTCGACCGCGCCTACATCGGCTCCTGCACCGGCGGCAAGACCAGCGACTTCGTTGCGTTCGCCGAGGTGGTTCGGGGCCGCCAAGTGAAGATTCCCGTTTTTGGCGTTCCAGCCACGCCGGAAGTCCTTCACGAGTTGCAAGCCAGCGGTGTCTGGCAAATGCTCGTCGCCGCCGGCGTCCAGATGACCGAGAACCCCGGTTGCGCCGCCTGTCTCGGCGGACCGTCCGACACGTTTGGCCGGATGGACAAACCGCAGAAGTGCATCAGCGCCACCAACCGCAACTTCCCCGGCCGCATGGGGCATCCGGACTCGCAAGTGTTCCTCGCGTCGCCGATGACCGTCGCCGCGAGCGCATTGACTGGAAAGATCACCGACCCGCGCGAATTCCTATGATTGGCGCATTGCGAACGAAAGCGGCATTTGGTATTCTGTCCTCGTGACAGCCACAGTTTCACATGATCGCAGCGAAGAGAGCTTGGAAGCGAAGGCGCGCTGGTTCCAGTCGCTGAGCTTGCCGGAGCGGATCGAATTGCTGTGTTCGTTCGTGGACTTGGCTTTGGCCGTCAACCCTCAACTCGCCGACGCCCGCCATGATCAACCGATTAAAGGACGTGTTCGCGTCCTTACAGCAGCATGACGTGCGGTATGTGGTGATTGGCGGAATCGCCGCCGTGCTCCACGGCGTGCCGCGCGCCACCTTCGATCTCGACTTGTTGATCGAGGCGACTACGGACAACGCACAACGCTTGTTGAAAGCCCTTCTCGCCGCCGGTTTGGGCACCGCCGCGCTGACGGATGCCGCCGATGTCCTTGCCAACGAAATCACCGTGTTCCGCGACCGGGTGCGTATTGACGTGCAGACACGCACACCCGGCCTGAAGTTCGCCGACGCTTGGCAGCGGCGCGAAACGATGTGTTACGAAGAGCAAACTTTCCATGTGGCTTGTCGGGAAGACCTGATCGCCTCCAAGCGCGCCGCGGGACGGGTAGTGGACTTGGAAGATGTCCGCCTGCTGGAACTTGGCAAGCCCCCCGAAGAAAAGACGCTTTAATATGAAACTCTACCTTGTTCGTCATGCCACCGCGTCTGACATCGCACCGAGCGATGCCGAGCGCGAGTTGACGAAAGAGGGCCGCCAGGAATCCCGCATCGCCGGCGCTGCGCTGGCCAGACTGGGCGCGAAGCCCGACCAGATTCTCAGCAGCCCGCTGTTGCGCGCCCGGCAAACCGCCGGGATCATCGCCGCCGAACTGAAGCTCGCGAACGAAGTCGCGATTTTCGATGAACTCGGCAACGGCCACTCGCTCGTTCATGTCATTCGCATTGTGAAAACATTTGCGCCGTTCCGCGAGATCGTGCTTGTCGGCCACATGCCGAGTTTCGCCGATCATCTGGCCGGGCTGCTCGGCTCCAACAATCCCGGCGCGCTTTCGATGGGCAAAGGCAGCGTCGCCTGCGTCGAACTCGCCGAACTGCGTCCCGGTCGCGGCGAACTCCGCTGGTTCCTCCGCCAGAAACAACTCCACCTCCTCGCATGATTGCCGCCTTCTCAGCGCTGTTGTTGGTCTGCACCCACGTCACCATCACCAACGACCAGTTCCAGATCAATGGCCGGCCGACTTACGAAGGGCGCACGTGGAAAGGCCAGCGGATTCAGGGATTGCTCTTCAACTCGAGGATGGTGCAGGGCATCTTCGACGATCTCAACCCCGACACCCGCCCTCGCTGGAACTATCCCGACACCGGCCGTTGGGACGCCGATCGCAACACGCGCGAGTTCATCGCCGCCATGCCGGAGTGGCGGCGTCATGGCCTGCTCGCGTTCACCCTCAACCTCCAAGGCGGCAGTCCGCAGGGTTACTCCAAGTCCCAGCCGTGGCACAACTCCGCCTTCACCGAAACCGGCGACCTCCGCCCCGAATTCATGTCGCGCGCCGCGAAAATCCTCGACCGCGCCGACGAACTCGGCATGGTTGTCATCCTCGGCTTCTTCTACTTTGGCCAGGACCAGCGCCTTCGCGATGAAGCCGCCGTCGTGCGCGGCGTTGACAATGCCACCGAGTGGATCCTGAAACGCGGTTACCGAAACCTGCTCGTCGAAGTCAACAACGAGTGCGACGTCCGCGCCTACGACCACGCCGTCCTCAAACCCGACCGCGTCCACGAACTCATCGCGCGCGTCAAACGCCGCGGCCTGCTCGCCGGCACCAGCTACGGCGGCGGCGCCGTGCCGAGGGAGAACGTCGTGCGCGCCTCCGACTTCCTCCTGATGCACGGTAACGGCGTCAAGAATCCGGCGCGCATCGCCGAGATGGTCCGCCAAGCCCGCCAAGTCCCCGGCTACCGGCCGATGCCGATCCTGTTCAACGAGGACGACCACTTCGATTTCGACCAGCCGCAAAACAATTTCCTCGCCGCCGTCAGCGAGTACTCCTCGTGGGGCTACTTCGACCCCGGCGCGAGCAATTACTGCGACGGCTATCAATGCCCGCCGGTCAACTGGGGCCTCAACACCGACCGCAAGCGCGCCTTCTTTGACCTTGTGAAAAAAATCACCGGCGAATAAGCTGCCCGCCATGCCCGAACGGTTTGTTACCCAGACGATTCACGACAAGACGCTGGACGTTTCGTTGCGCCCGAGCGCGTTCGCCGATTTCGCCGGGCAAGCGAAGGTCAAGGAGCGCCTCGAACTCGCCGTCGAGGCCGCCAAGCTCCGCAAAGAATCGCTCGACCACATTCTGCTCAGCGGCCCGCCCGGCCTCGGCAAGACCACGCTCGCCCACATCCTCGCGAAAGCGATGGGCGCCAACGTCATCGTCACCAGCGGCCCTGTCATCGAAAAAGCCGGCGACCTCGCCGGGCTGCTCACCAAACTGGAGGCGGGCGACGTGCTCTTCATTGACGAAGTTCACCGGCTCCAGAAAACCGTCGAGGAATACCTGTACCCGGCGATGGAGGATTTCCGGTTGGACATCGTGATTGACCAGGGACCGAACGCGCGCAGCGTGAAACTGCAATTGCCCCGGTTCACGCTCGTCGGCGCGACGACGCGCAGCGGCCTGCTCACCTCGCCGATGCGCTCGCGGTTCGGGTTGACCGAGCGGCTCGATTACTACAACGCCGACGACCTCGCTCGCATCATCACCCGTGCCGCCCGGATCCTGAACGTTGACATCGCGCCCACTGGGGCGATGGAGATCGCGAGACGCAGCCGGGGCACGCCGCGCATCGCCAATAATCTCCTCAAACGTTGCCGTGATTACGCGCAGGTGAAAGCGAACTCGGCGACCATCACCGCCGACATCGCTGACAAGGCGCTGGCGATGCTGGAGATTGACGAGCACGGCCTCGACGAGATGGACAAACGAATTCTCGAAACGCTCGTCCACAAGTTCGGCGGTAAACCGGTGGGCGTGAACTCGCTCGCCGTGGCCGTTGGCGAGGAACCGGACACCATCGAGGAAGTGTATGAGCCGTTCCTGATCATGGAAGGCTATCTCAAGCGCACCCCGCAAGGCCGCGTCCCCACCGAGTTGACCTACAAAAAACTCGGCGTCGCCACCCCGCGTCCCGGCGAATTGTTCTAGCTTCAAACGCGATCAACAGCCGTCTCTTGTCGTCGGGTGTTGTGTAACAGCTATTACACAACACCTGACGCGCCTGCGGCGTGTGCGAATGGGGTTACGGGAACGGCGTCAACTCCAGACGCCGGCGATCTTGGTCTGGCAGGCGGGACATTTGCCGGCGACGAGACGATTGGCGGTGACGGCAAACACATCTCGCTCAATCACCGGTTGCCGGCAACCGGGACAAAAGGTGGTGCCCGAATCGCGCAGCCCGGCGATGTTGCCCACGTACACGTACCGCAGCCCGGCGGCGCGCGCGGCGGCCTGCGCTTGGAGCAGAATCTCAACAGGCGTCGGCGGCAGGTGCGTGAGTTTGTGTTGCGGATGGAACCGGGAAAAATGCAGCGGCATGTCCGGCCCGGCGTGTTTGGCGAGCCAGTCGCACATTCGACGGATGACGGCGACGTCGTCGGTGTAGGTGGGAACGATGAGGTTGATGATCTCGACCCAGATGCCCATTTTTTTCAGGGTCGTGATGGTGTTGAGAATGGTCTGGAGTTTGCCGGAGTTGAGTTTGCGGTAGATTTCGTCGTCGAATCCCTTGAGGTCCACGTGCGCGCCGTCCACATGCTGGGCGAGGTCGCGCAGCGGTCGTTCCTCGATGGACGCGCCGGTCACCAGCACGTTCTTGACGCCGGCGGCGCGGGCGGCCTTGCAGGAATCGTAGGTGTACTCGTAGTACGCAATCGGCTCGGTGTACGTGTACGAAATCGAGAGGCAACCGGTCGCCTTGGCGACAGCGGCGAGATCATCGGGGAACAAACTGAGCCGCGCCATGTCTTCGGGACGCAGGCCCGCCGGAAGCGGCGGACGGAGCCGGAGTTCGGGGCCGCGCGGGTCCTTGGTCTCTTCGGGTTTGCGTTGTGAGATGTCCCAGTTCTGGCAGTTGAGGCAGCGCAGGACGCAACCAGCGGTGGCCAGCGAGAACGACCGGCTGCCGGGATAAAAATGGTAGAGCGGTTTTTTCTCGATGGGATCAATGTGCATCGAGCACGGGTTGCCGTAGGCGAGCGTGTAGAGGGTGCCGTCCTTGTTGATCTTGTTCCGGCAATGGCTGCGGTCGTCAGGCTCCAAGAGGCAGTTGTTCGGGCAGATGGTGCACTGGACGTTGCGGCCAAGCTTCATGTAATGCTGGCCTTCCTTGACCCAGCCACGTTGTTTCCAGAGTTCCCAGAGGTCGCCTTTCGGCGCATCGCCCCGGAAAACGCTGCCGATGTCGCCGCCTTTCGAGAACAAACCGCGCAACCACGCCCCGGCGCCGGCGACGACCGCGACGCCGGCGACACCGCAGGCGATCGCCTCGCGGCGCGTCAGGCGCGCATTGATCAACGGCGTTTTCGTTTCTTGAACCATCGGAGCCAGGCAAAGTACGCTGCCGGCACGATGTGCGCAACCGCCACCACGATCAAGGGCGCGTGCAGCAGCAAATGCCAGTTCTTGCCTTCTTGCGCCGTCAACAGCCGCCCCACGTGAAGCCGGCCCGTCATCGCGTAGCCGCTCGCCAGGAATCCCAGCAGCAACACCAGCAGGCACCAGCCCGCGACGCGAAGCGTTTTCATGGCGATGTAAAGACGGGAGTGTTTCATCGGTGTTTCCTGCGAAGCCAGATCAAGCCCGCCGCGGCGAGGTTCAGGCCGCCGGTCAACCAGCAGGTCGCCGCGACGCCGAGCAGCGGGACCAACACCGTGCTCGCCAGCAATGCGCCGAGCGCCGCACCGGCGAAATCCGCCGTGTACAACACCGCCGCGGTCGTCGTCGGCTCGCTCCGTTCCAACTGGCCGGCGACGGGGAACTCCATGCCGACCAGCATCGCCAGGCCAAACGTCAGCGCTGGCACCGCAGCGCGCACGGCGTCGAAACTCATCGCGCTCAGTTGCGCCAGCGCCGGCGGCAACAACACGGCGAACAAACCGAGCGCCGCCGCGAGCACGCTGAGCGAGAGCCGCCGGGAAAGCTTTTTCGGGCGATTGGCCAGCCACGCGCCGGAGGCCAGTCCCGCCATGAACACCGTCACGACAATGCCGGCCTGATGATAGAGCGAGCCGCACAGAATCTGGAACCCAAACAGCAAGATCACCTCCAGCGCCGACGCGGCAAACCCGCCGGAGAACACGACGAAGGCCCCGCCGCGCAGCAGGAATGGACACACCAATACTGCCGTCAACAACAGGCCGATGAGCAATCCGGTGCCGCGCGGGTCGCGGCTGAGCCAGTAGCGGAGATGATAGTAGTAGAGCGCGGGGCTGAAATCCTCGTTGACCGTGGTTTTCTGGTTGATGCCCTGCTGCAGCGCCGCGAGCCGGTCGGGCGTCAGCATCGCGTCGAGGTAGTTGCGCGACATCAGGCGGACCGGCACGCCGCGCGCCGCGATCCGGGCGGCAACGTCGGCGGTCAATTCGCCGTCGGACGCGAGCACGAACACGCGCCCGCCGGGCAACAGCAGCGTATGGCGGAACGATTGGCGCAGCGTCTGTTGCGCCGAGCCGAGCAGGCGCGCCAGTTCGGCGCTGACGAAATTCTCGTAGCGTCCCAGCGCGAACGACACCACGCCGCCGTCGCGCAGAATCCGCTTGAGTTCGGCGTAGAACTCGGCCGTGTAAAACCGGTTCAATTGCATCGTGGACGGCTCCGGCACGTCCACAATCGCCACGTCGAACCGTTCTTCGGTCTGGCGGACAAAGAGCCGTCCATCGGTGTTGACGACGCGGATGCGCGGGTCGTCGAGCGACTTCGGCAGGAATTGCCGGGCCGCCGTCACGATCAACGGGTCCAACTCGACGTAGGTGACCTGCTCGACGGTGTCGTACTGGAGGGCCTCGCGCGCCGTGCCGGTGACGCCGCCGCCGATGAGCAGCACGCGACGGGCCTCGGGCCGTTGCGCCATCGCGTAGTGGACGGTCTCCTCGACCTGCTCGGTGTTGTGGGTCGAGAACAACGGGACGCCGTTCTGGATGAAGTTGAACTGGCGCGCCGATTCGGTGACGACCAGCCGCCCGTAAGGCGAGTTGGCCCGGAACAAGACCTGCGCCGGTTCGTGGTGAAGCTGCGTCGTCCACGCATCCATCCGCCACGAGAACGCCAGCGCCGCCAGCAACGCGAGCGCGACGAACGCGAGTTTCCGCGCCTGCCAGCGCCACGCCATCACGGCGGCCAACGCGAGATTCAGCGCCGCCGGCACGCAGAGCGCGCCGAAATGATCGAGCACCCACACCAGCCCGAAACTGAACAGCAGTCCGCCAAGAATCGAGCCGAGACTGTCGGCGACATAGACGCGCCCGATCTCCAACACTTCCTCCCGGTACGGTGTTTTATCGGGCAAGACTCTGGCGACGGGATCGTCGTCCTCGTCTCGCCGGGTGAGGATGGAACACGCCAGCGTGAGCATGAACCCGGAGACGATGCAAAACGGGGCGAGCACGACGAGGCTGGCCAACACCGTTTCGCCGGCGTTGATCATGGCGCCGCGGATGAACACGACATCGCGAAGCGTGCGCAGCGCGACGACCTGCAACAGCGGCAGCACGGCGATGAGCAGTTGCGCGGGCGGCAGCAGTCGCAACGGTTGCTTCGGCGCGCGCGCAGCCCGGCCCAGCCACGCGCCGGCGCCGGACAGCAACAGCCAGTTGCCGAGCAGGACGCCGAGCACCATCTCGTTGCCGTCGAACACCGACAACATCTCGCGCAACAGCGCGAGTTGGGTGACGACCGCGCCGATGCCGAGCGCGAACACCGACAACCACACGAGCCGGCGGTCGCCGATGTTCAATCCGTTTGAGGTCGCAGCCATGGCGGGGACATCCATACCGCAACCGCGCCGCCACCGGCAAGAACGGAACAAGACTGCTTGAAATGACCTTGCCTGTGAATGGCGAGTGTCGTAGATGTTTTCCATTATGAGCTTCATGATTTCCCGCCGGCGTTTTCTTCAAACCTCCGCTGCATCTTTCGCCTTTGCTGCGCTCGGTGCCCACGGACTCGACATCGTCAACAAGAAACCGCGCCGCGTTGGACTCATCGGCGCGGGCTGGTACGGCAAAAGCGATTTGTGGCGGCTCGCGCAGGTCGCGCCCATCGAGATCGTCGGCATCTGCGACGTGGACAAGCAACTGCTCGCCGGCGCGGTCGAGATCGCCCAGCAACGGACGAACAAAACGCCGCGCACGTTCCGCGACTACCGCGATTTGCTCAAGGAGAAACCGGAGATCGTTATCATCGGAACGCCCGACCATTGGCACGCGTTGCAGACGATCGCCGCCGTCGAGGCCGGCGCGGATGTCTATGTGCAGAAACCAATCAGCGTGGACGTGCTCGAAGGCGAGGCGATGGTGGCCGCGGCGCGCAAGCGCGGACGCGTCGTGCAGGTCGGCACGCAGCGCAAGAGCACGCCGCACTTGATTGACGTGAAGAAACGCGTCGTCGAGGCCGGGTTGCTCGGCACGGTTGGCCACGTCGAGATGTGCTGTTATTTCCCGATGCGCGCCAACGGCAATCCGCCGGTTGAGCCGGTGCCGGACTTTCTCGATTACGAGATGTGGACCGGGCCGGCGCCGTTGCGGCCGTACGACGGCCTGCCGCACATCCGCTGGTGGCGCACGTTCATGGAATACGGCAACGGCATCACCGGCGACATGTGCGTGCACATGTTCGACACGGTCCGATGGATGCTCGGCCTCGGCTGGCCGAAACGGATCAGCGCGACCGGCGGTATCCTCGTGCAGAAGGAAGGCAAATCGAACATCGCCGACACGCAAACGGCCATCTTCGAGTACGAGAAGTTCAACTGCGTCTGGCAACACCGCACATGGGGTGGCCCGGTGGACCCGGAGTATCCGTGGGCGCTGTTTATTTACGGCGACAAAGGAACGCTGAAAGCCAGCACGATGCGCGCGGATTTTATCCCGGCCGGCAAGAACAATCCCGCCAAACCGATTCATTTCGAGTGCCTCTTCGAGCGCGAGAAATACCCGGAAGACGTCACCGAAAAACGCATTGAATTGAACGCCGCACCGGCCACGCGCCGGCACATGCTGGATTTCCTCGCAGCGATCGAACGCCGCAGCCGGCCCGTTGCGGATATCGAAGATGGGCACATTTCGACAGCGAGTTGCATTCTTGCCAATGTCTCGATGGAGCTAGGCCGCCCGTTGGTCTATGACCCGCGACGGCGAATGGTCGTGAACGACCTTGTGGCCACCGATCGGCTGCGCCGCGCCTACCGCAAACCGTGGCGGCATCCGGAAGTGGCGTGACGGAGTTGTTCCAGTTCACGTCGTAGCGGTAGCCAGTAACGCCGATCACGCGCGCGTTCGGCGGCTTCCTCGGCGGCGAGCGCGCGTTCCAATTTGGCGACTGCACCGGCCAACGCATGACGCAGCAGCGAGCGTTGCTTGGCTGCGCGACGGCAAGCCGCGGGACAACGTCCGGCCAGTTCAATGAGCAGTTGGGGCGTGCGCAATTCGCGGAACCAGAATCGGACCTGAGTTGGCGTCCGATGCGTTTGGTTCTGAAACCAATGAGCTTCGACCAGACGCCGCAGCATTGGCCAGTCCTTGTCGCGCTGGGTTTTCTTGGCTTGCACGAGGTCCGTCAGCGAAAGCAGATCACAGACAGTGCCATCCGCGAGTTTGATCGTGGTGCGGCGTTGCCAGAGCCGGGCAAACGGCGCGACGCCGCGCATCTTCGACATCACGTCCACGCGCAGCCGTGGGGCGTCCGGATGCCGGCAACGGAAATGAATGGCATGCCCTTTGCGAAGGTATTTCAACTCGAAGGGTGGAACGGCAATTACTTCGGCTTCCAGTTCATCGAGTGCCTTCTTTAGCCGAGCCAGATTGGCCGCGTCGGCGAGAATGGCAAAATCGGTGTCGCGGCTAAACTCGGCTGCGCCGTAGAACACGCACGCCTGTCCGCCCATGAGCAGGGCGCGGGCGCGCTGTGTGCGCATCGAAGAAAGGACTTTGCGTATCGGGTTCGGGATCAAGGTCGCCTCCCAGCGCCAGGTAAGTTTGCCAGAGTTTCTCGCTCTCCAACCAGCGTTGCAGGGGACTGAGCCGATACCACTCGGCCCACTCGGCCCCCACCAATTCTTCAGGACGTATCATGGTTGTCACACTTTCACCGCACAATACCGCCCAAACGCGGGCAACGTCAACCAGCCGTCTTCGGCGGGCTGCAACGCCACGGGCGCGGCAAGATGCGGCGAGTACAATTGCGGTTTGCCTTGTGCCAGCCATTTGGCGACGCGCAGCCGGAAATCTTTCGGTTCGCCGTCGCCGTAATAGACCACGTGCGCCACGTGCGCGTCCGTCACGCGGTAAATGTCCACGAACGTCAGCGGTTGTTTCGGGTGGCCGCCTTCCAACTCGGCGGCGACACCTTCCTTTGCCAGTTCGCGCACGGCCTTGAGAATCTCCGGCGTGCGGGCCGGCATCGCGGCACGCAGACCGCGCTCGCCTTCGCCGGAAGGTTGCGAGATGCGGCCCGGACATTTCTCGAAGTAACGGACATTGGGTTTCGAGGCGAGGTCGGGCAGCGGCGAGCGCTCGCGCTGACGGAAATTCTCATCGCACTCGCCGCTGTCGCCGGTGATGATGACGCCGCACCCGGAGGCCGCAGCGGCGCGAATCGCTTCACATTCGCGGTCGCTGAGGCAGGTTTGGGCGGCGACAATCAGCACATCGCGCGGGCCAAGCTGGACAAGGTAGGGTTCCTTGGCGACTTGGTAGGCGATGCGTCCCAGCAACGCCTGCTCGAAGCCCAAGACGCTGTTGTAGGCGGTGCGATGATCGAACGCCAGCGACCAAGTCGAGTGATAGACCCAGACGTTGGCGCAAGGTTTCGAGCCGGTGTAGAGCGATTCGTGGGCGCGGTTGAATCCCATGTAACGCTTCATCGCTTCGTGAAACGCCGGTTGCTCGAAGAACGCCGAGCCGTCGCGTTTGTCACCGGAACGCAGTGCCCACGTTGCCGTCAACATGTGACCACCGCACGCGAGGCACTCGGCCATGTCGAGTTCGACGGGTTTCGGTTCGCTCGGCAACGTGATGCTGCCCTTGTCGGTGCGGAGCCAGTCGGTCGAGAGCGCGATGCGCCCGATGGCGTTGGCTTCCTTTAAGTGACGCACCTTCGTCACGAGTTCGCGGTCGAGCACCTGCGGCATGTCGTGGCTCTCGGCAACAGCGAGGTCGAGATAATCGCCGTTGTCCGGCAACAACCGGGTGCGGTTCCGGCGCCACAGCGCCGGGCAATCCTCATAGGTGACCAGCGCCGCGCCGGGTTTGGTGCGGTGGGTGAGCTGGCGCAACTCACGCAGCCGCCGGCCCATCAGGTCTATGCGAAACCGGATCCACTCCTGCCAGACCGGGTCCTTGGCGTTCCATTGCACCGGAATCCGGACATGCTTGAAGTGCGGCAGGCCGAACCGCTCGCGCGGGTTCGGGTTGTGTTCGGCGAGATAACGGCCGAACGCCATCTGGCAACTGTCGCAGTGGCACTCGTAGCTGGTGCCGTCAAACTCGACGCCGTCCATGTCGGCTTCCAACAGGCAGCGTTTCATCACGCGCTGGAGATAATCAATGAAATCGTCGTGGATCGGGCAGGCCATCCATCGCCATGCGGCGCTGCCGTAAGTGCGTTTGCTGCCGTCGGGAGCGCGTTGGATCCAATCCGCCAGCCTCGGTTCCTCGTCGCGCATCGTCTCGTAGATGACCGTGCTGAACTGGTGATAGCCGAGCACCCGGATGCCGCGCGCGTGGGCGCGCTTCGTGAAGTCCGCGGCGCGCTTCATCTCGCCATCCTCGGCTTTCAGGCCGAAGCCTTTGTAAAAATGCGTCGAGACGCAATTGACCCCGGCATCAGCGAGCTTGTCGAGAATCTCGTCGCTGTGCATTCGCTCGTACCACCGGCGCACCCAATGGCCCGTGACGCGCCCGTCGCCGATCCCCGCCCCGTAGCCGCCGCGCGCGTACAGGTCAATCGGCTCCCACAACGCCCAGACCCAGCGCAGCTTGCCCGGCGCGATCCAATCCGGCACCGCGCCAACCCACTTGCGAGTTCGACGGAGACCGCAACCGAGCGCAAGCGCGCCGGCGGCCATGGAGGAAACAACCAGAAACTCACGACGACTGAGAGGAAGTGATGTACTCATGTCAATGTCAGGTTGTGCGGGGCGTCAGGCAATAGATGTTTGCCCGGCCGCTGTCGGTTTCGCCGGTGTAGATCCGGCCATCGGGCAACACGGCGATTGCGTGGAAAATGCAGAGCTTGTAGTGCGGCAGCACGACGCCGTGGTTGTCGAGCGAACGTTTCACCGGGTCATGGATGAACAACTGCATCTGCGGGAAACCGCCAAAGCCGATGATGCGGCCATCGGGGCCTTCCGCGAGCGCCGGGATGCGCGAGGTGCGCACTGGCTGGCCGAGCAGTTCCACTTTGCCGGCGCCCGGTTTCATGCGGCAGAGGTTGGCCGGCAGCGATGTGCCGAAGTAAACCGTTCCGTCACGCGCGCAACAAGCCGAGTCGAACCCGTTGTTCCACGATTTGTTTTTCGCGGGCGACACGGCGCGATACGGCTCGGTCGGCACCTCGATGGCCGTGCGCTCGAACGACCGTCGCTCGTGCTCGTAGCGCATCAGGTAACAGCCGTCGGTGCGCACCGGCGCGGATTCCGGCGCGAGCGCGCAGTTCCAGCAGCCCCACGTCACGCCGTTGGCATCGCAAACCATGTTGTGATGCGCCATCTGGGAAATGCGGCCGTAGTCGGTCACCGCGTGCGTGGCGAGGTCGTGGACAAAAAACCGGTTGCCGGGAATCGTGTAGCCCGCGATATAACGGCCGCGCGTGTCCATCACCATTCCCTGAACGGCCTCGCCGCGGACCTGCGGGCCGAGGTCGGTGAACCGGCCAGTGCCGGGCTGATACCGGAACAGGCGACCGCCCTCGTAGCCGTGACTGTGAAAATCCCTCGGATATGCGTCCGAGATGTTCAGCCCCTGCCCAATGTAGAGGCTGCCGTCAGGCGCTTTCACCAGCGCGTTGTGAATCTTGTCGAGAATCCCCTGCGTCTTCGGATCATCCGGATAGACATCGCCGAGGTCCCGGAGCGAATCATCGCGCGGATCGAGCGCCACCAACACGCGCCGCTTGCCGGTCAGCCCACAATAGACAAGGCCATCATCGCCCAGCACCATTGCCGTGACCGCGTTGGCCTGCGGGACCGGCACGCGAATCTCTTTGACGTCGTATCCCTTCGTTGAGCGTTTGACTCCGAAGCAATGCGCGCGTGGCGCAATCATCGCCGCAGCGGAAACCGCAAACGACCGCTTCAGAAAATCCCGGCGGGAGAGTGGTGGCGTTCTCACGCGAACATTCTAGCGGCCTGTCGTGCGCCCGCGCAAGAAAAACCTTGGAAGTCAAAACCAATGCTCACATTCAAAGGGCAGTTCGTAGTGAGCCACGCAGCGCAGCGGAGTGGCGTTGCGAGGGATCGCTTTATCCAGACGGTCCGCACTCCGTCCCGGAACGGCGCGGGACTGCGTGCGTTACTACAAACGCACCCTTCCGGACGTGACTGCCGGGGTCAATGTTCGGATTCGTGGAAGGCTTCGACGTGGTAGATGAACACTTGCGCGCCGGGCTGGCGCCAGGCGTCGGCGGGACAACCGGCTTTCTCGGCGAGCGTGTTCAGGAACATCACCTTGTCGGGCAACTGCGCCCAGACCTGCGGCAGATACGTCGAACCCCGTCCCTGAACCTGCAATATCACGCCGTCCTTGTGGGGCCGGAGTTTCGCCAGCAGGTCGTCGGGCGAACTGAACGCGAGCGGCACTGGCGCGGTCAACACGCTGACTTCGATTTCGATCTCCTTCAATTCGGCGGCGGTCACCCGCGGGAACCGGTGGTCGCTGAGCGCGGCGCTCTTGGCGTTGTCCATGACGGCCTTGTAGAGCGGTTCCTGCGCGATGATGTGGCCGATGCAACCGCGGAGCTGGCCGCGTTTGGTCAGCGTGACAAAACAGCCGGAGTTTTCGAGGAACTTTTTCGGGAACTGTTTCTCGTCCACCTTCGGGAACTGGCCGGTGGTGACGACTTCGGAGAGCGTCTGGCGGGCGAGGCCGGTGAGTTGTTTCCGTTCGTCGCGGTTGAACCGTTCGTCCTGCGCGGCAAAAAAGGCGATGGACGCGTAGCCGACCACGCCGCCGGATTTGTTGCCGCTGGTGTCGCCGCTGTTGCGGTAATCGAGCAATTTCGGTTTCCAGCCTTTCTGTTTGGCGAGATGAACGACGGTGAGGATCGGCCCGGCGCCGCAGGCGGCTTCAGGGCTGAGGCTGGTTTCCAGATTGAGGATGCGCTGGATGCAATCGGCGTCCATCGTGCGCGCCTTGTCGTACGGATGATAATGGCTGAGGTCGGTGCTGGCCACGATGACGCTTTGTGCGTCGAGCTTGTCGGCCAACACCTTCGCGACGTCCGCCGGGTTCACGTCGCCGAACACCACCGGCACCAACTCGAAGTTCTTGAGCACTTTCTGCAGGAACGGCACCATGACCTCGCCGGAGTGTTCCCACGTGTCCGGTTTGTCCGCGCCTTGCGGCGGCGCCTTGGCGGGTGATTGCGACCACCATTGCGGGCGCTGGACGTATCCCTGCATCGTGCGGGTGAATGGCGGCAGGCTGGCCAGCGCAACGGCTTTCGGTGAGACCGGCACGTCGCCGAGCGGCGTGCGATAGACATCGGCCTCGGTGATGTACGCGCCGCGGAACGCCGCGTAATGGCTTGGCGCGAGCAGGAACACCGTCTTGATGTCGCGCCCGCCGAGGAGCTTGAAACCGAACGCGGCAGTCAGCCCGGAGAACTGGTAACCGGCGTGCGGACAGATGAGGGCTTTGAGGTCGCCGACGGCTTCGGGGCGCGCATGGGCGAGGTAATGGTCAATCATGCCGTTGAGTTCCTTGGCGTTGCCCGGATAGAACAGGCCGGCGACAGCGGCCTCGCGGACTTGCGGGGGATTTTTTGTCGGCATGGCGGATGTCTCCTGTTGTGCTGTGGGCCGGCAGGCGGTCACCGACAACATTCCCGCCATGACGGCCACGATGATGCGACGGCTTGGTTTCATTCTCGGCGTTATTCTACACCGCGTCGCCGCCGTCGGCAACGCCGGCATCCAAACCGCACTCAACTGGCGATGATGGGCGGCACGGCGCCGGGAGGGGCTGGTTCGGGTGTTGGCATTTTGGGGGGCAATGTGGACTGCGCGGGAATGGTGATCTGACGCTGGCAGAACGGACAGTGGATGGTCTCTCCCGCCATGTCGTCGTCGGCTTCGATGTGTTGATTGCAGTAGGGGCAGGCAAATCTCATGGTGGTTTATATCCTTTCTTCGCTGCTGGCGATTTTCTCCAAGCGTACGCGGTTGAGCACGCGGAGTTGGTTGCCGCGGTACGTGAGGACGCGGGTGCGGGCGAGGCGTGCCAGGAGGCGCGACAACGTCTCCTTGGTGGTGCCGATCACTTGGGCGATGGTGGTTTTGCTGACGGACATCCGGATGGGCTGGCCGGGCGCGGCAGACAGGCTGAGCACATAGCCGGCAAAACGGGCCGGCACATCTTTCAACGTGAGATCGGTCAGCGCGTTGCGCATCACGGTAAGCCAGCGCACCAGCGTGCCCATGATCTTGAAGCTGAGTTTCGGGTTGCGGGCCAGCAATTGTTTGAAACTGTTTTTCTCAACAAAGATGACTGTCGCGGCGCTGAGCGCCTCGGCGGTGGCCGGGTAATCGTCCATGAACAATGCCGCCTCGGCAAACGTCTCGCCGGCCTCGACGACGTGCAGCACGCGCTCCCGACCGTCGGGGGCGACGCGGAAGATTTTGACGGCGCCGGAGGCGACGACGTAGAAACCGCGTGAAGGATCGCCTTCGGTGAAAATGACCTGGCCCTTGCGAAAATCCTTGCGAAGGGCAATTGGCTGGATGGCGTCCAGTTCGCGCGCGTCGAGTTCGCTGAACAGCTTGCAACTCTTGAGCAGGTAGGTCAGGTCCATGTCGTCATCGCTTTTTCTAACATCACATAAGCTGCTTGTCGAGACGATGTCTCAGGCGCGGGAACGGATGATGGCGGCGGCGGCGTTGCCGTCAATGTCAGCGTGCTCGCCGAAGGCGACGCCGCGCGCGATGAACCGGGCGCGGACTTTCTCGGCGGCCTCAACGGCGTTGATCTTGTAGTCGCCGAGCCGGGTCGGCATCCCGAGGTTGTGGAAAAACGATTCGGTCTTCGCGATGGCGGCAGCGGCGGTCCTCACGCCCCAGACGCGGCGGCCGTATTGTTCCAGCTTCTTCTGTTTGGCGGCGAGTTTGTATCGCCAGACGCCGGGCATGATGATGGCGAGGGTCTCGGCGTGGTCGAGGCCGTAGAACGCGGTGAGTTCGTGGCCGATCATGTGGGTGGCCCAATCCTGCGGGACGCCGCAACTGATGAGCGTGTTCAACGCGAGCGTGGCGCTCCACATGAACGAGGCGCGCGCGTCGTAATGGCGCCGCTTGGCGAGCGTGACGGGTCCGACCTCGACGAGCGTGTGCAGGATGGACTCAGCGAGACGGTCCTGCAAGGGCGCGCCGGCGGGGCAGGTCATGTATTGTTCCATCGTGTGGGCGAAGGCGTCCACGATGCCGTTGCGGATGTATTTTTTCGGGAGCGTGAAGGTCGTGGTCGGGTCGAGCACGGAGAAGACGGGGAAGGAATGCGCGGAGGTGAAATGAAGTTTCTCCTGCGTGGCTTGCCGGGAAATGACGGAATTGCCGTTGGCCTCCGTGCCGGTCGCGGGCAACGTGAGAACAGTGCCGACCGGTAACGCGGCTTTGACACAACCGCCGGTAGTGCGGAGGATTTCCCACGGGTTGTTGCCGTCGAACACGGCCGCGGCGGCAATGAACTTCGCGGCGTCAATGACGGATCCGCCGCCGACAGCGAGGATGAAGTGGACTTGTTTGGCTTGGACGATGGCGACGGCCTTGAGACAGGTTTCGTAGAGCGGATTTGGCTCGATGCCGGGGAACTCGATGACGCGATGGTGTTTGAGCGCGATGCGGACCTGGTCGTAAACGCCGTTGCGTTTGATGGAGCCGCCGCCATAAACGAGAAGGACCGGCGCATCGGCGGGGACGCGCCCGGCGATCTCGGCGATCATGCCTTTTCCGAAAAGGATTTCGGTCGGGTTGTGAAAAGTAAAGTTTTGCATGGCGCGGAGATTATCAAAAGACCCTGCCAAAGTCACGTTGCTGCGGGACCGCCACGCCGCCGGGCATGTCCATGCGGGGACGCACTTGAAGCGCGGCAGCGCCTTGGACGAGCGGTTTGAGAAGGGACTGATAAACGGGATCGTTGGTGTCCTTGAAGAGCGGCGGAAGTTGTTCCTTCTTCGGCTTGGCGAGTTCGAGGCCGCCGGCTTGCTTGGCGAGATGGGCGTTGAGCAGGCGGCTGAATTCGGGGCGGGTGAGGTTGATCGCGTTGTTGAGCGGAGTGGCGTGGCAACCGGCGCAGTGTTGTCCGAAGACGGCACTGAGTTCGGCGAACCACGGTTCGGGTTGGGGTTTGACGCGCTGGTTGCCGGGAACGGAATGCCACGGATCGCGTCCGCCGGTGGTGTACGGGCGGCTCATGTCCCACGTGGCGTAGTACTGGACGTTGGAGTCAATCCACGTAAAGACCCGGCGGCGTTCGTCGTCGGTGAGATGAACGTCGTTATGTTTGGTTTCGATGAGCGTGCTCAGGCGGCTGACCATCGAGCCGCTTTGGAGCGCGGGGAAAACGCCGGTGGGGCCGGTGTTGATGTAATAGTAGGCGACCATGTTGCGTTCGATCAGATTGTCGTAGGACATGTTGAAGAAACGGGTCTTGTCGCCGCTGAGATCGAGGCGGGCCGCCGGCGCGCGGCCGCTGTGGCAGCGAATGCAATGGCGGTCCCAAATGGGTTGGACGTGTTTGACGTAGTCAAACGGCCCGGCGCCAACCGACGGCGGTCGGATTGCATCGGGAGGACGCGTGAGGCGCGGAGGTGGCTTGATGGTGGGCGGCGGCGCCTTGAGGCGGTCATCGTGACAACCGACGCAGGAGACCTTTTCGCCGGTGGTGATCTGGGTGACGGAACCCATGCGCTGGATTTCCTTGCCGTCTTTGTCCAGCGCGATGAAATAGAGTTCGCAGTTGGACGGCGCCCGAAAATAAGCGGAACCATCGTCGTCAACGGGAACTTCGCCGAGGTTCTCCTTCACGTAGTAGCTGCCGTAGCCGACCAGCGGGTAGTGATCGTGAAAGCGCGGGCCTTCGGTGTTCCACTTCTTCGGAAGCTGGCGGCAGACGCGGAGTGATTTGACCTGGCCGCGCTGGACGCCTTGTTCGAGCAGCCCGTAGTAAACGTCTTGAACGAAAAAGGTTCCTTCGCCGGGTTCTTGCGGCGCTTCAGTGCGAATGATGTTGCGGGGCGGTTCGCGCGACGCGAGGGTAACCGGCGAAAAGAAGTTTTCACCGGCGCGGGCAAACACCACGGTGCGCGTGCCATCGTAGCGGAACAGGCAAATCCGGAATCCTTCGCCGGGCCGTGCGGCGTTGCCGACGGCGGCAAGAAACAGGCCGTCCCGAACAGGCCAGGGGTCCGTGACAGCTTGCGGGAAGAACTTGTCGCCGGGTCTCCAATTGGTGTCGCGCCAGTCCCGGCCGCGGGTGATCTGGTACGGCGTCTCAAACGTGAGCTTGCGCATCGCGTTGGTGTTTTCAAGGCCAAGAGTGCGGCTCACGAGCGCGATGTCGCCAATGGGCGGATGATGATGCGCCGCCATGGTGACCAACACGTCGTCAGTGCCGGGGACGGGTTTGCCGCCGTAACGGGAGTTTGGGATGGTGAACGTGTTGCCGAAGTAAAGCTGGAGCTGGCGTCCGTCGGGGTGAATCGTCCAGAGTCCCTGCCATGAGAAGATGTTTTTGTCCTGATACTCCCAGCGCGTGCAGAGAATCGCGCCGCTGGGCATCACCGCCGGCGCGCTCGTGCAAAGCGTGGTGAAATCAATCCGCCGGAGATTCGAGCCGTCCGCGTTGCAGATATACAGCGCGGAAGCGAGGTAGTCCTGGCAAACCGAGTACGACTCGACGCGCGACGAGCAGAACACGATCCGGCCATCGGGATAATAGACCGGATTGAAATCGTGGTAGGGGCCGTGTGTGATCTGTCGCAAGCCGGTGCCGTCGGTGTTGATCTCCCAGACGTGGAACGGGTCGTCGTTCTTTTCCTTGTAACTGAACACGAGTTTTGTGCCGTCCCATGACGGGCTGATGTCCCAGACGAAGCCGTCGGCCGTTTCGAGAATGACGTTGGGCGGCTCGCCGGGTTGCGATGGGTCCCAGACGAGAATCGCTGAGCCGCGGTCGGTCCGGCGCGAAAACATCGTGCCGTTGGTGCCGCGCAAGCCGTAGGCGCGCCGCCGCACAAACGCGAGGCGCGGGAGCTGGCCCGCCAACTCGCGCTCCTCCGGCGTCATCGAATCCGCCGCGCTGGCTGTTGCCGTCTTGGGCGCCTGGCAGTCGCCATCTGGCGCGGCGACCAGCAGCAACGGGAGCAGGATGGGGAGAAGCCTTCGCATCGTCAAAAGGGTTGCACGAAAGACAACAACTTGGCAACCCGAATCACAAGATTTTCGGTTGCCAACGACCTGCGCGCGGCTTTATACAGCCGCGCCATCTTCGCAGACGACTTCTCCGGCAACGGCTTCGGCCCGCGCTGGGGTCACTACAAAAGCGGCAGCGTCGTCAAGGACGGCGTTCTCGTCGGCATCACGCCGGAGAACTCGGACCACTCGGCGGTGGACAACGTGCGGTTCCCGGCTGAACGCGACCTCGCGGTGTCGGTCAAGTTCCGCTTCGTCAGCGAGAAGGCGAAGAGCTTCAACGTCTGGTTCGACGACAAGGACTACAAAGGCTCGCACGCCGGCCAAGCGTTGAGTGGAATCACTTCTTGGCCGGCACGCGGTGCTGGCCGTATTCGACGTTGAAGGTCATTTTGCCGGCGAGCTTGTCGGGCACGGGCTGGCCGAGCGCCCAGTGGATGGCGTTGATGACGAGCCGCTGGAAGGACTCAAGACGGAAATCGTCCGGGTGACCCAGCGAGGTGTAAAACGCACGTCCGCCCCATTGGTTTTTCCACGTCCACGCGACGGGACTGTCCTCGGCCGGTTTGTTTGGTTCCACGGCCTTGCCCATCAACAACTGCGTCGCATCTTTTGGCGGATACATCGGCACCACCTTGTAAAGCCACGACCGGCTGTGAAAGGTCTTGTCCACGCCTTTGAGGATCGGATTGCGCTCCGCGCCGGGCGCCATGGAAACGTCGGTGCTCGATTTGTGCCCGTAGTGCGTGTGGCCGGCCGCGCCACCCCAGCCCGGCGGTGTGCCGAGCGCGAACTCGCCGAACGCGTTCCATTTCTCCAGCGCGTGCCCCGCCGGGTACTTGAAGCTGTGCGACGTGGTGCGGAATCCCATGACGGCTTTGCCGGTCTGCAAATAATCCATGATGAACTTGCACTGGTCTTCGGGAAGCTGGCGCCAGCGCAGGTAGAACACGGCAAGGTCGGCGGTCTTGAGCGCGTCGAGGCCGGGAATGTCCTTCTCGCCGTTGTGGTCGGGCATCGAGTAGAGCATCGTTGTCTTGATGCCGTAGTTCTTCTCCAACTCCTGCGCGACGATGGGCAGCGTCAACTCGCCGCCGTATTCGTGGTCGCCGGCGACGAACACCACGTGTTTTTTTGCCGCGCCGGCATTACCGGTGCATGCGGTCAGGATGCACAAACTGGAAACCAAAAACCGGGACAGTGCGTTGCGAGTCATAAATGATTCTCCTTACGATTGCATCCAACCACAGGAAGCGCGCCCGTGTCAAGGTCGGGCATCGCGTCGCGTGGGAACCCGGCACGCCGGCAGAGCGGCGTGACTACAACAACAAGCTCGATGAGTTGATCAACGCCTTGAAGCGTTGGTAGAGAGCAGAGAGCGCGGGCGAGCCGCCCGTTCCACTATTCTTCATCGCCGTGCCTGAGACCGGAGTGTCAGGTTTTGAGACGCGCGGCTCTGGCGGAAACAGGGGCGTTGCGGTAGTCTGTGAAACCATGAAGACGATTTTGTTGGGAGTGATGATCGGTTGCGCAACGGGGGTTGCGATTGCCGGTGAGCCGCTGGCCGGGCAGTTGCACGTCGGTTGGGCGACGGTGGATATCACGCCGTCGGCGCGGGTGGTTCTGGACGGCAGCGGTTACAAGCGGGTGACCAAGGAGGTGGAAGATTCGGTGACGGCCACGGTGCTGGCGTTGGAGACACGGGACGGAGACCGGACAATCGAGCAGGCAATCATGGTCAGCTTCGACTTGGTCCGGATGACGAAGGAAGTCCACGAAGGGCTGCAACGCGAGGCCGCGAAGCGACTCAAGGATTTCGACAGCGCCAAGTTGTTCTGCGGCGCGACGCATACGCACTGCGGGCCGAGCATCTCCTACGAGAAGACCGGGCCGGGGCAGTTGTACGACATCAGCAAGGAAACCGACGTGATGACGCCGCAGCAGTATATCTTGCTGCTCTACGAAAGAGTCGGCGCGGGTATCACGGAGGCGTGGCAGAACCGAAAACCCGCCGGCGTGAGCTGGGGATTGGGCCATGCGGCAGTCGGCTATAACCGGCGCCTGAGCTACGCCGACGGCTCGGCCATCATGGGGTTCGACACCGCCCGTCCCGACTTCTCGCACATCGAAGGCTCTGAGGATCATACGGTGGAGATGTTGTTCTTCTGGGATGCGGACAAGAAACTCATGGGGATGTTGCTGAACCTCGCGTGCCCGTCGCAAGTCGGTCGCAAAGCGATCAGCGCGGATTTCTGGCATCCGATCCGCGAAGGCATCAAGGCGAAATACGGGCCGAAGGTTCACGTCTTTGGGCAATGCGGGGCGGCGGGCGACCAGTGTCCCGATCCGATCATCCACAAGAAGGCCGAGAAAATGATGACGGCGCGCCGGAAGATTCCGTGGAAACAGGAACTGGCCAACCGTGTGATTCGCGCGGTGGACGATGTCTGGCCTGTTGCACAGTCTGATGTCCAGACGCGGCCCGTCTTCGCGCACCGGACGATCAAGGTGAAAATCCCCAACAAGAACTCCATCAACGAGGCACGCTGGATGCCCTCGCAGGTGCCCATCGAGTTCCATGTGTTGCGGCTTGGCGACGTGGCGATGGCCACGAATCCGTTCGAGTTGTATCTGGACTACGGCGACCAGATCAAAGGGCGCAGCAAGGCCGTGTTGACGTTCATCTCCCAGTTGACGTGCGACCATCACGGATACCTGCCAACGCGGCGTGCGGTGGCGGGAGGCGATTACAGCGCCGTCAATCATACCGTCGGCCCGATTGGCGGCCGCGTGTTGGTTGACGAATCGGTCAAGGCAATCAACTCGCTCTGGCCTTGAGAAGGAGAACGATCATTTTTCCTGTAAGAAATATATTGGCTTTGGGAGTGGTGGTGGTTCTGTTCGCCGGGGTTGGTGAGGGCCGACCGGGAGAACTGAGGGTTGGGTTCGGCCAAGCGGATATCACGCCGCCTATCGGGGCCAAGATGACTGGCCCGGCTACTCCCCGTAACGTGGGCTTGGATGATCGCTTGTGGGTCA
>VHCW01000023.1 GCA_016871575.1 Verrucomicrobiota bacterium
TGCGGCTGTTGGCAGCGGACGGCGCTGATGATTGGCTGCCCGCGCAACGCGAGCGATTGACCACCGATGTTCCCGCCCTTCTGCGCCTCATCCAAGCCAAATTATGAACTCAAAACAAAAAGCCCTGGTGCAAAGCCAATCGCATCGCAAATCTTCTGGAACACCGTCAACAACTGGCCGAGCGAATACTGCGATGAGGGCGCACTCAACACATGTTTCAGCGTAACGCCCTTGATGAGTTTCATCGTGTAAAACAACCGCCCCTGCTCGTCCACGCCCAGTTCATGCACCGGCACAATGCCGGGATGTTCCAGTTGCGCCGTGACCTGCGCCTCCTCGACAAACCGCAACACTTGCACGCCCGACACCGGCCCCTCCGCGGCCATCACCTTCATCGCCACCGCGCGACGCAGATTCTGGTCGTGGGCCGAAAGAATCAACCCCATGCCGCCGCGCGCCACCTCGCCACCAACCTCGTAGTTGCGCGGCTTCTTCAACGGCTCGACGGCTGCATTGACTGTCTCATTCGCCATACTGGAGCGGCGAATATGCCCCGTCGTGTCGCAACACGTCAAGGCAGCATTGAGCGCCGGTGATCTCTCTGGCATACTGTGCCCATGAAATTCGAATCGTTCGCCGAACACTGGACGCTCGATCCGTCCGTCGCCTTCCTCAATCACGGCTCCTTTGGCGCCTGCCCGCTCGCCGTCCTCAGCGCGCAACAACAGTTCCGCGACCGCATGGAAACCAATCCCGTGCAATTCCTCGCACGCGAACTCGAACCGTTGCTCGACGCCTCGCGCGCGCGCCTCGCGACGCTCGTGCACACCGACCTGCGCAACCTCGCGTTCACACACAACGCCACCACTGCCGTCAACGCCGTCGTTCGCTCCCTTGAGTTCCGGCCCGGCGACGAGATTCTCACCACCAGCCACGATTACAACGCGTGCCGCAACGCCCTGAAAGAAGTCGCCCGACGCGCCCGCGCTCGCGTCGTCATTGCCGCGCCTCCGTTTCCGCTACGCACCGAAGACCAAGTCGTCAAGGCCATTCTCGCTTCCGTGACCAAGCGAACCCGGCTCGCCATGCTCGATCACATCACCAGTTCCACGGCGCTCGTCTTTCCCATCGCGCGCCTGATTCGCGAACTGGAATCGCGCGGCATTGACACGCTCGTGGACGGCGCACACGCGCCGGGCATGGTCTCGCTCGACCTCGATGTATTGCGTCCCGCCTACTACACCGGCAACTGCCACAAGTGGTTGTGCGCCCCCAAAGGCGCCGCGTTCCTTTACGCGCGTCCCGACCGCCAAAAACGCATCTTCCCAACCACCGTCAGCCACGGTTACAGCAAAGCATGGCCGGGCCGGAACATGTTTCACACCCGGTTCGACTGGGTCGGCACGATTGACCCGACACCGTGGCTGTGCATCGGCAATGCCATTGACTTCTGCAATTCGCTCTTGCCCGGCGGCCTGCCATCGCTGATGGAGCGCAACCACTGGCTCGCCATCGAGGCGCGGCGGCTCTTGTGCGCGGCGCTCGATATTGATCCGCCGTGTCCGGAGAAAATGCTGGGCGCAATGGCCACGTTATCCTTGCCCGCCATCTTCCAACCCATGTCCAGTACCGTGAAAGACCCTCTTTACCGCTTGGACCCGGTGCACGTGGCGCTCCACGAACAGTACAAGATCGAGGTGCCCATCATGCGCTGGGGAAAACCCAAACGCCGATACTTCCGCGTCAGCGCCCAAGCGTACAACTCAATCGCCGACTACGAGCGCCTTGCATCGGCGTTGCAATCGCTCGCCGGCTACTGAGAACGAGTTGCCTACCATTTCACTTCGCGCAGGAACTTCAGGCTCTGCGGCAATTGTTCGTGAACGGTTGGCGATTCGTCCTCGATGAAATAGTATTTCACGCCGATTTTTTGTGCGGCGCGCAAGACGGCGGGATAATCCACTTGTCCCGTGCCCAACGGCACGTCGTTGGTTTTATCCGTCTTTCCACTGAGGCTGCCGGTGGGCACGCCTTTTTTCAGGTCTTTCAGGTGCAGCAACTGCCAGCGTGAACCGTATTTTTCCAACAACTTCACCGGGTCCTGTCCGGGGAAAACGGTCCAGAGCACGTCCATTTGGTAAAACACGGTCTTCGGATCGGTCAATTCCATCAGCAAATCGAACAACGTGCCGTTGCCGTGCGGCACAAACTCGAAGCCGTGGTTGTGGTAGAAGAACTTGATGCCGTGCTTGGCGAGAGCGGCCCCGGCTTTATTGAAAACCTCAGCGATGTCCCGGCACTGCTTCTCATCGAGGGGCGGCTTGTGGCCTGCCCACGCGCAGCCGGCGTATTTCAAACCAAGCGCCTTGGCGTCGCGCGCGACGGCTTCGGGGTCCTTGCGATATTGGTCGTAGGGAAAATGTCCAGCGATGGCGACGAGGCCGTTGGCCGCGAGCAGTTTCTTGAATTCTTCGGGTGAAAGTCCGTACGTGCCTGCGAGTTCGACTTCGCGGAAACCGTATTCCTTAACTTTCTTGAGAGTGCCGGGCACGTCATTCTTGAAGTCCTCGCGGAGACTGTAAAGTTGCAGTCCCGGCATGCCGCGAAACGAACCGGCAAATGCATTGATGGTCAATACGGTAAGACAAAGCAGAATGGTTTTCATGCGGGGTAGTATAGCAGGTCTTGCCTTTGGTGCAAAGATGCTTACTATGCGGCCATGCTTTTCGCCCTGATTGCTTTGCTCGCGGCATGTCCGTACGACCAACAAGTCGCGGAACAGACCGCCAAGCTTGCTGCGCCAAAATCGGAGCATCGCGCCGCGGCCGCATCGGCGCTCGGTTTTCTCCGCGCGTATGCCGGGGCGGATGCGCTGGCCAAGGCGTTGCGCGATGAATCGGCAGTCGTACGCCGCAACGCGGCGCTCTCGCTCGGTTGGTGCGGCGGACGCGCGCACGTCAAGGCGTTGCTTGATGCGCTGGACGACGAAGACTGGACGGTTCGCCAGTCGGCATGGGTCGCGCTGACCAATATTACCGGCATGGAGTTTCCCTTCGATGCCTTCAAACCCGACCCGCAACCGTGGCGCGCATGGTGGGCGACTGTCCCGGCAGACCGTCCGCCGCGCGAGGTGCTGGCGTTGATCCACGCGGAAGCGGAGTCGCACAACTTGGCGGCCGGTTGCGCTGTGACAGCCTCGAGCACCTACAAAGGGCCGCCGAACGTGGTGACCGACGGCAACACGGCAACATTCTGGCAGACCAAGAACGTCAAGTTCCCGCAATCATGCACGCTCGATCTCGGCGCAGTGCAGACGGTCGGCTGTGTGGTCGTGCAACAGTATGCCACCGGCTATTGCATGACGGATGCGGCGGTGTCGTTGAGCGCCGATGGCAAAACGTTCCGGGACGTATGGCGCACCAAGGCGAAAACACCAGCGCAACTTGTAGTGACGTTCGGGCCGCAAGAAGCCCGGTTCGTGCGGATCACATCGTTTGCAAACGAACGCGCGCTCTACCCGACGACTTTCCGCGAAATTGAGGTGTATGCAACGCAGCCATCAGTATCGCGCGCTGACCTCGGCAGCACCGAGCGCGCCGTGCGCGCGCTGGGCGCGCTGGGCGGCGAGGGCGCCAGCGAGGCGGTCGCCCGCGTGTTGCGACCGTACCGCCAACGCGAAACTGTTTCGCCGGAGCAATCCTCGCTGGTGCAGGTCGCTTTGCGGAGCTTGGGGCGGTTGCGCGATCCTGCGACATTCCCGTTGTTGCTGGCGTTTCTCGACAATACGCAATGGGCGCGCTACGCGGCGGATGCGCTCGGCGATTTCGGCGGCGAACGGGCGGCAACGGCGTTGCTCGCGCGTTACCCGCTCTACGCGCGCGACATCAACGGCAAGAATCCGCAACGGGTGCCGCCCGATGATCATCCGGGCTTTGAATCGCTCGACCGGATGTACGAAACGCCCTTCCAGTTCATTTCGGCGCTGGCGCGACTCCCCGTGCCAAAGGCGGAACTGGCAAAGCTTGCGCCGCTGATCCTCGCCAATCTGCCGAGTGATTTTGACGGCGCAGTGTTGTATGAACCCGAGGCGTGCCAGTTGATCACGGCGCATCTGCTCCGCGAAGCCGGGCTGTTTGAGGCGGCGCGCGACACGGCGCTGGCGGAATTCGGTATCAACGCGCCTGTGCACGAGGCTTTCGCCGCGCTGGCGAAACGAAAACACGTGGATCTGCCGCTGGCAGCGCACTGGTTGCCGATGCTCGGCGCGACACCGGAGTTGTTGGAGCACACCAACGGCTGGGTCCGTCTCAACGCAGCCAAGGCGATGATGTTCGCCAAAGCGACGAACACGGCAGATCGGATCGCCGCCATTCTGGCCAAGTCAAAGACGGAATCGGAACACGGCTATTTTGGCGGATTCCTGTTTGAGACGAAAGCGCCGCAAGGCCAAGACGAGCACCACGATCCGCCGCCGCGCTGGCGCGAGGCGTTCACGCGGGCGCTTGGCCGGCTTGGCGGCGCGCGACACGTCGGCTTGTTGACGAAGCTGCTGAACGACGAGCGGAACGCTCTGGAGATCCAGTACGCGGCAGCCGTTTCGCTTGATGAGATCGGCACAAAGGAAGCCGTGGCGGCGTTGCGGGAGGCTGAAACGAAACATCCGTTCCACAGCGTGCGGATGGTGGCGCGCGAGGCGTTGTGGAGACGGGGGACGGCAGTTGTAGTGGCCGCCGTCCCCGGCGGCCCGGTGCGCCCAGCGCCCGTGGACGGGCGCCGCTACAACGACGGTGGCATCGTCTTCATCAAGGGACCGAACAAAATGCCGAACCGATTCCAGATTGATCAGTGGCGGCAAACGTACTCGACGACGGATTCTGGGCCGACCTACCGGCTCGGGTGGAATCTGTTCGTGCTCCGCGATGGCAACGCAACGCCGTTGACGAATTTCAAGGATGGCTGGGTCGCTGACTGCGAAGTCTCGGCGGACGGCACACGCGTGTTGTTTGCCCGGCGCGGCGGCGACAACGACCCGTGGTGGCACGTCTGGGAGATCAACGCCGACGGCACGGGATTGCGTCAGTTGACGCGCGGCCCGTATCACGATGTGCAGCCGAATTACCTCAACGACGGTCGCATCGTTTTCTCGTCCACGCGCATCGGGATGCGCGACGAATATCACGGCTACCCAGCCACGGGATTGACCGTCATGAACGCCGACGGCAGCGACGTTCACTGCATTGCATTCAACCTCGGCCGCGACAACGAACCATCGCTGCTGCCCGACGGACGGATTCTGTTCAGCCGGCTGGAGTTGTTTTACTCGCGGCTGAAGACGGAACTGACCGTGCAGGCGGTCTTCCCTGACGGCACGAAGAACGTGACGTTGTACGGTCCCGAACGACGCGCCTTGTGGCGTCAGGTCACCGTCCAATCGGGCGAAAAAGGCTGGGGCGAAGCGCCCTCGCGCCACCGCGTGCTCCGCCTCACGCAGCCGCAGCCGTTCGATGGCGAACGTATCTTGGTGGCGACCACCGGCGGATTGACGCTGCTCGGACCGGGACGTTACCGCGAGGAGTTTGTGCCGCACGACAAGAAATTTGCCGTGACGACGCCGTTCCCGTTTGGTGACGGGCGGATTTTGTGCGCCGCCGTGGAGAAAGCGGCGTCGAAGGACGAAGGGAATCTTGGCCTCTACGAAATGGATGCGGCCACCGGAATAATGACGCTGTTGTACCGCGATCCTGCCGCGGCGTCATTTGAAGCGCGCCCGTTGCGGGCACGAAACCTCGGCCCGGTGCTCTCTAATGATCCTCAGGCCCGAAGCCGGGACTACACGGCGCAATTGATTTGCGGCTCGGTGACAATCACACAATTGCCATTGGTGGCCGGCCGCGGCAAACTGGTGCGCGTGATCGAGGGGATGCCGATTGTCGGGCGGCACCACACGCACAACAGTCACGGCACGCAGGCGTGGAAAAATCACGTCGGCACCGCCGCGCGCATCCTCGGCACCGTGCCGTTGGCGGCGGACGGTTCGTTCAACCTCGAAGTGCCGGCGGACCGGCTCGTGCACTTGCAGGTGCTCGACAGCGACCGACGGGTTGTCGGCAACCAACTCATCTGGATGTACGGTCGCCCCGGCGAAAAGAAGAGTTGCGTTGGCTGCCACGAGACGCCAAACACGGCATTTGGAAAAGCAGGCGTCCCAGCCGCCGCGCGCGTGCTCCCCGTGCCGGCGTTGCCGTTGGGGGACGATTTCCTGTACCGCGCCAAGGCATGGCAGAAAGGCGAGTTGAAGGAAGCCACCGAGGAACGCACACGAACCGCCGGCGCAGTAAACCTGTTGGGACGCCAATAAGTCCTTGTTTTACCTTGTCACGGTGAACGTGCTGCTGGCGGAAGCGGAGACCGCCCATTGACGCGAGCCATCGGCGCCCACCAGTTCCACAGCGTCAATCTCTTCCCTGCCGGGATTTCGGCTGGTGTCGAGATAGACCCGAATCGTTTTCGCAATGATGCCGCGCGGCGCTTCGAACGATGAATCATGCGGGGCAACGCCTGGTTCCTCGACTCCCTGCCAGAGGGTAATTTCGCGCCCGTCATCCAGCACGGCGGCGACTTGGATGACAGCGCCGGGATGATTGGTTTCCCGCACTCGGACCCGGGCAATCTCGACTGCGCGTTCGTAGCCGAGTTGGATCCATTCGAGACCGGCATTCTGTTCGGCGGGCGCCCACGCCGTCGGATGGTTGCCGGCAGTCATGGTATCGGGTTCGCCGAGAAGTTGTTCAGCCCCCCACGGACGTCGGGTTGTTTTTTCAGTCGCGGCATGGAGTCGGTATAATTCGTTGATCGTCTGGTTCAACAATTCGTCTGTCCGCTGTTGTTGTCGTTCCAGCCCGGCAACATAGGTTTTGACGGCGGTGAGTTCTTGCTGCAGGTACGGAATCACACGCGTCATCTGGTCGGCGGAGCCGACATCGGTGCTACCGATTGGGGGCGGTGCCGCGAGAGCAGCGCGCAACGCGTCCACATCAGCGGCCAGGCGATAGGAGCGCCAGAGGATGGCAGTGCCAAGCGCCACGATGAGAACAGCGGCGACAACTTGCAACGGCTTGGCGAACAACGGCTGTGGCGTGGTCGTCATTTGATCAAGAGTATCTTGCGAATGACGGTTCGTGTCAATGTCATGACGCAAAATTGCATGGTCGGATCTGTTCCAACAGTTTCCTGATTTCCGTCAGTTTGCTTTCCGGACGGGACTGGCTGAGGCGCGGGAAACGTCCCTCAATTTGGTAAAGCTGACCACGACTGGCGAGCATGATCTTATCGCCACGTGTCTCAATGCTGTCCACGTTGGCCGCGGCGGCGGCGATTTTGAGTTCGGCGGCGGCAAGCAGAAGTTTGACAGCGTGCGGAAGCCGACCGTAACGGTCGCGGAGTTCGGCCCGCAACGATTTCACATCCGCCGACTCGGAGAGCGATGCGAGTTTGCGATACGCCTCGATGCGCAATTTGGAATCGGGAATGTAGGATTCGGGGATGCGAATGTTGCCGCCAAGAAAATCGAGCCGCAACGCGACGTTGGGCGGACGTTTGATCTTCTCGCCCTTGAGGCGGGCGACGCTTTCCCGGAGCAACTGGCAGTACAACTCGAAGCCGATGGCGGTGATGTGGCCGCTTTGTTCGGAGCCGAGCAGGTTGCCGGCGCCGCGGATCTCCAAATCGCGCATGGCGATTTTGTAGCCGCTGCCGAGCGAACTGTATTGTTTGATGGCGCTGATCCGTTTACGGGCAGTCTGAACCAACTGCATGTGGCGCGGCAACAGAATGTACGCATACGCCTGACGGTTGTAGCGGCCAACGCGTCCGCGCAACTGGTAGAGGTCAGCCAGCCCAAAGCGGTCGGCGCGGTCAATGATGATGGTGTTGGCGTTGGGAATGTCCAATCCGCTCTCAATGATCGTAGTGCAGACCAGGACGTCAATCTCACCGGCGACGAACCGCCGCATCACGCCTTCCAGTTCGCGCTCGCGCATCTGACCGTGGCCAATGCCAATCCGCACTGGCTCGTTGAACAGTTTTTGCAGCCGCTCGGCAACGGCTTCGATGCTTTGGACGCGGTTGTGCAGGAAGAAGACCTGGCCGCCGCGGGCAATCTCACGTTGGATGACCTGTCGGATCAGGCGTTCGTCAAACGGCACGATGTGCGTCTCGACGGGCAACCGGTTCAGCGGTGGCGTTTGGATGACGCTCATGTCGCGTGCGCCGGTCAGCGCCATGTACAGGGTGCGCGGGATTGGCGTGGCACTGAGCGTCAGCACGTCCACGAGCTTCCGGTATTGCTTGAACTTCTCCTTGTGCAACACGCCAAAGCGCTGCTCCTCGTCAATGACAACAAGTCCCAGGTTCTTGAACGCAATGTCGGCGCTGAGCAACCGGTGCGTGCCGATGATGATGTCCACGCCGCCTTCGCGGACGAGCTTGACAATTTTCTTTTGCTCGCCCGGTGTGCGGAACCGGCTGAGCATCTCGACTGTCACAGGAAACGCTGCCATCCGCTGGCGAAAGACATTCCAATGCTGCTCGGCCAGCACCGTTGTCGGGCAAAGCACGGCGACTTGGCAGCCGTCCATCACGGCCTTGAACGCAGCGCGGATGGCGACTTCCGTCTTGCCGTAGCCAACGTCGCCACAGATGAGCCGGTCCATCGGCTTGCGGGCTTCCATGTCGGCCTTGACTTCCTCAATGGAAGTCAGTTGGTCAGGCGTCTCGGCAAACGGAAACGTCGCCTCGAACTCGCGCTGCCACGGCGCGTCCGCTGCGAACGCGCGGCCGGGCAACGTCGCGCGCGCTGCCTGGATTTCGAGAAGCTCGGAGGCGAGATCCATGATGGCGCGCTCGGCGCGGAATTTCTGCCGTTGCCAGAGCGTGCCGCCGAGTTCGTGCAACTCGGGAATCCGTTTGCCAAGCCCGACGTATTTGCCGACAAGATGCGCCTGGTCGAGCGGAACGTACAGCCGGGCATCGTTGGCGTAACCGAGCGCCAGCACTTCCTGGTTCTCGATGGTTCGCAACCCGAGATACTTCCCCACTCCGTGCTGAATGTGCACAACAAAATCGCCCTCGGCAAACTCGGTCCAGTCGGCCACCAGCGCTGTCGCGTATCCTTCGCGGCGGGCGCGGCGCGGTTTGTAGCGACCGAAGATTTCGGAGTCGGTGATGACGGCGAGCTTCGCGGATTCCCAGAGGAAACCACGGGAGTGAGGTCCAATTTGGGCACGAACGGAAGAATCGTTCCACAATTCATCGAAGCGTTGACGTTCGCCATCAGTATCGCAGAAGACTTGCAGCGACCATCCATCGGAGAGCCACCGGCGCATCTGGTCGAAGAACGCGCAGCGCGATTGCTCTGCCACTTCGGGGTTCGGCGTCGCGATGTCGAGCGGACGAAACGCCTCCAGCGACGCCAGCCGTAAGTTGACGCGCGCATCGTCCTCATCGAGCGCAATCTGTTCCGTGACGTGTGCCATTGCGTATCCAGCCCGCACCCAGTCCGACCACGGAACAAAGAGCGGGTCCGCCTCCGGCACGCGCCGGGCGTACGCATCAGCAGCGAGCGCCACCGCGTCAGGCTCAATCAACACGAGCAAGGTTTCCTTCGGCAGGAAGGCCATCAACGGCGCTGATGACTCCGGCGATTTCTTGAGGAAACCGACTTCGCCGGCGGGCGCAAACTCGATTCGTTCCAGTTTCTTTCGTGATTGCTGCGTGAGGGGATCGAAGCTGCGGATGGACTCGATGCCGTCGCCGAAAAACTCGACCCGCAACGGTTCGGCGCGGTCGAGCGGATAAAAGTCCACCAGACCGCCGCGCACTGCCATGTCGCCCGGTTCGCCGACTTGGACCTGCGCGGAATAGCCGAGCGCCAACAGCCGGTTGACCAGCGCATCCTGTTCGAGCGATTGTCCGATGGCGAGGGCGAGGTGTTCCCGGCGGAACGCTTCGGGGGAAAAGGTGCGTTGCAGAAGAGCTTGAACACTCGCGACGATACAGGGAGGAGATGTTGGAGTGATGGAGTGTTGGAGTGTTGAAAGAACACAAAGGCGACCGGCGATGGTTTGTTCATCCGGCAGGATGTCCTCGTGCGGCAACGATTCCCATGCGGGATACGCGAGCGCGTCCGGCAGAAGCCCCTGTACATCCGAAGAAAATGTTTCCTGCGACGTTGCCCTGTCCGTGACAATCAGCAATGGCCGCCCGGAGAACCGCGCCAACAGCGCCGTTACAAAAGACTGCCCGGCTTCCGCCACGGAATTCAGGGACAAAAAAGCCCCTTCCGCAAGTCTCCGTTTCAAGGGGGGTATCAACGGAGACCCCAGCGCTGCTTCAAACAACCGGTTGTCACTCACAAATTATCGCACGGACCTTCGCTCAGGCACGGCGAGTCCTGCCTGCCAAAGCGCATCCCAGTACCGGCGCTCGACTTCGTACACATCCACTTTTTCCTGGCCGGCGTCAAATGACGGCGGAAGGATGCCGTACCGTTTCATCTCGCGCACCCAATCACGGCGCGGACGAAAGTCGGGCATGTCGAACCGTTTCATCTCGTTGAGCCGGTCGCGCCCGGCGACGCACATGGCCAGCAGTTTCTGGTAGTCGGGATCGTTGGTGTCCTCAAACACCCTGCACAACCCCCAGCCACCGGCAGACGCGGCCAACGGCGCCAGCAAGAGCATGGATCTGTCGGGTCGCGTGAGATTGAACACAATGTGCCGGCTCGTGTTCAGGCGCGGGTCCTTCATGTCCGGCTTCCAGAACGACACGCCCCGTTCGTCGGAAAGCGAGCGCGGCAACAACCGCCCCGGCTCCTTGTGACAAGACGAGCAACGCCGCTCCATCACCTCCGCGCCGGCGCGCGTGGTCGGCCAGTCGGTGTCCGTCTCCACGGGTTGATTCCGCTGGTAGCCGCCGATGCTGCCGCAACCGAGCGCGGCGTACGTGCCGGGATAGGCCGCGCCGGTGTCTATCCAGAGACGGAGGATTTTCTTCTGCTGCTCGGTCGCCCTCACGCCATGGTGGCTGCCGTCAATCTTCTGGAAAATCCGGCTGCCGCCAGAACCGAGCAGCCGTGGCGCGTAATTGCTTTCGGGACGATTGCGTCCATCGGAAAACAGCCCGGCGACGGTCATCATATAATAGCTGTGGCTGAACATGGGACCCCGGTCGCCGCTGAGAAGCAGGCGACCGGCGCGCGGACCGCCATCGGGCGTCTTCTCGTAGCCGTGACAGCGGACGCAAAGCGCATCGAGGACCGGCTGCACATCGCGCGGAAAATCAATCAAGTCCGGCGCGCCTGCCACCGGCTCGATCCGTTCAGGCTCACGCAAGGCGGCCACCGGGCGGCGCAAGGCGTCCTTGGGCCGGGCAGTGGCGCGATGTTCGTGGCAACCGGTGCAGCCGAGCGTTTCGCCGGGCTGGACGGTGGTGAAACTTTGCATCCGTTTGACGGCCATATCATTGCCATCGAGCGCAACGAAGAAGATGCTCTTCATGGCGGGCGCCTCGAAATAGGCGGAGCCGTCATCTTCCACCGGGACGGTGCCGAGGACGCGCTCCAAGGTGAACGTCCCACTGTAGCTGAGCGGGTCCATGCCGCCGGTGTAGTTGATCGGTTTCGGCAACGATTCGAGGACGAGGAGTTTCTTGATTTCGCCGGGCGTGATGCCGGCCATGTTGCGCCCGTAATACACGTTGTCGAGCAGGTACGCGCCGGTCGTCGCGCCAGGCTGGATGCGCGACGGAATGATATTTTCCGGGGAGCGCGGCATCAGCGGGCGTGGTTCGTGCAGCCAACAGTCTCCCCACTCCATCGGCAGGCTGAACAGTGTCGCGCTCTGGCCGCTGGCATTCATGACCCGCAAATGGCGGTCTTGCGCCACCAGGAAGGCGTTCTCCGAGAACGCCCACGGGTCGCGGCAATCGGCGGTGCGGCTGATGTTCTGTATCTGGTCAAGTTGGTCGGGGCCGAGTTTGGTGCTGACAGTGGCCAGGTACCCGCTGTGTTCAATCGCGCCGTGTCCCGGCGAGTTGATGAACACGACGCGGTCGGAATTCGGGATGGGCTTCGCGTCAATGTAGAGGCCGCCGGGATGAAAGTTGCCGAAAAACACGGCTTGACCGGTGCCGTCCGGATTCATCGTCCAGAGGTGATGGTAATGAACCTGGCTGCGGTCAACATATTCCCAACGCATATACAGGATGCGTCCATCGGGAAGAACCCAGGGCGTATTGTCATGTTCGAGATTCGCCGAAAGCTGGCGGATGTTCTTTCCATCGGCGTCGCAGCGGTAAATGATGCCGACTTGCGTGAGCCAGCAGTTGACCCAGCGCCGTCCACGGGAGGAAATGAACACGATGCCGCCATCCGGCAGCCAACAAGGCTCGTAATCATCATAAATGCCGCTGGTAAGTTGCCGCAGCCCGGAGCCGTCGCTGTTGATCGTGTAAAGATGATAGGGATCGGTGCCGGCTTTGCGATAGGAAAAGACAATCGTGCGCCCGTCGTAATGGACAGCCGGGTCGCGCACGGCGCCTTCGGGGTCTTCCAGCAACAGCGTGAGTTGTCCCGTCTTCAGGTTCCACTTGCACAGCCGTCCGCCGTTTCCATAGACCTTGCTGTTCTCGTCAAACGCGTAGTAGCCGAAATTCGCATACCAATGCCCGTCCTGCTGGAAGCGGGTCCGCGCCGCGAACACCACTTCCTCGATGACCGCCATCGGCCCCTCCAGAAATTCTTTGACCAATCCGGGAGTTTCCCGCCGGGCCGGCAACGGACGTTTGCTGTCGCCGAGATACAGGTAGTCGTACATGATCCAACTGCCATCGCGGAGCGTGATGGAGATCGTGTTGTCGCCGGGCTTGATTGCATGGGCCGGCAGGCCAAACACGAGCGCCGACGGTTTGCCGGAGGTTCGCGGGTCACCGGAACTCTCGCCCGACCCGGCAGCCAGCCGTTTGCGAGCGATTGTCTTCTCATTGACTGCCACCAACATCTCCGACGGGGTCCAGACATCCAGCAGTCCCACGATGAAATAGAGCGGAGCCGCCGAAATCGCGCCTGCAGTGAATCGAATGGTGAACGTGTGCGGCTTGCTTCCTGCCCAACCATCAAGGGAGCTCGGATGAATGTACGGCCACGCCGATGGTTTGTCCTTGCCAATGTTGAAGACGATGGGATTGGCGTAGGTCTTCGCGTATTCCGGCCATCGTTTATCCGCGAGACCGAACTCCGCCGCCGACTCATCGGGCTTGCCGATGAGGAACGACTGCGCGTGCGCGCTCGTCGCGATCAAGAAAAGGATGAAGCTGTTTCGTAAACTCATTGTCGGCGTTGTTCTGACGTGAACATAAAGGTTTTATTCTATTCACGCAAAGCAAAACGCGGCTTGGTCGTTCAACCAAGCCGCGCTTGCAGTTTCATTGAAGTACGTCAGGTCTTCTTTTCGTCCTTTGTCTTCTTGTCTTTCTTTTTCGGTTCAACGGGGCCAACCACGGTGCCGGTCCATTCGAGGATGGCCATTTCGGCAGCATCGCCAAGACGATTGCCGACGCGGACAACGCGGGTGTAGCCGCCTTGACGATCCTTGAAAGAGGGTGCGATTTCCTCGAATAGGATACGCACGACATCTTGATTCTTGTGCCAGCGTTGGCGGGCCTCCTTGTCAAGGTCGGGGCCGGGACCCCGCATGCTGAGACGGGCAATGGCAAGCCGACGGGCGGCCAGCGTGCCTTGTTTGCCCAACGTGACCATCTTGTCGGCAAGGCGGCGCGCGACCTTGGCGCGGGCGACGGTGGTGCGGATCCGTTTGTGTTTGATCAAGCTGGACACGAGGTTGGCCAACGTGGCGCGCTTGTGCTGGGATTTCATGCCCAGCTTGGCGGTGTTTTTGCGGTGTCGCATGGCGTCAGTCCTTCTTCTCCGGGGCCGGTGGGGGTGGAACAGGCGGCACTTCGAGCAGGTGCGGGTCGAACTTCATGCCGAGCGCCAAGCCGAGGCCGGTGAGTTTGTCCTTGATCTCATTGAGGGATTTCTTGCCGAAGTTGCGGTACTTCAGCATCTCCTGTTCGCTCTTCAGGGCAAGCTGGCCGACGCTGGTGATGTTGGCGTTGTTGAGGCAGTTGGCCGCGCGCACGCTCAACTCGATTTCGTTGACGCTCATGTTGAGGATCTTCTTCAGCTTGGCCTGCTCCTCACTCATCTGCGCCGTGCCCTCCTCGAACTCGATGACGAGATTCTTGTTGTAATCGCAGAACGCGTCAATGTGATGGCGCATGATGTTGCTCGACTGCACCAGGGCATCCTCGGGGGTGATCCGTCCATCGGTCCAGATTTCGAGAATGAGCTTGTCGTAGTCCGTGCGCTGCCCGACGCGGGTATCCTCGATGGAATACCGAACGCGGCGCACGGGCGAGAAAAGCGAATCAATGGCAATGACGCCGATGGGCTGGTCGGGTTTCTTGTTTGCTTCGCCGGGACAGTAGCCGCGGCCGACTTTGACTTCGAGTTCAGCCTCGAATTTCGTTTTCTTGTCGAGCGTGCAAATGTACTGCTTGGGATTGAGGACCTCGACAACCTGATCGCCCTTGATGTCCCCGGCGGTGACGGCGCCTTCCTTGTTGACAGAAATGAAGACGACGTGCGGCTCGCGACTGTGCGACTTGAGCAACACTTTCTTCAGGTTCAACACGATGTCGGTGACATCCTCCACGACGCCGGGAATGGCAGTGAACTCGTGCGGCGCGCCCTCGATCTTGATCGAACTGATGGCGGCGCCTTCCAGCGAGCCAAGCAACACACGGCGCAACGAGTTGCCGATCGTATGGCCGTAACCGGCTTCAAACGGCTCGGCAAAGAATTTGGCATAGGTGGGCGTCGCCGTGGCATCATCGCGCACGACGCGCTTGGGCATTTCGAAACGTCCCAGTCGGACTGGCATGGTACTTCCTCCATTGGAGTTGGGTTCCCCGCATTCCAGGGATGCGGACCAACAACTCCGGTTGAGTTCTTGTTACCTGGAATAAAATTCAACGATCAACTGTTCATTGACGATGGGCTGGATGTCGTCACGGGTCGGCATCCGCCCGATCTGGGCGCGAAACGCCTCGCGGTTGAACGCAATCCAATCCGGCATGGGCCGCACCTGCGCGGACTCCAGGCTCTTGGTCACAAGCTGACGGCTCACGGCAGTGTCGCGCACATCAATCAGGTCGCCCGGCTTCACGTTGTACGACGGGCTGCTGACCTTGCGGCCGTTGACCTTGATATGGCCGTGGGTGACCAGTTGCCGCGCGAACGGGCGCGTCGTGGCAAATCCGATGCGAAACACCACGTTGTCGAGGCGGGTTTCGAGCAGTTGCAGGAGCGTTTCGCCGGTGACGCCGCGTTTCTTGCGGGCGATCTCAAACATGCGGCGGAACTGCCGTTCCAGCAGGCCGTACTGGAGGCGCAGTTTCTGTTTCTCGGCGAGACCGACGCCGTAATCGCTCATCTTGCGGCGGGACTTCTTCGGGCCGTGGACGCCGGGCGGGAACATCCGGTGCTCGCGCATCTTCGCAACGAAGATCGGCTGCCCAAAACGGCGGTTCATTCGAACTCGTGGACCTTTGTAACGTGCCATGGTGAACTTTCTCCAAACTAAACGCGGCGGCGTTTCGGCGGACGGCAACCGTTGTGCGGCACCGGCGTGACGTCCTTGATAACGGTGATCTCCAGCCCCAACGCTTGCAAGGCGCGGATGGCCGCTTCACGGCCGGAGCCGGGGCCTTTGACCCAGACTTCGATTTCCTTCAGGCCGTGGGCCATGCTCTGGCGGGCGGCATCCTGCGCGACCAATTGCGCCGCGTACGCGGTGCTCTTGCGGGAGCCTTTGAACCCAACACGACCGGCGCTCGACCAGCCGATGACCCGCCCCTTGGCGTCCGTGATGGAAACAATCGTGTTGTTGAATGTGGCAAACACGTGCGCGATACCTTGAACGACATTCTTGCTGTGTTTCGCCTTGATTACCTTCTTCGCAACGTCACTTTCGCCGAGAACATCGGCAGCCGTCTGCGGCACAGCGGGAGCGGCAGCCGCTGCCGGGGCAGCAGCCGGCACAGCCGGCACGGTTGTGGCTTCGCCGTCGGCCTTCGTTTCAGGCTTCGCTGGTTTGTCCGCCTTGGGCGGCTTTTCCGCCTTGGCGGGCCTGGCGGCCTTCGCCGGTTTTTCCGCTGCGTCTGGTTTGGGTTGCTGTTCTTCGGGTTTGCTTGCCTCTTTAGCCATTGTGCTTCCTTACGGTTAAACCTTGGCGGCTTTCGCGTCCTTGCTGCGCTGGACGCCAACAGTCTTGCGGGGACCTTTGCGGGTGCGCGCGTTGGTCGAAGTGCGCTGACCATGAACCGGCAGCCCTTTCTTGTGTCGCGTCCCCTGGTAACAATTGACGCTCATTTTCCGTTTGATGTTGCCTTGGATCTCGCGACGAAGGTCGCCTTCGATCCTGTAGCCCTGCAGGACAGATGTCAGATGCGTGAGTTGTTCGTCGTTAAGGTCCTTGCAACGGACATTCGGATCCACCTGCGCCTTTTCACACACCTCCAAGGCCGTGGTTGGCCCGATGCCGTAAATATACCGCAACGAGATGCCGACTTTTTTCTGATCTGGGATTTCTACACCGATGAGACGTGCCATGAATACACCTCTAGCCTTGACGCTGTTTGTGGCGCGGGTTGTTGCATATGATCCGCACCACGCCTTTTCGCCGCACGACCTTGCAGCGTTCACACAACCGTTTGACTGATGGTTTGACTTTCATTTCTAAATTTTCATTTCTGGCGGAACGTGATCCGCCCTTTGCTCAAATCGTACGGCGACATTTCCACCATTACCTTGTCCCCGGGCAACAAGCGGATGAAATGCAGCCGCATCTTGCCCGAAATGTGCGCCAGAATCCGATGTCCGTTGGGCAATTCCACGCGGAACATCGTATTCGGCAGCAACTCCACTACCGTTCCTTCCACTTTTATTGCATCTTCTTTTGCCACGTCAACCCGTCCTCCGTCGGGTCAAAATCTCTGCTTCCCCTTCGGTCACCAGCACGGTGTGCTCAAAATGCGCGCTCGGCGCGCCATCCGCCGTCACCACCGTCCACCCATCGTTGAGCACTTCCACTTCGTAACCGCCGGCGTTGATCATCGGCTCAATCGCCAACGTCATCCCCGATTTCAGTTTCGGCCCTTTGCCGGCGACGCCGAAGTTCGGAATCTGCGGCTCCTCGTGCATTTTCCGCCCCACGCCGTGCCCGACAAACTCGCGGACCGGACTGAACCCGTGCGCCTCGACTGTTGCCTGGATCGCGTGCGAAATATCCCCCACCCTCCGGCCTCGCCGCGCCTGGGCAATACCGGCATAGAGCGCTTGTTCCGTCACCTGCAGCAATTGCGCCGTCTTGGGTTTCAAAACGCCAACGGCCACGGTCCGCGCATTGTCGCCGACATATCCGTCAAGGATGATGCCCACGTCCAGGCTCACGATGTCGCCGTACTGAATCTTGCGGCTGGTCGGGACTCCGTGCACCACCTCGTCATTGACCGAGACGCAAACGTGCCCCGGATACCCTCGGTATCCGAGAAACGGGCTTTTGCCGCCGTGCTGGCGAATCAACTCCCCGGCCGCCTCATTCAACTCAGCCGTCGTCCGACCGGGTTCCGCCAATGCCGCCACGGCACCGAGGATCTCGGCCGCCGCCGCACAGGCGCGACGCATCCGCTCAATTTCGCTTGGCGACTTGACCGGAATCATCCGCCGCGCTTTCTATCAAACAACTCCGGCGCGACTAGCGCCGACCGCGCAATTTCCCCTTGCGCAAAAAACCGTCATAGTGCCGCATGATCAGATGCGACTCGACCTGACGCATTGTGTCCAACATCACACCCACCGTGATCAATAAACTGGTTCCGCCGAAGAAACTGGCTGTGATATACGGCAACTGAAGGTGATGATTCAAGAGATATGGCAGCACCGCCAACACCGTCAGGAACACCGCCCCGGCCAGCGTGATGCGCGTCATCACATGATCGAGATATTCGGCTGTCGGCCGCCCCGGTCGAATTCCCGGCACGTAGCCGCCGTATTTCTTCAAGTCGTCCGCAATCTGGAGCGGATTGAACTGCGTCGCCACCCAGAAGTACGAGAAGAACAGAATCATCGTGCCATACACGCTCAGATAGACCATCTCACCTTCCGTCAACGACCGCGCAATTTTCTGGAAGGTCGGCGCCTGCAGCATCGAGAACAATTTTTGCGGGAACAACAGGATCGCCTGCGCGAAGATGATCGGCATCACGCCCGCATAGTTGATCCGCAACGGCATGAACGTCTGGCCGCCGCCGAGCATCTTGCGCCCGACCATGCGTTGCGCATACTGCACGGGAATCTTCCGCTGCGCCTGTGTCACCGCAATGACGGCGGCAATGACCGCCAGCGCCATCACAATCAGCAGCGCACCCTCCAGCAAACGAATGACCAAATCGGTTTCTGCCGTGAACAGCATCCGCCACGCGAAAAGCGCTGCCTGCGGCAACTGGTCCACAATGCCGATGGTAATGATGATCGAGGCGCCGTTGCCAATGCCGCGTTCGGTGATCTGCTCACCCATCCACATCAAGAGCAACGAACCGCTGGTGATCGTGATCACCGTCATGATACGGAAGGGCAACCCCGGCGTTGTCACCAACTGCCCGGTAAACCCGTCCACAAGTTGCTGCGGGTTCTCAAATGCCCACGCCAGCGCATATCCCTGTATCAAGCAGATCAAAATTGTCAGGTACCGCCCATACTGGATGATTTTTGCCCGGCCGCTTTCGCCTTCCTGTTTCAGCCGCTCCAATGTCGGAATCACTGCCGTCAACAACTGCATGATGATCGAGGCGCTGATGTAGGGCATGATGCCCAGCGCGAACACCGCGCAGTTGGTCAGCCCGCCGCCGGTCAACATGCTGGCAAGGCCGAGAAAACTGCCGCCCACCTGGCGCTGGATGTCGTCAATATATTTGACCAGCGGCGCTGGATTGACGCCGGGACACGGGATGTTGGCGCCGAGCCGGGCCAGCGCGACAATGCCCAGCGTGAAGAGAATCCGCCGCCGCAGTTCCGGGATTTTCCAGCAGTTGAGAAAGGCGGAAAACATAAACGGACGTTATTTCGTCTCCGTGGTCTTCGGTTTGTGGTGAATGACAGGCAACGGCAGTTCTTCGCACACGCCGCCGGCCTTGGCGATCTTGTCCTTCGCGCCGGCGCTGAATGCCTGCGCTTTCACCGTCAGTTTCTTCGTGAGTTCCCCATCGCCCAGCACCTTCACGCCGGCAAACTTGCGTATGGCAAGGCCGCGCTCGGCCAACGATTCCGGCGTGACCGTCGCGCCGCTCTCAAAGAGCGTTTCAAGATCGCTGACGTTGACCGTTGCAAAGTCGGCGGTGAACCGTTTGTTGTTGAAGCCGCGCTTGGGAATGCGGCGCAACATCGGCATCTGGCCGCCTTCGAAACCAAGGCGGACCGAGCCGCCGGAACGCGCGGTCTGGCCCTTGCCGCCGCGGCCACTGGTCTTGCCATGGCCGGAACTTTCGCCGCAGCCTTTCCGTTTGCGGCGGTGTTTGGCGCCGGGACGCGGACTGAGATTGTTCAAACGCATTGTCATGTCAGCTTGCTCCTGCCGCCGCGGGACCGGACACGCCGCGGACTCGGTAAATTTCCTCGCGCAGCCGCAACTTCAATAATCCGTTCATCGTCGCCTTGACGACGTTGACGGCGTTGCTGGAGCCGAGCGATTTGGTCAGCACATCGCGCACACCAGCCGCTTCCAGCACGGCGCGCACACTCCCGCCGGCGATAACGCCGGTGCCAGGCGAGGCGGGACGCATCAGCACGCGGCCGCCGCCGAACTCGCCGAGAACTTCATGCGGGATCGTGGAGTTCTTCACACAGACGGGCACCATGGATTTGCGGGCGTGTTCGGTCCCTTTTCGAATGGCATCGGCCACTTCGTTGGCCTTGCCAAATCCCCAACCGACCCTGCCCCGGCGATCACCGGCCACCACCAGCGCGCTGAAATGGAAACGGCGACCGCCCTTGACGACCTTGGAACTGCGATTGACGAAGACGACTTTCTCGACAAGCTCGCTTTCCGGCCTTGACGGCAGTTCAAATTCCTCGGCGACGGCCGCGACGGTGGTCGGCGCTTCGCGATCCGCTCCGGTCACGGCAGGCTTGGCGATTCTGGATTTGCGTTCGGCTGGCATAATGTGTCCTTAGAATTTCAATCCGGCTTCACGCGCGGCGTCGGCCAACGCCTTGACGCGCCCGTGGTACTGGAAGCCGCCACGGTCAAACACGATTTCGGTGATATTTTTCGCCCTGGCTTTTTCGGCGGCAAGAGCACCAAGTTTCTTGGCGCCGGCCATGTTGGCCTTGGTACCTTTGACATCGGCAAGAACCGTGCTGGCACTGGCGAGCGTGCGTCCTGCGACATCGTCAACAAACTGCACATAAATGTGTTTGCCGGTCAGGCAGACGCACATGCGCGGCCGCGCAGCGGTGCCCTGCAATTTCTGGCGAAGCCGCCGGTGGCGGCGGCCGCGCGCTTCATTTCGTGTTTTCGGAATCATGAGTAAAGCTTCCTCCGTCTCAATTCGTTATCAAGAACCCGCGCCGGTCACGGTCTTGCCGGCCTTGCGACGGACCTGTTCACCCAGATACCGGACGCCCTTGCCCTTGTACGGTTCGGGTTTGTAGAACCGGCGCAGCCGGGCGGCGGTTTCGCCGACAAGTTGTTTGTCACAGCCCTCGATGGTGATCATCGGTTTCCTGTCAGCAGTGTCCGCGACGGTGATTTTGATGGTCTTGGGAATCTCGAAAACCACCGGGTGCGAATACCCCAGCAGCATTTCAAGATTGGCGCCCTTGACGGCGGCGCGGAAGCCAACACCCTCGACGAGGAGTTGTTTGGAATACCCCTCATTGACGCCCTTCACCATATTGGCGATCAGCGCGCGGCTCAAGCCCCAGCGGGACTTGCCCGTGCGATCCAGTTGCGCGGTGCCGGCCACGACTTTGCCGTCCTTGACCTCGACCTTGATGGGGGGAGGCACAGTCCATTCCAGCGCGCCCTTGGGGCCTTCGATGCGAATGGCCTGGCCTCTGACCTCGACCTTCGTCTTGGCTGGAATCTCAATAGGTTGTTTGCCAATTCTCGACATAAATCACCAGACGTACGCCAACACTTCGCCGCCGAGGTTGGCTTTCTTGGCTTCCTGGCCGCTCATCACGCCGCGGGAAGTCGTGAGGATGGCAACACCCATCCCGCTGAGCACGCGCGGCATCTCCTTGACGCCAACGTAGCGCCGCAATCCAGGCTTGCTGGCACGGCGGATGCCGACAATGGCGCGCTCGTTGCCGACGATTTTCAACTGCACCTTCAACACCTGCTGGCCGCTTTCCTTTTTCTCGGCGTAAAAATCGGCGATGTACCCGTTCTGCTTTAACACGCGCGCGATCCCGGCTTTCAGCCGCGAGAAGGACGCCTCGACGTCCGGTTTGCCGGCGCGGTTGGCGTTGCGGATGCGGGTCAAGAAGTCTGCAATGGGGTCAGTCATGCTCATGATAGGGGCCTCACCAACTCGATTTCACCACACCGGGGATCTTGCCCTGGCTGGCCAATTCGCGGAAACAGATGCGGCAGATCTTGAACCGTCGGATGTAGGCATGCCGTCGTCCGCAGTTCTGGCAACGGTTGTACTTCCGCGATTGGAACTTCGCGGGCCGCCGTTGTTTTACTTCCCATGTTGTTTTCGCCATGTGTTCGTCCTCTAGCTGCTGAACGGCATGCCGAGCAGCTTCAGCAACTCTTTTGCTTCCGCATCGGTGTTCGCCGTCGTGACAATCGTAATGTCCATCCCGAGATTGTGCTTGATCTTGTCCAACTCGACCTCGGGGAAAATCGTCTGGTCCTTCACGCCCAACGTGTAGCTGCCGCGCCCGTCAAAACCGCGTGGGTTGACGCCGCGGAAGTCGCGAATACGCGGCAATGCCGCATTCAGGAACCGCTCCATGAACTCGTACATCCGCGCGCCGCGCAACGTCACCTTGCACCCGACCGGCATCCCTTGGCGGACCTTGAAGTTCGCGATGCTCTTGCGGGCGTTGGTCACCAGCGGTTTCTGCCCCGTGATCGTTTCCAGTTCCTTCTGGGCTTCGACCATGACGTCCTTCATGTTCTCAAACCGGGTGCTGATGCCCATGTTGACCACGACCTTCTCCAGCTTGGGCACCTGCATCTTGTTAGGGTAGCGGCCGCTCTTGAGCAACTGCTCCACCACGTTGTTTTTGTAATAATCGTGCAATTGCGGCATGGTTCGTTAGGCCTGCGGTTGGGCGGCGGGCGCTCCGCCGCGTTTCTTTTTGCGCGCTTCAAATTCGACCTGCAACATGACCTTCGACACCGGCAGCGGCGCCTCGCGGGTGACAATGCCGCCCTTCGGGTTCTCCTGGCTTTTCCGCAGCGCTTTGTGGACGATGTTGATCCCCTCGACGAGGACACGCCCCTTCTGCGGATACGCCGCCAGCACCTTGCCGGCCTTGCCCTTCTCCTCCCCGGAGATAACCACCACCATGTCGTTCTTCTTGATGTGGAGCACAGCCATGATTACAGCACCTCCGGCGCAAGCGAGATGATCTTGGTGAAATTCTTGTCCCGCAACTCGCGAGCCACCGGGCCAAAGATACGCGTGCCCTTCGGGTTGAGTTGCTCGTCAATGATGACCACTGCGTTGCTGTCGAAGCGCAACAACGATCCGTCCGGACGGCGCAGCGGTGATCTCGTCCGCACGACGACACAGGTGACCACCTCGCCCTTCTTCACTGTGCCATCCGGCGATGCTTCCTTGATATGCGCCTTGATGATGTCACCCACGCGGGCATAGCGCTTTTGGTGTCCCAACACACCGATTGCCCAGGCAATGCGCGCCCCGGTGTTGTCGGCCACGTCCAGATGTGTTCGGATTTGAATCATACATCCACCTTCTCAACCTGCTCGGCCTTGACGACGATCTCGGCCAGCGTCCATCGCTTCAACCGGCTCAACGGCCGCGATGCCACAATGCGAACCTTGTCGCCGGCACTGGCTTCTTCCTTCTCGTCGTGGGCGTAAAATTTCTTGTAGGTCGTGACAACCTTCTGGTAGCGCGGATGCCGCAGTCGTCGCGACACCTCGACCACAATGGTCTTCGTCATCTTGTCGCTGACGACGACTCCCACGAGTTCCTTTTGGATTGTCTGCTCAGTCATGGTCGCACCACTCATTTCGCCGCCTTCAATTGACGTTCGCGCAACAGCGTTTCCAGCCGTGCAATGTCGCGGCGCACCTCGCGCAACCGGCTGGGTCGCTCCAGCCGTTGCGACGACGATTGCTGCAGCCGCAGGTTGAACAGTTCCTGTCGCAGGTCGCGCACCTTCGCTGCCAACTCGGCTTCCGCGCTTACTCGAATTTCATTCCACTCTTTTGCCTTCATGTTACTTCCGCTTCACAAACCGCGTTTTAATCGGCAGTTTCGCCGCCGCCAGGCGGAACGATTCCCGCGCCAACTGCTCGGTGACGCCGCCCATTTCGAACATCACGTTCCCCGGGCGCACCACGGCCGCCCAGAATTCCACGTTGCCCTTGCCCTTGCCCATCCGCGTCTCCGGCGGACGGCCCGAAATCGGCTTGTCGGGAAAAATCCGGATCCAGAGCTTGCCGCGCCGTTTCATGTGGCGCGACAGTGTCACGCGACACGCCTCGATCTGCGTGGCGGTGATCCAGTCCCGTTCCAGCGCCTGCAAGCCGTAATCACCGAACGACACCGAGGCGCCGCGCCAGGCCGTGCCGGCGCGGTTCCCGCGCTGCTGCTTGCGGTGCTTCACTCTCATTGGCATCAAGGGCATCTGTGTCGTCTCCTAAAAACGTTCTACGCCGCCGGGGCAGCCGCCCCGACCGGCTTGGCCGCCATCGCTTCCGCCTTCAACGGACGCTCGCCGCGGCAAATCCATACTTTCACTCCGATCTTGCCGTACACCGTGTTCGCCTCGGCAAACCCGTAATCAATGTCCGCCCGCAACGTGTGCAGCGGAATCTTGCCAACGCGGTACTTTTCCCGGCGCGCCAGTTCCGCGCCGCCCAACCGTCCGCCGCAGGCGACCTTGATGCCGAGAGCGCCAAAATCCATCGCCGTCTGCACCGATTTCTTCATCGCCCGGCGAAAACTGATGCGCCGTTCCAGTTGGAGCGAGATGTTCTCCGCCACCAATTGCGCGTCAATCTCCGGCTGCTTGATCTCGACGATGTCAACGTAGATTTCCTTGCCGGTCATCTTGCCAAGGTCTTCCTTGAGCTTGTCAATCTCCGCGCCTTTGCGTCCAATCACAAGGCCGGGCCGAGCCGTGTGGATGGTGATGCGAGCGCGGTTCGCATAGCGCTCAATGGTGATCTTCGCCACCGCTGCGGTGAACAACCGCTGCTTGACGATCTCGCGGACCTTGATGTCCTCCAAGAGCAACGGCGCGAAATCCTTCTTCTCGGCATACCACTTCGACAGCCAGTCTTTGGTGACTGACACGCGAAAACCAACTGGATTTACTTTTTGACCCATAAAATTATTGTCCGTCCGTCAACACGACTTCAATGTGGCTCATCCGTTTCAGGATCGGCCCGGCGCTGCCGCGCGCCTTGGGCTGCCACCGTTTCATCTTCGGCGCCTCGTTTGCCACGGCGCTCTTGACCACCAGCGCGTCCGCCGCGAGCTTCGCATTGTTCGTCGCATTGGCAATCGCCGACTTCAACGTCTTCTCGATCAGGCGCGCCGACTTCTTCGGCATGGCCCGCAACAATTCCAGCGCAGCCGCGGCGCTCTTGCCTCGAATCAGGCGCGCCACGGGACCCACCTTCGCGGGACTCATCCGCTGATATTTAGTTATCGCTTTGACTTCCATAAATTGTCTTCACTTCGGCGTTACACTTACGCTCTTCGTCACGCGCACGGCGTCTCCCGCCTGCAACACGACCCCTTTCTCCGTGTTCTCGATCAACGCCCCGCTCACTCGCGGGCGCACCTCGATCACACGCAACCCGGCGACCACCCGGTCGCCGCGCAACACCAGAAACGGCATCCCGACGCGCACCCCCTGCTCCGCGCCGACATCCAGCACCACGGCGCGCAATTTCGGATTCACATCCAAAATCCTCGCCGCCTCCAGCCGCCCCGCCGCTGCCGCCGTCACTTCCTCTGACGGCCGTTGCAGCGTGGCCAGCATTTTTTCAGTCGCCTCGACTTCGACGCTCACGTTCGCGTTCGACTGCACCGCGCCCAGCAGCCGCTGCAACTGTTCGGCCAATCGCCGGCGCTCCGCCTGCGCCTGCGCCAGGTGACGCACCGTGTCAGCCAGTTGCCGTTGCGCTGCTGTCGCCTCGCTGTCGTTCGGGTTCGCCCCGAGCGTCTGCGCGCGCATCTGCGCTTCGGCCCATTTGCGCTGGAACATCTCGCTTTCGGTCCGTGCCACCGCCAGGCTTTCCTGCAGGTTGCGAATCACGACCTCTCGCAAGTCCAACTGCGACTTCAGGTCGGCGTTTTCCGCGCGCACCTTGTCAAGAACCAGTTTCAGCTCTTCGAGCTTCCACGGCTCTGCTCCTGCCGTTCCTATCAATCCAAAGAACAAAACTCCGACACCCAACAACCGGCCCGCCCGCGCTCGTGCGTTTTGGCGCACGGCGTCCTTACTTCGCGACGACCTTCTCAGTCGCCGCGCCGTGCGCGCGAAACACGCGCGTCGGCGCAAACTCGCCCAGCCGGTGTCCGACCATGTTCTCGGTCACGAACACCGGCACGTGCGTCTTGCCGTTGTGCACCATGAACGTGTGCCCGACAAACTCGGGCACGATCATGGAGCGCCGCGACCACGTCTTGATCGGCTTCTTGTCCGACACGGGCATGGCCTGCACCTTTTTCATCAGGTGCTCATCAACAAAAAATCCTTTTTTCAGCGAGCGTCCCATTTATTTCTTCCTTTTCTGGAGAATGAACGCGTTCGAATACTTCTTCTTGCGGCGCGTCTTGCCGCCCTTGGCCAGTTTGCCCCATGGTGACTTCGGATGATGCCAGCCGCCGCCGCCCTTGCTCTTGCCCTGGCCGCCGCCCATCGGGTGATCCACCGGGTTGCGAACCATGCCGCGGCTGACGGGCCGCCGGCCAAGCCACCGCGCACGCCCCGCCTTTCCAAGCGAGATATTCATATTGTCGAGATTGCCGACTTGGCCGATCGTCGCAAAGCAATCCCCCTGGATCTTACGGACTTCGCCCGACGGCAGTTTCACCATTACGTACTCACCCTCGATCGCCATGATGGTGGCTGACATCCCGGCGCTGCGGCAAATCTGGCCACCCTTACCGTGCTTCAGCTCGACATTGTGGATCGGCATGCCCGGCAGGATCTTCCGCAACGGAAGCGCGTTGCCGACAACCAGTTCCGCATCAGGGCCGCTCATCAATTTTGCGCCGACTTTCAAATCCAATGGCGCGATGATGTAGCGCTTTTCGCCGTCCTCGTACTTCAACAGCGCGATGCGCGCCGTGCGGTTCGGATCATACTCGATGCCCTCCACCACCGCCGGCACGCCCACTTTGTCGCGCTTGAAATCAATGATCCGGTACCGTTGTTTGTGGCCGCCGCCAAGACGGCGATTCGTGACGCGGCCATGGCAGTTGCGCCCACCGGTCTTGCGCTGGGCGTGGGTGAGCTTTTTCTCCGGTGTGTGCTTCGTGATCTCGGCAAAATCCGACAACTCCGTCCAGCGCAGCGAGTGTGTCAATGGTCTGAATGTCTTGATGCCCATGTTCTACCTATGCAATCTCGATTTTGTCGCCGGCCTTCAACGTCACCAGCGCCTTTTTCCACGCCGAGGTGACGCCCGCTTGACGGGTCATCTGACGGCGCGCCTTGCCGCGGACGTGCATCGTATTGACGCGAACGACCTTCACCTTGAACGCCTTCTCGACGGCGTATTTGATGTCAATCTTGTTTGCGTCATTGGCGACGACGACTTGATATTGATTCGCCTTCTCGTTTGCCGCCGTCCCCTTCTCCGTGACGCGAACGGTTTTGATGACTGAATGGAAGTCTTTCATGCTTTCGCCATCCGCTCTTGAAGTTTCGCCAACGAGCCCGGGGTCGTCACGATCTTGTCAAACCGCAGCAACTCATAGACGTTGACCGCATCCGCCGGTTCGACCTGTACTTTCGGCAGGTTCCGAGACGCCAGCTTCAAATTGTTGTCCGCGCCCTCGACGACGATGAGCGCGTTCGCCTTGGGCGCGACCTGTTTCAGCACGGCAACCAGACCCTGCGTCTTCGGCGTCTCCAACGTCAACTCGTCGAGAACCACCACGTCACCAGCGAGCAACCGCTCACTGAGGGCCTTGCGGAACGCCAGCGATTTCGTTTTCTTCGTAATCTTCTTCGAGTAATCGCGCGGACGCGGCCCGAAGGCAATCGCTCCACCCGCCCACAACGGGGACTGGAACGACCCGGCGCGCGCGCGTCCTGTCCCTTTTTGTTTCCACGGTTTCTTGCCGGTGCCGGCGACTTCGCCCATTTGCTTGGTCTTGGCCGTGCCGAGCCGCTGGTTGGCCATGAATGCCACCACCGCGTCGTGCACTGCCTGCGTGCCTTTGCCGGTTTTGATCAGCAGATCGTCAGCGAATTCGACTTCGCCCGTTCCCTGGCCTGTGATGTTGATGACTGGAAGTTTCATCTTATGCCGCCTTCGCCGTCTTCTTCTTCGCGTGGCGCACCACGACGAACGATCCTTTTGCGCCCGGCACCGAGCCTTCGATCAGGACCACGTTGTCGGCCTCGCGCACCTGCACGACGCGCAGATTCTGCGTGGTCACGCGCACATGGCCCATGTGCCCCGGCATCCGCTGGCCGCGGAACACGCGACCGGGGAACAATCGCTCGCCAATCGCGCCGGGCCGTCGGAACCACCCCTTTTGGCCGTGGCTGGCCGGGCCGCCGGCAAACTTGTGCCGACGCACCACGCCTTGAAAACCTTTGCCTTTGCTCGTCGCGATGACATCCACAAACTCGTCGGGCTTGAACTGCGCGCAGGTGATCTTGTCGCCGATGTTCCAGGCAGGAACGGCGCCGAGCCGCACTTCCTTGATGAACGCGGCGGGCGCTGCGTTGGCCTTCTTGCAGTGGCCGACAAGCGGCTTCGTCGCGCGTTGCGTTTTCCGCTCGCCAAAACCAAGTTGGACGGCGTTGTATTTGTCCTTGGTCTCGACCGTTTTCTTCTGGAGAACGGTGCAGGGGCCAAGCTCGACGACGGTCACGCCGACAAAGTTGCCCTTCGCGTCGAAGACCTGTGTCATGCCGATTTTTTTGCCGAGGAGTTCCATGGTCAGATCTTGATGGTGATGTCCACGCCCGCAGGCAGGTTCAGTTTCTTCAGTTCGTCCACCGTCTTCGCGGTCGGGTCAATGATGTCGAGCAGACGCTTGTGCGTGCGCATTTCAAATTGTTCCATGCTCTTCTTGTCCGCGTGCGGGGAGCGGTTGACGGAGTGCTTCCAAATGTCCGTGGGCAACGGGATCGGCCCGGCGACCTTGGCGCCGGTCCGCTTGGCGGTCTCGACGATTTCGTGGGCCGACTGGTCGAGCAGCCGGTGGTCGTAGCCTTTCAGGCGGATTCTGATGCGTTGATTATCCATGACCGTGCTTACACCTTCTTGTCCAAGATTTGCTCCAGGATGTTCTCCGGTACCTTTTCAAAATTCGATGGTTCCATCGAGTAGCTCGCGCGCCCCTGCGTCAGCGATCGCAACCCGGTCGCGTAGCCGAACATCTCCGACAACGGCACGCGCGAGTGGACGATGACCGAACTGGCGCGGTGCTCGATCTTCTCAATGCGGCCCCGACGGCTGCTGAGGTCGCCAATGACGTTGCCCATGTGTTCCTCCGGCGTGATGACTTCCACATCCATCACCGGTTCCAACATGATCGCGCCGGCTCTTTTCGCCGCGTCCTGGAACGCGAAGCTGCCGGCAAGTTTGAACGCAATCTCGGAGCTGTCCACCTCGTGGAAGCTGCCTTCGAGAATCGCCACCTTCACATCCACCATCGGATAACCGCCGAGCACGCCGGTCTGCGCGGCCTCGATGATCCCCTTCTCCACCGCAGGGATGTATTCCTTCGGGATCGTGCCGCCAACAACTTCGTTTTCCACAACCACGCCGGCGCCTTTTTCACCGGGCATTATGGAAATGATCGCGTGGCCATACTGGCCGCGCCCGCCGGACTGGCGGATAAATTTGCCTTCACCCTCGGCGGCCTTCGTGATCGTTTCACGATATGCCACCTGCGGCTTACCGGCTTGCGCCTGAACATTGAACTCGCGGAACATCCGGTCCTTGATGATGTCGAGATGCAACTCGCCCATGCCGCTGATGATGGTCTGGCCGGTTTCCTGGTTGCTGGTGATGCGGAAGGTCGGGTCTTCCTCGGCGAGCCGCTGGAGCGCGGTGCTCATCTTGTCGCGGTCGGCCTTGCTGTTCGGCTCGATCGCCATCGCGATGACCGGATCGGGGAACGTGATGGTTTCCAAAAGGATCGGAAACTCATCGTCGCAAATGGTGTCGCCCGTGGTGATATTCTTCAAGCCAACGAGCGCCGCGATGTCGCCGGAGTGGCAGATGTCAATTTCCTCGCGTTCGTTCGCGTGCATTTCGAGGAGACGCCCGATGCGTTCCCGTTTGTTGTTGCGCGGGTTATAGACGGACATGCCTTTGCGGATGCTACCGGAATAGACGCGGAAGAAAATCAGTTTGCCGACGTAGGGATCGCTCCAGATCTTGAAGGCCAAGGCGCAGAACGGCCCGTTGTCGTCCGCCCGTCGCGTTTCGCCCTGCTTGTTGTCGGGATTGATACCGTGAATGTCCGGAACATCGAGCGGGGACGGCAGATAATCTACGATCGCATCGAGCAGCGGCTGGATGCCCTTGTTCTTGAACGCCGCGCCGCACATCACCGGCGTCAACTCGTTCTTGATCACCAACCGGCGCAACCCGGCCTTCAGCACCTCCGCCGGCACGTCGTGATCGGCGAGGTACAGGTGCATGACTTCCTCGTCCTTTTCACCAACGGCTTCAATGAGTTTGGCGTGCGCGGCCTTCGCGGCATCCAGCATCTTGGCGGGAATGTCGGTCACTTCAAAGTTCGCGCCGAGTTCCTCATTGCTCCAAACGTACGCCTTCAATGCGACAAGGTCCACGCAGCCGACGTAGCCCGCTTCGCTGCCAATGGGCAACTGGATGGGGACGGCGTTGGCCGCGAGGCGTTCTCGCATTTGATGGACAGCGGCCTCAAAATCAGCGCCGGTGCGGTCCATCTTGTTGATAAAGGCAATGCGCGGGACTTTATATTTGTTGGCCTGCCGCCAGACAGTTTCCGATTGCGGCTCGACGCCTCCGACGGCGCAGAACACGGCAACGGCGCCATCGAGCACGCGCAGGCTGCGCTCAACCTCGACGGTGAAATCCACGTGACCGGGGGTGTCAATGATGTTGATGCGGTGTTTGCGCCAGAAACAGGTCGTGGCGGCGCTGGTAATCGTGATGCCGCGCTCGCGCTCCTGTTCCATGAAGTCCATCGTGGCAGCGCCCTCGTGAACTTCTCCCATCTTGTAGGTCCTGCCCGTGTAGTACAGGATACGCTCCGTCGTCGTCGTCTTGCCGGCGTCGATGTGCGCGCAGATGCCGATGTTCCGGGTGTGGTCCAGCACCACCTGTCGCTCCGGAGCGGATCGTTGCTGCGTATTCTGTTTCGGTTGTTCGAGCACTGCTAACATCTCTTTTATCGTTTGGCGAAAAACGTCCCTCTATTGTCACTTCGGTGATTTCACGGAAGGTAAACTACCAGCGGTAATGCGCAAAGGCCCGGTTGGCCTGCGCCATCTTGTGCATGTCCTCGCGCTTCTTGACAGCAGCCCCCGTGTTGTTGGCGGCGTCCATGATCTCGCCGGCCAACGCCTTCATCATGCCACCCTTGCGTCCCCCGGCAAAATCAATGATCCAACGCAGAGCCAGCGCCTCTTGGCGGCTGGGAGCGACTTCGACAGGCACTTGGTAGTTGGCGCCGCCGACACGGCGGGACTTCACTTCCAGTTTCGGCTTGATATTGTCCATCGCCACGTTGACCACATCGAGCGGGCTCTTGTCCTTGTTCTTCTCGGCGATGACATCCAGCGCGCCGTACACGATGCGCTCGGCGGTGGACTTCTTGCCGCTACGCATCACGGTGTTGATCATGCGGGTGACCAGCGCGCTGTTGTAGCGCGGGTCCGTCACTTCCTGTCGTTGTTCTGCTCGTCGTCTGCGCATACCTGAAATTCCGTTCCTACGCGGCGGCTGCGGCTGGTTTCGGAGCCGCGGCAGCCTTGGGGCGTTTCACGCCATACTTGCTGCGGCTGCGCCGGCGCTTTTCGACGCCAAGGGCATCAAGTGTGCCGCGCACAATATGATAACGCACCCCCGGCAGGTCCTTGATACGACCGCCGCGCACGAGCACAATGGAGTGCTCCTGCAAGTTGTGCCCTTCATCGGGAATGTACGCGATCACTTCCACGCCGTTCGTCAGGCGCACCTTGGCGACCTTGCGCAATGCCGAGTTCGGTTTCTTCGGCGTGCGCGTCATCACCTGCAAACAGACGCCGCGGCGCTGCGGGCAGCCGGTCAAGGCCGGCGACTTCGACTTCGTCGCCAGCTTTGTGCGTCCTATGCGAACCAATTGATTGATTGTTGGCATTCTGTAAATTTCTACTCCTCTTCCCCAAAAAGGAGCGCGGAACTTATCACGCACCCCTGTTTTCGGCAAGCGTTTTCTGCGCTATTCTTCTTGTCCTTCCGCAGCCTCCTGCGCCGTCGTTTCTATCTCGACCTTGGGCTGCTCGACCGGCTCGGCCAGCGGCACCAATTTCAGGTTCCGCACCTGACTGTAACCCGTGCCGGCCGGGATCAAATGGCCCATGATGACATTCTCCTTGAAGCCGCGCAAGCGGTCCACTTTGCCCAAGGTCGCGGCATCCGTCAACACGCGCGTCGTGTCCTGGAACGACGCCGCGCTGATGAAACTCTCCGTTGACAGCGACGATTTCGTGATGCCCAGCAACACGGGCTGCGCCTCGGCCGGTTTGCCGCCGGCTTCCGCGACGCGACGATTCTCTTCCTCAAAGGTGATCTTGTCAATCTGGTCGCCCCACAGGAATTGTGTGTCGCCCGGATCGACGATGTGCACCTTGCGCAACATCTGGCGCACGATGATCTCGATGTGCTTGTCGTTGATTTCGACGCCCTGCAGGCGATAGACTTCCTGGACTTCGTTGACGAGGTATTCCTGCAAATCCTGCGGGCCGCACACTTCGAGGATTTCGTGCGGAACGACAGGGCCTTCCGTCAACTGCTGCCCCTTCTTCACGTGGTCGCCGCGGAACACAATGATGTGCTTGGAATGTGGAATGAGATGCTCTTCCTCGGCGAGCGTCTTCGGATCCTTGACAAGGATGCGCCGCTTGCCGCGCACAGCGGCAGCAAATTCAACAATGCCGTCAATCTTGGCAATCTCCGCAGCGTCCTTCGGGCGGCGCGCCTCGAACAGTTCCGCGACGCGGGGCAGACCACCGGTGATGTCCTTGGTCATGGCGACTTTGCGCGGCGTCTTGGCAACGAGCGCGCCCGCGCTGATCTTGTTGCCTTCCTCGACGATAATATGCGCCCCGGCCGGAATCGCGTAGAAGGCCAGCACGTCGCCAGCAGGGTTCACAATGTTGATTTGCGGGTGCAGGTCTTCCTTGTGCTCGATGATGACGGTGCCCATCAAGCCGGTCGCCTCGTCCAACTCTTTCTTGATGGTGACGCCCTCGATGATGTCATGGAACTTCACCTTGCCGGCGACTTCGGAGAGGACGGGAACATTGTACGGATCCCATTGCACGAAAATTTCACCCTTCTTGACGCGGCCGCCGTCCGGCGCAATGATTTCTGCGCCAATGACAACGTTGTAGCGTTCCAATTCGCGCCCCTCTTCCGTACAAAGCACAACCTGCCCGTTCTTGTTGAGGACGACCCAGTTTCCCTCAATCCGTTGAACGGCGCGCACGTCCTGATAACGGATAATGCCGTCGTTCTTGGCCTTGATCTGCGGTTGTTTGAACACCTGGCTGGCTGTACCGCCAATGTGGAACGTGCGCATGGTAAGTTGGGTGCCGGGTTCGCCGATGGACTGCGCCGCAATGATGCCCACAGCGGAGCCAATCTTGACAGGCTTGCCGGTGGCAAGGTTGCGCCCGTAGCATTGGGCGCAAACGCCGCGACGCGATTCGCAGGTGAGCACCGAACGAATCTTGACCCGCTCAATACCAAGTTTGTTCACGGCGTTTGCGGCGGCTTCGTCAATTTCGTTGTTGGCCTTGATGACCTTGCTCCGGCTAATCGGGTCCACGATGTCTTCGGCCGCAATGCGCCCGATGATCCGTTCGCTGAGTTTGACAATCTCGTCTTCACCCTCGTAAATCGGCTTGACCCAGATGCCATTGACCGTGCCGCAGTCTTCTTCCTGGATGATGATGTCGTGGGCGACATCCACCAGTTTCCGCGTCATGTAACCGGAGTCGGCTGTCTTCAACGCAGTGTCAGCCAACCCCTTGCGGGCGCCGTGCGTGGAGATGAAGTACTCCAGCACGTTCAACCCCTCGCGGAAGTTGGACAGAATCGGACGCTCAATGATTTCGCCGGACGGCTTGGCCATCAAGCCGCGCATCCCGGCCAACTGACGGATCTGTTGCTTCGAGCCGCGCGCCTTGGAATCCACCATCATATAAACTGGATTCAACTCCTGCCGCCCATCGTTGTATTCCATGGCGGCATACATGATGTTGGAAATCCGGTCGGTGGCGTGCGTCCAGATGTCAATGATCTTGTTGTAACGCTCACCGTCGGTGATGATGCCCCGACGGTACTGCTTCTCGACTTCGGCGACTTCCTTCTGTGATTCTTGGATGACTTGATTCTTTTCCTTCGGCACGATCATGTCGTCAATGCCGATGGAGATGCCGGCCCGGGTGGCCCAGGTGAACCCGAGATTTTTCAGTTTGTCGAGAACCTCGACAGTGCGCTCGTGTCCGACCGTGCGGTAGCACTGCCAGATGATTTCGCCAAGGGTGGATTTGTTGACGGTCTTGTTGTAGAAGCCCAGTTCCGTCGGCCAGATTTCATTGAAGATGACGCGGCCCACGGTGGTCTCGATGACTGTTGCCGAGGCATCGCCAAACACGCTCTGGCGACCGTGATCAGGATTTTTCATCCGGATTTTCTCGTGAATTTTCACGTCCTGTTCATCGAACGTGAAGAACACTTCCTGCACGTCGGTAAACAGTTTCAGGCGCGCGCCTTCCTTCTGCGCAAGCTTGCCGGGACTGGTGAGGTAGTACGAACCAAGCGCAATATCCTGTGTCGGCGAGGTGATCGGCTTGCCGTTGGATGGGTTGAAGATGTTGTTGGTCGCCAGCATCAACAAGCGGGCTTCCATCTGCGCCTCGACGGACAGCGGCACGTGCACGGCCATCTGGTCGCCATCGAAGTCGGCGTTGTACGCGGTGCAAACCAGCGGATGAATGCGGATGGCCTCGCCCTCGATCAGTTGCGGCTCAAACGCCTGGATGGAGAGCCGGTGCAACGTCGGCGCGCGGTTCAAGAGCACCGGGTGCCCCTTGGTGACCTCGTCGAGAATGTCCCAGACTTCCGGCGCCTGCCGCTCGATGAGTTTCTTCGCCGAGCGGATCGTGTGGACCAACCCCATTTCCCGGAGCCGACGGATAATGAACGGCTCAAACAGCACAAGCGCCATCTTCTTCGGCAACCCGCACTGGTTGAGCTTCAGTTCGGGGCCGATGACGATGACGGATCGGCCGGAATAATCCACCCGTTTGCCGAGCAGGTTCTGGCGGAAGCGCCCCTGTTTGCCCTTGAGCATGTCAGCCAACGATTTCAAGGAACGCCCACCGGCGCCCGTCACGGCGCGACCGTGACGGCCGTTGTCAAGCAACGCATCCACGGCTTCCTGCAGCATCCGCTTTTCATTGCGGATGATGACGTCGGGGGTGCGAAGTTGCAGCAGGTTTTTCAACCGGTTGTTCCGGTTGATGACGCGCCGATACAAATCGTTCAGGTCGCTGGTGGCAAAACGCCCGCCTTCGAGCGGGACGAGCGGCCGCAGGTCCGGCGGAATCACCGGCAACACTTCGAGCACCAACCATTCGGGACGCATCTTGGCGCTCAAAAAGCCTTTCACCAGCTTGAGACGTTTGGCAAGTTTCTTTTTGGTCTGCTTGCTCTTAGTCTGCTCCAACTGATGCTCCAGCGTCTGCGCGAGCTTGCGAAGATCAATCTTCTGGAGCAGGTCGCGCACGGCTTCCGCGCCCATCTTCGCCACGAAACCTTCGCCGTACTGATCTCGGGCTTCGCGGTACTCCATCTCATTGAGAAGCTGCTTCTGCTTGAGCGGCGTCTTGCCTTCGTCCACGACGATGTAGTCTTCGTAGTAGAGGATGCGTTCCAGTTCGCGCGCCGTCAGGTCGAGCATCAATCCCATGCGAGAGGGCATCGCCTTGAAAAACCAGATGTGGCTGACCGGAACGGCCAGTTCGATGTGTCCCATCCGCTCCCGACGGACACGGGCCAGCGTCACTTCCACGCCGCAACGATCGCAAATCACGCCGCGGTGCTTGATGCGTTTGTACTTGCCGCAATTGCATTCCCAGTCGCGAACCGGACCAAAGATACGCTCGCAGAACAGCCCGCCCTTTTCCGGCTTGAACGTGCGGTAGTTGATCGTCTCGGGATTCTTGACCTCGCCGTGCGACCACGAACGGATCGTTTCCGGCGAAGCGACGCCAATGCTGACGTGATCGAACGATTCGGCCTTCTCCAGGCCGAGCGCCGCGCGCGCGGCCGCGGTGGCGGCCGAGATGGATTGCAGTGTGCTGGACGATTTGCTGGTGGTCGTCATGGATTATTTTTCGCCTCCGTCCTTGCCGACGCGCACGTCGAGGCAGAGACTTTGCATTTCCTTCATCAACACGTTGAATGACTCGGGGGTGCCGGCCTCAAGGGTGTTGTCGCCCTTGACGACCGACTCGTAGATGCGCGTGCGCCCCTGCACGTCGTCGGACTTGACGGTGAGCAGTTCCTGCAACGCATACGCGGCGCCGTAGGCCTCCATCGCCCAGACTTCCATTTCGCCGAAGCGCTGGCCGCCGTATTGCGCCTTGCCACCCAATGGTTGTTGCGTGACAAGCGAGTACGGCCCCACGGCGCGGGCGTGAATCTTGTCGGCCACCAAATGGCCGAGCTTCATCAGGTAGATGTAGCCGACGACAACTTCCTGGTCGAATTTCAAACCCGTCCGGCCATCGAACACCTTTGTCTTGCCGTGTTCGGTCGCCCAACTGAATCCCTCGACCTTCCTCGCGCGGCCCAACATCTCCTTGATTTCCTCCTCGGTCACCCCATCAAACACCGGCGACGTGACGAGAAAACCGAGCGCCTTCGCTGCGACACCGAGGTGCGTTTCGAGCACCTGGCCGACGTTCATGCGGCTCGGCACACCAAGCGGGTTGAGCACAATATCCACGGTGCGGCCGTCTTCCAGGAAGGGCATGTCCTCTTCCGGAACGATTTTGGCGATGACACCCTTGTTGCCGTGGCGGCCAGCCATCTTGTCGCCGACGCTAAGCTTGCGCTTGCTGGCGACATAGACCTTCACCTGCTTGATGATGCCCGGCTCGGCATCCTCGCCACTCTCGATCTGGTCAAGGCGACGTTGATAATCCATTTCGAGATCGGTGAACCGCTGCTCGAACTGGCTGATGATTTCGCGGATCTTGATGCGAATCGGCGACGGGTCAATCTCAATCCGATCATAGACCTGCGCCAGTTTCCGCAGCAGCGTCTTTGTGATCTTCCGGTTCGCCGGAATGATGATCTCGCCGGTCTCGCTGTTCACCACATCCAGCGGAATCTTCTCCCCCAGCAGGATGTTTGACAGCTTGTCGGTAAGCTCTTCGCGCACTTCGGAGGACTTGTTCTTGTGGTCCTCTTCAATCTGCTTCTTCTGCCGGCGCAGTTCCGTCGCGGTGAACCGCGGCTTGTTCGACTCCTTGCGCGAGGACACCTTCACGTCCATGACGATGCCGTAGGTGCCGGAAGGCACGCGCAATGACGTGTCTTTCACGTCAGCAGCCTTCTCGCCGAAGATCGCGCGCAACAGCCGTTCCTCGGGCGCAAGTTCCGTCTCGCCTTTCGGCGTGATTTTACCGACCAGAATATCGCCCGGCCGCACTTCCGCGCCGATGCGGATGACGCCGTCGTGGCCGAGGTTTTTCAACGCCTCGTCGCCGACGTTGGGAATGTCGCGCGTGATTTCTTCGGGACCCAGCTTGGTGTCGCGCGCGCCGCACTCGAACTCTTCGATGTGAATCGAGGTGAATACGTCGTCCTTCACAATGCGCTGATTGACAATGATGGCGTCCTCAAAGTTGTAACCGTTCCACGGCATGAACGCGACAAGCGAGTTGCGTCCCAGCGCCAGTTCGCCCTGGTCCACGCATGGCCCGTCCGCAATGACGTCGCCTTTCTTCACGCGCTGACCGCGCGTGACAACCGGTTTCTGGTTGAAGCAGGTGCCGGCGTTGGAGCGCATGAACTTGCGAAGGTCGTACACCCACAGATGCTGTTCGGAATCCGTGACGAGCTTGCGTTTACCTTCAGGAAGTTCGCCGTCTTTCGTGATGACAATGCGCTTGCCGTCCACGCTGGCCACGATGCCCGATTCTTCGGCCACAACGCATACTTTGGAGTCAAGCGCCACGCGGTCTTCGAGGCCGGTGCCGACGAACGGCGCCTCGTTCGTGAGCAAGGGGACCGCTTGCCGTTGCATGTTCGATCCCATCAAAGCGCGGTTCGCATCGTTGTGCTCCAGGAATGGAATCAGACCGGCGGCGATGGAAACAAGCTGTTTCGGAGAGACGTCCATGTAGTTGACGCGTTCCGGTTCGACTTCGATGAAGTCGCCCTTGTAACGACACGAAATGCGGGGCACCTGGAAGTGACCGCGCCCGTCCACGGGAATATTGGCTTGTGCGACAACGTAGTTCTCTTCCTGATCAGCAGTCAGGAAATCCACATCACCGGTCACGCGACCATCCTTGACCCTGCGATAGGGCGTCTCAATGAAACCAAATTCATTGATGCGCGCGTAAATACTCATGGCGCTGATCAGGCCGATGTTCGGACCTTCTGGCGTTTCAATCGGGCAAATCCGCCCGTAGTGCGACGGGTGTACGTCGCGGACTTCGAAGCCCGCGCGCTCGCGCGACAGGCCGCCCGGCCCGAGCGCGGAAAGACGGCGCTTGTGCGTCAATTCGCTCAGCGGATTGGTTTGGTCCATGAACTGGCTGAGCTGGCTGCGCCCGAAGAAATCGCGCACCACCGCCGAGAGCGCCTTCGGATTGACAAGCTGCGTCGGCGTCATGGTGTCAATGTTCAGGTCAAAAAGCGTCATGCGCTCCTTGACGACGCGCTCGGTGCGCGCGAGGCCGATTCGGCACTGGTTGGCGAGCAATTCGCCCACCGTCCGCAACCGACGGCTGCCGAGATGGTCAATATCATCCACCATGCCTTCGCCCTTGCGAAGCGTGACCAGGTATTTCAACGCCTCGATTATGTCTTCCTTTTCAAGGATGCGGTTTTCGATGTCGGCGTTGCGGTTGAGCTTCTGGTTGATCTTGTACCGCCCCACGCGACCCAGGTCGTAACGACGCGGATCGAAGAACAACCGCTTGATCATCGCCTGCGCGTTCGCAATCGTCGGGGGATCGCCGGGACGCAGACGCTTGTAAATCTCCTTGAGCGCTTCCTCGGTGTTCTTGCACGGGTCCTTCTTGAGGCACTTGATGATGACGCCATCATCAATGGAGGTGTCAACCACCTTGACCTTCTCGACGCCGAGGTCGAGGATCTGTTTGCACACCGCCTTGGTGAGCGGCTCGAACGCGCGCCCGACAACGACGCCCTTCTCGTCGTCCACCACATCGGCAATCAAGACACGATCGGGGCCATCTTCGCTGAAGTCTTTCAACTTCAAATCTTCAATCTGGTAAAACAGTTTGATGATGTCTTCGTCACTGCCGTATCCCAGCGTGCGCAGGAAGGTCGTGATAAGGAATTTTCGCCGGCGATGACGCCGGTCGAGGAAGACGTTGAGCAAATCGTTGTTGTCGAATTGCGTCTCCAGCCAGGTGCCTCGGTCCGGAATGATGCGAAAACCGTAGAGCAACTTGCCGCTGGTGTGAATTTCCTGCTCGAAACAAATCCCCGGCGACCGGTGCAATTGACTGACAATGACACGCTCCGCGCCGTTGATGACGAAGCTGGCGGAAGGAGTCATCAGCGGGATCTCGCCCATGTACACCTTTTCTTCCTTGGTGCCGTGAGCGTCTTTGAGACGGAAGGTAACGTGCAACGGCGCACTGTACGTGATCCCGTCGCGCAACGCGTCCAGCCAGGAGAGCTTGATCTCGCCGATCTGATATTCAACGAAATCGAGCGTCGCTTGGCCGTCGTAACTTTCGATCGGAAACACCTCTTTGAACACCGTCTGCAACCCGACATTCTTCCGCCGGCTCGACGCGATGTTTGCCTGCAGAAACTCGTCATACGAGACAATCTGCGGCTCAATCAACGCCGGCGGTTCGATTACGTCGCCCAACTTGCCGAAATATTTTCGCTCAGCCATTCGTGCTTCCTGGGCCGTGAGGCCCTTGGGGTTGTTTCACCAACGTTCGTGGGGGCGGCGCAAGCGCCGCCCCCACCCGATAACCATGCTTCTACTTCAACTCGACAACACCGCCGGCCGTCTCGATCTTCTTCTTGATCTCATCGGCTTCCTGCTTCGTCGCGCCTTCCTTCACGGTCTTTGGCGCCTGCTCGACAAGGTCCTTGGCTTCCTTCAAGCCAAGGTTGGTAATCACACGGACTTCTTTGATCACCGCGATCTTCTTGTCGGCGGGGGCGGACTTCAACACCACGTCAAACGTGGTCTTCGCTTCCGCGGCCGGAGCGGCTGCCGCAGCGGGCGCGGCGGCCATCGCGACCGGAGCCGCGGCGCTGACGCCCCACTTCTCTTCCAGTTTCTTCGACAACTCGGCCGCCTCGATCACTGTCAACGCGCTGAGTTGATCCACAATTGCATTCAGGTCTGCTGCCATGTTCGTATTCTGCCTTTCTGGTATCGTCGCGCCCCAAGGCTTCGGGGCATTTCATCCTGACAGCCGCCAGGACGACGAAGAACCGGTTTCTGTTTATGCCGCGGCCGGTTCTCCGGCCGGGGCTTCTTCCTTCTCGGCGCGGGCCTTCAGGACGCGCGCCAATTGAGCAGCCGGGGCGCCCAGCACCACGGCCAGTTTCGTCGCCGGGGACTGGATCAGCCCGATCAACATCGAGCGCATCACGTCCAGCGACGGCAAATCCGCCACCGCCGCAACTTGACCCGGAGTCAGCACCTGCTGGCCCATCACGCCCAGTTTGACGGTCGGTTTCTCAAACTCTTTCGTGAACTGCTTTAAAATCTTGGCTGCCGCGCTGATGTCCGACTTGGCGCCGCCCATCACCACGGCCGTCATGCCGGTCAACGCCGCGTCAATCGACGGCAACCCGGCTTCTTTGGCGGCGTGTCGCAGGATAGTGTTCTTCACGACGCGACACTCGGCCTGCACGGCGCGCAGTTTCCGACGGAGGGAGGAGAATTGTTGCACCGTCAACCCCCTGTACTCGGCCATCAAGACGAACGGCGACGCGCCGACCTGCTTGCTCAGTTCTTCAACAATAACTTTCTTTTCTGCTCTCATGAAAATTTCCTCGCTCAGGCGCCCGCGCCGAACTCCTTGATATCAATCCGCAGTCCCGGACTCATCGTGCTCGACATCGTGCAACTCTCCACAAACGTTCCTTTTGCCGTCGCCGGACGGGCGTGGAACACAGCGCTGATGATGGCCCGCGCATTTTCCTCAATCGCCTTCGGCTCGAAACTGATTTTCCCAAACGCCACGTGAAGGTTGCCCGCCTTGTCCATCTTGAACTCGACGCGGCCGGCCTTGACTTCCTTGACGGCTTTCGCCGTGTCCTCGGTCACCGTGCCGGTCTTCGGGTTCGGCATGAGTCCCTTCGGACCAAGGACCTTGCCGAGTTTGCGAACTTCATTCATCGCTTCCGGGGTCGCAATCGCCACGTCGAAATCCGTCCAGCCACCCTGGACCTGCTTCAACAGGTCTTCAAAACCAACGGTGTCCGCCCCGGCGTCCTTCGCAGCTTGCGCCGCCGCGCCGCGGGCAAACACGACAACGCGAACCTTCTTGCCGCTGCCGTGCGGCAACGCAACCGTGCCGCGCACCATCTGGTCGCTCTGTTTCGGGTCCACACCGAGTTTGAAGTCGAGTTCGAGCGTTTCGTCAAACTTCGTTTTTGGCAGTTTTTTCAATGTTTCGACCGCCTCCGTCAATTTGTACTCCTTACCCTTCTCCACCATCTTGGCGGCGGCTTCGTATCGTTTACCGTGCTTGGCCATTGTCTTCTTTCTGTTTTGCGGTGTTACCGGCCCCGTCGCGGCGAAGCCTCCCGCTTTCGTTTGCTAGCCTTCAACGTCAATACCCATCGAACGCGCCGTGCCCATCACCATGCGGGCGGCGGCTTCTTCATTAGTGGCGTTGAGGTCCGCCATTTTCAGCTTGGCGATTTCCAACACCTGTTTTTTCGTCACCTTGCCGACCTTGTTCCGGTTTGGCTCCCCGCTGGCCGTCGCAATGCCCGCTGCCTTTTTCAACAGCGCGCTCGCCGGCGGTGATTTGGTGATGAATGTAAAGGTCTTGTCTTTGTACACCGTGATAACGACCGGTATGATGGTGCCGGCGTCTTTTTGCGTCTTCGCATTGAATTGCTTGCAGAACTCCATGATGTTGACGCCCTGCTGACCCAGCGCGGGACCAACCGGCGGCGCGGGGTTCGCGGCCCCGCCGGGAATCTGCAATTTGATAATGCCTGTAATTGGTTTGCCTGCCATGATACCTTTCGTTTACGCGCGTTCCACTTGCCAGTATTCCAATTCAACCGGCGTTGAACGCCCAAAAATAGATACGGAAATCTTCAGCTTGCCGCGGGCCGCGTCCACTTCCTCAATAACTCCCGTGAAGTTCTGGAACGGCCCGTCCGTGACCTTCACCGTCTCGCCCGTCTCGAAGGCGACCTTCGGCGCGATTTTGTCCTGACGCTCCTCGATTTGCGCGAGAATGCTGTTGACCTCGTCCGCCTTGAGCGGCACCGGACGCTCGCCGCCAATAAACCCGATAATCCCCGGCGTGTCGTGAATGAAGTACCAAGAGCGCTCGACAAGCTGGTTTTTCTCGTCCAGCAGCCGCATGTTGAGCAAGATGTAGCCGGGATAGAATTTTCGGGTGCTGGTGGTTTTCTTTCCTCGCTTGACCTCCGCCACACGCTCGGTGGGAATGAGCACTTGCTTGATGTAATCGCCCATTTCCTCGACCTTGATTCGCCGCTCAATGGAGTTCTTGACCTTCTGCTCCTGACCGGACAACGTGTGCAGCACGAACCACTGGAACTCAGATTTGACTTGGGTTTCACTCATGAATTCATCGTCCTTACGCCGCCCCCGTCAACCAACGGATGATGTAGGCAAACACCACATCCGCCGCCGAGACAAAGATGCCGAGTATAATGACCGTCACCAATACCACCAGCGTCGAATCCACCAATTCGGAGCGGGTCGGCCACGCCGATTTCTTCAACTCTACGGCGACTTCCGTCAGGAACTCGCGGATTTTAGGAATGGGATTCGTCATGAATTTGCCTCGACAACAGCACGCAAGGTAGCTGGCACGGCAGGAGGGACTTGAACCCGCAACCTGCGGTTTTGGAGACCGCCGCTCTGCCAATTGAGCTACTGCCGTACCGCAAACGTCTTCTTGTAGTGTGCGCCTCCTACTTCGTTTCCTTGTGCTCGACGTGCTTCCCGCATTTCGGGCAGAACTTGCGCAGCTCCAGTTTCTCGGAGCCTTGCTTCTTGTTTCGCGTCGAAACGTAATTGCGGCTCTTGCACGCCGTGCAAGCCATCGTGATCAGTTCTCGGGGCATCGTGTTATTCCAGAATTTCCGTCACGCGCCCTGCGCCAACGGTGCGCCCGCCTTCACGGATGGCAAAACGCATCGTCTTCTCCATCGCGATTGGCGTGATCAACTCGACCTCCATGCTCACGTTGTCGCCCGGCATCACCATCTCAACGCCCTGCGGCAACTTCACGCTGCCCGTTACGTCCGTCGTCCGGAAATAGAACTGAGGGCGGTAATTGCTGAAGAACGGCGTGTGGCGACCGCCTTCCTCCTTGCTGAGCACGTACACTTCCCCCTTGAACTTCTTGTGCGGGGTGATTGAGCCGGGCTTGGCGATGACTTGGCCTCGCTCAATGCCGTCCTTGTCCACACCACGAAGCAATGCGCCAATGTTGTCGCCGGCTTCTCCACGGTCAAGCAATTTACGAAACATCTCCACACCGGTGACGACTGACTTCGTCGTGTCGCGGATGCCGACGATCTCAACTTCCTCGCCGACCTTGATCACGCCACGCTCGACGCGTCCCGTGGCCACCGTGCCACGGCCCGTGATCGAGAACACATCTTCGACGGGCATCAGGAATGGCTTGTCCACTTCGCGCACCGGATCCGGCACGAAACCATCCACAGCCTTGACGAGATCCAATATGCCCTTCTCCGCGTCGGCGTCGCCCGCCAGCGCCTTACTGGCGCAAACACGCACGATGGGCGTCGTATCACCAGGAAACTGGTACTTGTTGAGCAGGTCGCGGATTTCCAGTTCGACAAGATCGAGCAATTCAGGGTCGTCCACCAGATCCACTTTGTTCAACGCAACGACAATGGACGGCACGCCCACTTGACGCGCGAGCAGGATGTGCTCACGCGTTTGCGGCATCGGTCCATCAGCGGCGCTGACCACGAGGATGGCACCGTCCATTTGGGCGGCGCCGGTAATCATGTTCTTGATATAGTCAGCGTGGCCGGGGCAGTCCACGTGCGCGTAGTGGCGCTTGTCAGATTCGTACTCGACGTGTGCTACGGCGATGGTGACGGTCTTCGTTTCATCGCGCACCGTGCCACCCTTGGCAATGTCGGCATAACTCTTGATCTGCGCGCGTCCCTGCTTGGCCAACACCTGCAAGATGGCCGCGGTCAAGGTGGTCTTGCCGTGGTCAATGTGGCCGATGGTGCCCACGTTCACGTGGGGTTTGGTACGGACAAATGTTTCCTTTGCCATGATCTTCTCCTTCTTATGTTGACTCTTGCTTCAGGGACTCGCCTGAGCTTGTTGTTTCCTTCTTTCGGTTTTCAACGACAGTTATTGTCTGGAGCCCATGACCAGGATTGAACTGGTGACCTCGTCCTTACCAAGGACGCGCTCTACCGTCTGAGCTACATGGGCAACCCGTTATTTCGCGCTCTTTGCCTGCACCAACCATCCAGAGACAAAGAAAACGACAAAAACCCGTTTCCTATTTTTCGTAAAACAGGTCGCGGTTCCTCCCGTACATCCGTATTCAATTATTCCAGTGCCCTCGTTACATCACTGAGAGCGTGCGCAGTATATTCACCCGCATCCGCCTGTCAACTGCGATTTCACCTATTTTATCAAAAACTTCCATCAACCGTCCGGTCAATCAATATGCTCGGCAACAAATGAATTCTTATTTCACGCGCTTGGCGTCGCCCCAAAGCTGTTCGAGAGCGTAGCGCTCTCGCAAGTCAGGGTGAAAGATGTGAACCATAACGTCGCTGAAGTCCAAGACCATCCAGCGACTCAAGGCTTGCCCTGACTGGTGCTTGAGTCGCCGCCCTTTCGCGCGAGCGCGGCGGGACATCTCTTCAGCAATGGCTTTCAAATGCGGCTCGGAGTTTCCCGAGCATAGAATGAGGTAATCCGTGATGGATGAGACTTTTCGGACATCAAGAATCAGAATGTCTTGAGCCTTTTTATCCTCTGCCGCCTCGCGGCAGAGTTTGGCTAACGTGCGTGCTTCGATGATCTGTTCTCCTTTCCTTGATACAGGTTGTGGCGTTGAATATAGCGGAGCACTGCTTCCGGCACAAGCCAGCGAACGGATCGTCCTCGTGCCAGACGATTTCGAACTTCCCGCGAAGCAATGTCGCAGGGGTGACCTTGTACAAAATGACATTGCAGCCCCAACCCGCGGGGGGTCTTTGGCGCAAACCCGGGGCGAGCCACGACAGCAAACGTACAGAGCATCGCTAGCCGCCTCGCCTCACGCCACCGGGGAAGTTCATCAAGGGAATCGGCCCCGATGATGAAAAAGAACTCCGCATCAGGATGACGGCGTTTCAATTCCGCCACTGTCTCCACCGAGTACGATGGCCCGCCGCGCCTCACTTCGATGTCATCCGCTTCGAAAGAGGGGCAGCCGCGGATGGCCAGACGAACCATCTGGAGGCGTTCCGAGCCGGTGATATTCCGGTCAAGTAACTTGTGCGGCGGAATGGCGGCTGGGATAAACTTCACGCAGTCCAGTCGTAATGCCTCCATGACATCCTGCGCGACCAACAAGTGCCCGATGTGGATCGGGTTGAACGTTCCACCGAGCAGACCAATCCTTGCGTTGGGTTTCATCGCGTCATCATTATACTCAGCGACCTTCTGAATGCCAACACCAACACCGCGACGCGATGGGGGATGCGGCGCATGGCCAAAACGCGGTTCATGGCGTCTCGCACTGCCCGTTCGAAACACTGGCGCAATCCCGATGATCATCGCTACCGTTTCTTAGTCCATGACGAGAGTGCCAAGAAACAGACGAACACCCCCCAGAGCAGCAATGCCCCCAGAAGGAGGGCGTCGAATGTGTAAACGAGCCGCCTTGTCAGCGAGAACACACTCAGCACAAGCCAACCAAGCACTCCCCACTGAAACAGGCGCTGTCTCTGAGTATCTGATTTGGTCAACGCCAACGCCCCCCCGACGGTCACGGGGATCGCCATCGCTGAGTAGTAGTGATTCCACGCCACCGGCGAGACAAATAGCATCAGGGGAATCACTCCACACAACTGGAGCGCCGTAAGAGGTTGTTCGGGCATCCCGTTGCCTTTTCGGCACGCCCATGCCGTGATGAGAAGCAGCGCCAGATTGATTCCGAGAGAAATGCGATTACCGGCGGTTATTGTCGAGGGTGTATAGTCACCCTGTGCAATCAATCGAGTAACAGCACCCTTCACTGATTGATTGCGGGGCACCTGCCCACTAAACGTGTACTTGAAATGCACCCCTTCTGTGTCGGTTTTGTATGCACTGGCCGCAATGTTACGATTCCATTTTTGGAGGAATTCCATGTTTCCCCGCACGCCAAACACAATACTGGGCACTAGCAACAGCAGAACGAGAGACCACACCGCCATGGCGATCAGCAGGCGAAATCGCCTCTTCCATAGAAAGTACCCAATCAGCAATGCCGGAAATACCTTGATTGCAATCGCCCCCATAAGACAGAACCCCGCCAGCCAATCGCGCTTTTGCAGGTAACACGCCACACTGGCCGTGAGAAGAAACATCATCAACAACGATGGCTGTCCACGGACGATGGCGGACATCGTGACGGGTAACATCAGCACGACGGCAAAGACCGTCAACCAAAACTCGCTCACTTCGCAGTCCGGTATTGCCTGCCGCGCCAATCGCGCCGACAGTCGCGCGCTTGCCCCCGCCATCAAGACCGACAGGACATACCAAATCAATGATCCCCAGAATACATTGACCATCGCAAAAGGCGCCATCACGACGGCGACCACCGGAAACGACATGAACATCCAGCCGCGCACGTTGCGCGTGTTGTAGATGTCGGCACCGTCCCAAACGGCAATTCCGGCTTCGCGGTAAGCCGTGAAATCTGTCCGATGCGCCTTCGACCCCCACCTCCGATCACCGAAGCGGTGCGGACCCGAACGATACACGGTATTGGCGCCGAGGCCGATCACCAAGATAAACAACGCAACGACAACAACGATGCGAGCGATGCTTTTGTTTTCCATCACCCCAGATCGTGTCGCATGCATCTCTGGACGGCAAGCCTAAACTCGCCTAAACTCGCTTTCCAAAAGAGCGCCACGCTGTTAAGATGTGCGCGCTTTGCGAAAATCACCCCCCACAGTTGTCGTCGGTTGTTGCGGCTTTGCCATGGCGCAGGAGAACTATTTTTCGCGGTTCCCGTGCGTGGAGATTGACTCCAGTTTCTATAACCTGCCCAAGATCGAGACGGCACGGCGCTGGCGCGAGTCGGCCCCGGAGAATTTTCAATTCGCCTTGAAAGCGTGGCAGGTCATCACCCACTCCGCCGACAGCCCCACCTTCAAGCGCACCCGGATTGACACTCGGGACCGTCCATATTGCGGAGGATTCGGATTCAACGCAACCATCCGATGGGCATGGGATGAAACGTTCGCCGTGGCGAAAGCGATGCAGGCGTTTCTCGTGCTGTTCCAATGCCCGGCCAGTTTCCGCCCAAACAAAGACAACGTGAACAATCTGCGGAAGTTTTTCGAGCACGCCAAACGCGGCAAGCTGCTCTTCGGTTGGGAACCTCGGGGCACATGGGATACGGATTTGGTCGCAAAGCTCTGCGACGAACTCGATCTGGTGCACGTGGTCAATCCGCTTCAAGCGCCGCCGGCAAGGCAGGAGCCTGTGCGGTATTTCCGTCTTCATGCAACCGGTAGATTCAGTGAGGAAGAGTTGCGCCGGCTCCGGCACATCTGCGTGGCAGAACGCTCACCGGCGTATTGCCTGTTCAACAATCCCGCAGCGGCCTCGGACGCGGAGCGATTGGCGCGCTTGTTGGGCGCCAGTTGATCAGGCGACCAATCGCCGAACGGAATCAATCAATTCCTGGATGGTGAATGGCTTGAGCAGGCAACGCGCCGGCACCGTGCTCAGAAAACGACTGATCTCAGGATCATTGCCGTAACCGGTGATGAACAAAAAACGCTCCGCAAATTCCGGGCGCAATTCCGTCGCTTGACGGTAGAAAGCATCACCGCGCAGCTTCGGCATCATCAGGTCGCAAACAATCGCATCGTACTGGTGGACCTTCGCCTTCAGGAATGCCTCCTCGCCGTCACTCGCCACGTCCACGAGAAAATTCTCGTCCATCATCGCCGCCCGAAGCGAGTCCACCAACTGGCGATCATCATCCACCAACAGCACGGCTTTGAAACCGGATTTGTCAGAAGGAGTGGTTGGATTCATCGTGCTCAGACCATACCCTGAACGGCCGCGTCTGGCAATCCTCAAAGTTCGCCAAAAAGTTGCGCGGGCGACAGCGCCCCCGGATCGGGATAGAAATCCTCATGCTGCAACGGCACCTCGTCCCGGCGCATTGGAAAAAACCGCCCTGTGGCCGACGCGCAAACCTCGCCATCGGCAGCCCGCAATTCCGCCACGGTGGAACATAGCCGCCGTTGGCTCTCGGCCAGACGGGCCGCCAACAGGTAATTCTTTCCCACCTCGACTTTCTTTTGATAACGGAGATCGAGTTGCACCGACACATGGAATCGTCGGGTCGCATAGGCTGCGGCCCAGAACATGACTTCGTCCAGCGCGCTGGCCAACACGCCGCCGTGGATGATTCCCCGATAGCCCTCGTGGCGCGCATCAGGATGGAACTCGGCGCGAATCTCGCCATCGTGCGCGAAAAACTTCAGGCGAAGACCGTGCGGATTGTCCGCGCCGCAGACAAAACAGCCATGCGTGTACGGCAAGAGGATCGCGCTCATTTGATTATCGCCCGCACACCGCGCCCCAACAGGTAAATGGCAAACCAGACCGGTAACGCGAATATAACAATGGAGATGACGTTGTCGTTGTTCCAGGGCAGCATCCGTGATTGAAGAGGATAAAGCAGGATCAGGAAGTAACACGAGAACCGCGTGTGGCCGAGCACTTCGCACAACTTCTTGTCCTTTTTGCGCACGCCGAGCACGATGGTGAAGATGCCCAACCCCACTGTCGCTGCCGTCACCAGCCACGCGATGTTCATCTGCCCCTTCGACATCTGTGTCATGTATGCCATCCAGCCGAAGTTCGACAAGCGCACGCCCCAGTTCAACCCTGCCCACAACATCACGAAGCCGGTGCCGATGGCGTGCGCGAAAGAAACGTTCTTCTTGTAAAGTTCACCCAGCACCAGCGACACGTACAACGGCAGTATCCCAAGCCACACGTCGCCAAAATGATGGAACGGCTTGACCATGATCGTCAGCCAGCTTTCCCAATACGTCTGCAATGAAACCACGCGCTATCTCCTTTGCGCGCCTTCTACCACAACCCGCCTTGCGCGTCCAGCACGCGCGCAGTATAATCCCGCCCGTGATATTGAACGTCATCAAGTGCGGCCACCCCACCCTCCGAGAAAAAGGCAAACGCGTCGAGCGCGTCACACCGGAGGTGCGCCAACTCGCCGGCGACATGATTGAAACCATGTATGCCGCCAACGGCGTCGGACTCGCCGCCCAGCAGGTCGGTCGCACCCTGATGCTTGCCGTCATTGACATTCGCAACAGCGAACAACCCTCCGAGTTGTGGCGCGACAACCAACAACAGGACATCCCTTCCCAAATGCCGTTGGTCCTGCTCAACCCGCGGATCACCGCCTCCGAAGGCGAACAAACCGGCGAAGAAGGCTGCCTCAGCGTCCCCGAAATCAGCGCCGCCATCCGACGGGCCGCGCGCGTCCGCGTGGAAGCACAAGACCTCGACGGCCAGCCGTTCTGCATCGAGGCAACCGGGCTGCTCGCCCGCGCGATCCAACACGAACTCGACCACCTCAACGGCATCCTCTTTCTCGACCGCATGGACGCCGCCACCCGCGCCAGTTTTGAGGGGAAGATCAAAAAACTCCAAAAACAGACACGGGCGGCGTTGAAGGCAAAACAATGACTTTTTTCCGCACGATGTTCCGGTGCTGTTCCGGGTTCCAGACATACCGCGACGTGCGCGACCGTCCCCTCACGGCCTCGCTGTTCTATCTCGCCCAACTCATCATCCTGCTGGGATTGATCCTCGCGTTCCGGTTCGTGCCGGCGGGCTGGCGGTTGACGGACACCGTTGGCGACTGGGCGCAGGCACACGTGCCGCCCTTCCGCATCCAGCAAGGCAACGTCATCGCTGATGTTCCCCAACCGTACCGCGCCGGCGACGACAACTTTCTTTTCCTTCTCGACACCACCGGCAAAGCGACTGCCGCTGACCCTGAAGCCATGCACGGCGTTTTGGTGACTGCTGATGCCCTTCTGTTCTGGATGAAACCCGACCGCAACCCGAGTCTCCCGGTTTTCACCCAGCGCCACAACCTGCGCGGTTTCCCCGACTCCACCATCACGGCGGATTACATCCGCAATTTCCTGCGCGCCGGCATCCTCATGAGCATCCCGATACTTTTTGCCGCTGCCAGCTTTCTGGTGGTCGCGCAAATTCTCCTGTTCTCGTTTGCCGCGGCCATCCTTGAACGCGGCATGGCCGGCGGCTTGCGCTGGCCGCAACTGTTCAACATCGCGTTGCACGCCGTCACACCGGCCGCCATCATCTTCACGACCTACCTGGCCATGCGCCTCGAAGGTTTCGACCTCCAACTTATCTACATCATCGCCTACGGCGTCTTCCTGCTCGGCGCCACCAATGCCTGCCGCACCCCCGTCGCCGAAGAAACACCCGCCGACAACGAATGGCGCTAAATGCCCCGTCAAACCACATTCAAAGGGTAGTTCGTAGTAAGCCACGTAGCGAAGCGCAGTGGCGTTGTGGGAGGTCGTTCCATCCAAACGGTCCACCAGCGCCAACGGACAGTTCGACATCCTGATCACGATGGACGCCAGCCTGCCCAAGCAACAGAACCTCGCGAAACTCCGCCTCGCGGTGATCGGCCTTAAAGCGCGCAGCAACCGGCTGGCCGACACGCCCCCGCTCATGCCCAAAGTCCTGGCCGTTCTGCCAACCGTCCGCCCCGGTAAAATCGTTGTCGTTGCCTAGCTGAAAGCCGCTGCCAACTGCTCAGAACCGGCACCCACGAATCCGTGCAACCCGTCGTTTTTCACCACGAAACACACTGAACACACGAAAGCCGGAACATGACGCAGCGTTTTCCATTGCTGTTAACTTGAGCTTGTTGAAGGGTCTCTGACTCGCTACACTGCGATCTGTTATGGCGAAAACTCGGAACAAACCAGAATGGCGGAGTGAATCTGGGGTTTGGATTTCCGATGGGATTGTCCGGTGCTGGTCATCGCTAACCTCCTGCACGCCGTCCGCTTTCACCAGCCCATCTTTCAGCGAACATCTGAAGGGAAGTTGGTGACGCAAGCGCTCAACAATAAAGAACTCAAGGAGAAGGCATGTCGTTAAACAAACAGTTTCACACGAAACTAGACGAACTGTGGTCTCGGCGAACGGCGGCCATCCGATCTGTCGTGACACCCCAAGGCGTAGGACATCCCAAGGTTTTCACCAAGCAAGTCCGTGAGAAATACATTAACGAACTCTTGGAGACCGCTTCGGCAATTCTATTGAAGAGAAACGGACACAAAGAGTTTGCAAAGACTGTGGATTCGCGCCACTTGAAGCACATCGCCGGGCATGGCCTGATTGCTCGTGGGGACGATCTCCTCGCTTGGGCGGAAGCTAAACTCCACGGCCCGATCGTCTATGTGTTTTGACGTGGCAGGAAGTGTCTCTATGTCGGGAAGGGATATAGCTGGAAGCGCCTATGTAGCTACGAAAAATCTGCCTATTTGCTGCAGGCGACGTGTGCAGAAGTGTTTTGCGTCGCAGGTCAGAGCCAACTTGGTAAGGCAGAATGTTTAGCAACACACCTGTTCAATCCGCGCGACAACAAGATGAAAGCATCGAAGGTGAAATGGGGTAAGGCATGTCCGATCTGCAAGAAACATGACCAAGTACGTCGCGATTTGAAGGCGCTTTTCAAGATGAAGTAGTGATAAGCCCATCAACGGTATAACGGATGAGCGACGCTAACGTCACCGCGGGTTGCTGGGATTGAAACCGCCTTCAAAGGGTTTGGCGCCGGGGATGAACATGTAAAGACAGGCGCGACGGTCGCTTTCGCCCATGAAGATCGTACCGTCAATTCCGGTGGTCATCGCGTCGAATTGGTAGGCGCGCTTGGCGTAATACGGGCTGCGATCCACCGTCAATGTGCCCCAGTCAATGAAACCTTCGCGACCTGTTGTGTCGTAGCTAATGAGTTTTACCACGTCCTCGAACTCGCCACAGAGCAGGTAGAGCCGGTCGTCGGGGCCGAGCGTCATGGCGCGGACACGACGGTGGATGCGCGGTTTGCCGAGGTTGATGATTTGCGCTTTGTCGGGCTGCATCTGGAAGAGATAGCCGTCGCTGGTGGCGCCGAAGAGATTGCCTTTGGCGTCGGTGACCCACGATTCGATGACCGGGTAGCCGTGATAGTTCCACGCTTCCCAATACTCGCCGGGGATCTGCATCGTGGTGCGGACCAGCTTCTGTGACTGGGGATCGAAATAGACGATGCGACCATCCTCGCCGGAGGTATAGACGCGGCCATTGGCGGCAACGTGCAGCGCGCGAGGCACGCTGCGCCACGTTCGCTCCGGGCCCGAATAGACTTTACGGTCGAGGATGGGGCCGATGTCGCGCGTTTTCTTCTTCTCCAAGTCACAGACGAAGAAGTGCGCGTCGGGGTACGTGACGCCGTAAAGCTGCCGGGCCTTGGCGTCGAGGGCGAGCGCGTAGATCGAGTTGTTCCGCACGGGGACACCGAGGTCTTCGAGCGGACACGCCTCACCCGCCAACTTCGCGCCGGCGTCGTTCTTGGCGGGGTCGTAACGGTAGAGGTGGCCGCCGGGGTAATCCTTGTAGGGCGCGGCGATGTCTTTCCAGAGTTGCTCCTCGATGGCGCGGTAGCCGCCGGGGAACTGCTGCGTCAACGGAACCGGCGCGAGCATGTTGAGGCCGCCGCCAATGATCAGTGTGCCATCGGTGTCCTGCACGAGCGTGTGATACACGCCGCGGGCGTCGCCGATTTTGCCGAGCGGGCGGACCTTGTTTATGCTGCGGTCGTAGAGGAACAGGAACGACGCGGTCTTGCCGCTGGTGGCGCCATAGACCTTGCCACTGGCGGCGGTGAGCAACGCGGTGATCGGGCTGTTGTCGGCTTCGATCTCGGTCACGTCGGGATAACCGAGCGTGCGGAAATCGAGCCGGTGGGCGTCGAAGTTCGGGTTGATCCATTTTTGGGCGTGAACGGAACTGACGAGGAGCAACAGCAGCAGGACGGCTTGGAGGGACGCGCTCTGTCGCGTCCGTGGGTTTGCAGCGGCGGCCACGACGGAGCGTGGCCCTCCAGAAAACATTAAACGTTTCATTGTGCGCCTCCTTCCTTGGCGGGAGTGTAACTGACCAATGCCATGCTGAACGGCCAGCGATTATCAATCTTGTTGGCGACGCGTTTCGGGTCGCGTTCCTCGACGGCGCCGACGAAGTAAATCTTGCCGTCCTTTTGTCCCGTGCACGCGCCACCGAGGCCAAACACGCGCCGTCCATCGTGCGTGCGCATGATGCCGAGTTCGCGGCGTTGCTTGGTGGCGATGTCATAGACGATCAACGCCGATTCGGGAGGCACCTCCTCGCCGGTCAGCTTCGCGGTGAACTTGCGTTCGTCGGCCACGTCCCATGACGTGCCCGCGTAGTCGAACGCCACCGAGACGACCGGCGCGTAGTAGATGCGATGGTCGCGCGAGATGGTCAGCGCGAGCGTCGAGACGGGAATCAGGCTCGGGTCGGCGTTGAGGTAACGCTCGGCGCAGAGCCGCACCAACGGCGTAATCTTGCCTTCGGGGCCGTCGTGCGTGTCGAACTTGAACAGCAGCGAGTCGCCGACCACGACGCCGTAGGCGCAGCGGTCGACCGGGTCCCATTCGATGACGCGCCAATAGACTTTGCGGTCGAGCAACGGATTCGACATCGTGCGCGGTGTAGCGCGCGGGTCAATCGG
>VHCW01000024.1 GCA_016871575.1 Verrucomicrobiota bacterium
CAGGAGAGGTTCTGGGAAACAGACTGTTGGAGTGTTGGTGGAGTGGGTGGTTTTCATAGGTGATTGATCATCACCTATTTGACCGGCCTCCCCGGCCTTCGTTCAATCAATCAGTGAATTATTCAGGCTAGCGGCCCTTCACCTCAAGCCTAACTCTACGCCGGCGGAGGTACGGCGTGCGTTTGAGCGGTTTGGCGTCAAGTTCGAAGATTGGATGAAGCTGAGTCTCATTGAGTCCGGCAGGAAGCTTTTTATGATAGCCTATCCGTCAGAGCAAGAGAAGATCGCAGGAATCCTTTTTCTTCTGCGCAATGGCTTCAAGATCACGAAATAAAGCCGTTGAATTTGCCGCGACATATCCGGAACATTTCCGAAACACGCGCCACGCTTGACACGACCAGACCACGGTGACAATCTCCACGCCAGAAGCCAGAACCGGTGACGCAAGGCTCGACATCGGTGGTGTTTTCGACGAGAATAGAAACATGACAACCAGCGTGCAATACCTGACCAATCCGAAAGGCAAAAAGACCGCTGTCGTAATGCCCATTTCCGATTACGAAAGGCTCATGGAGGATCTGGACGATTTGGCGGCCATTGCAGACCGTCACGACGAGCCGACGATTCCCCACGACAAGTTCAAGGCGGAGTTGAAACGCGATGGCATCCTTCCGCGTTGAGTGGAAGAAATCCACCAAAAAGGATTTGCGCAAGCTGCCGGCCAGCGTGGCCGCGCGGGTGGTGGATGAGGTTGAGTCGCTGGGCTGGAATCCGTTCCCGCAGGGCGTGGAGAAGCTGACTGGCTCGGAGAACGCCTACCGGATTCGGTTGGGTGATTATCGGGTCGTGTACAATGTATTTCGTGAGTGGAAACTTGTCGAGGTGCAGAGAGTCCGACATCGAAAAGATGTCTATCGCGGTTAGTGCTGCTGCCGCTTGGCAAGCGCCGACCTCCTGACTACTGACTACTGCCCTCTCCGCCACGCTTGACACGACCAGACCACGGTGACAATCTCCACGCCAGAAACCAGAACCGACGCTGAGTTCGAGTGAAGCATGATGTTGGCTGCGGAGATGAGAGTCGAACATGACTATCCGTGAATATTTAGATCGTTGCGAGCGCCCTTACAAACGCAACGTTATTATCTGTCTAGCCATGTTCATTGTCGGAGGAGCTGGTATCGTTATTATCCCTGTCTCGACGAAAGCCATCGCACTGACTGAGGGACATCTCGGCTGGCGGTTCTGGGCACTCCTGATAACCGGCTCTCTCTACCTTGCGGGCGGAGTCGGTGCTAGCGCTGCAAGCATTCTCCAAGCTTTTCGCATCCGTTGCCCGCAGTGCAACAAACGGCTTCGGACTCGAACCAAACATATGAACTACTGCCCACTCTGCGGTATCGATTTCGGAAGCCAACTCCCTGACATCGCGCAACAAGGAAACAGCCAACAAGACGCTCCAACGGACGCGGACAAGCCGCTCCGTTGAGCTTCTGTGTTAGTCCAACGACGGAGAAAATCATGAACATGAAAAACAAAAACGAACAGATGGGACGCCGCGATTTTTTGTTGCGCTCGGCGGGGGCGTTAGCGTTGTGCCACTTGCCGGTGGGATTATCATCGTGCGCGGTGAGTGGCAGTAATCCCGCAACAACCGCTTCCTCACAGCAGGCGCTCTATTGGTCGTGGTGGGGCTGGGAGCCGTTGGATCACTACCTTCGCACCGGCGGTGTGGTCGGCGCGGTGGACACGAAATCGCCGTGGCTCAAACAATGGTATGACCGTCTTCATTCCGAGGAAGTCGTCCGCATGATGGCCGACATGGGCGTCAATCTCGGCGTGACGCATTTCTTCAAGGGGTTCGGTCTCGTTCACGAGCGAGCCGAGCAACAGAACACGGCGCGCCTCGTGAAGTTTGCCCACAAGCACGGCGTCAAGATTCTCGGTTACTGTCAGTCGCGCTCCCTTTACCACGAACAATTCCTCGCCGAGGTGCCGACGGCGGAGGACTGGATTCAACGCGATGGGAAAGGCCAGTTGCAGTTTTGGGGTGGCGCAAAGTTCCGCTGGGCGCCGTGCATTCACTCCGCCGAGTTCCGCGCTTACATGAAACGCGCGATCACGGTCGGCTTGAAGGAGATTGACCTCGACGGCCTGCACTTCGACAACAATTACGCGCCGCCGTGCTACTGCAAACGTTGCGAGCAGAAGTTCCGCGAGTGGCTGACAAAGCGCCACCCGAAACCGCAACAGCGTTTTGGACGGTCGTCATTTGATGAGGTCAAACAACCGGCGACGGAGAAGAACCTCACGCGCATTAGCGACCCGATCATTCAAGAGTGGGTGCGTTGGCGCTGCGAAAGTCTCGCCGAGTATCAAGCCGACCTTGAGGCGCACGCGCGCCGCCTCAAGCCCGATGTGATCCTGCTCGGCAACCCGGCGTTTCCGCGTCGTCCCAACGGCGCTTACACCAACAGCGTCTGGGCGCCGTGGCAAGGGCGTCATCTCGACCTGTTGTTCGCCGAGAACGGCAATTTCCCCGGCATCGAGGACGGCGCGCTCATTTCCCAAGTCAGGGCATCCAAATACGGCCACGCCATCGGTTATCGCGTCATCTCGACCACGTGGAAGCACGATAAGCTGACCGGCCTCGGTTTGCCGGATAACAGCGAGGTGGTCGGCCTTCAGATTGCCGAGGCCGCCGCCAATGGTGCCCTGCCGGGCACGAACTGGGCGTTGCGTCCGCTGGGCGAACGCGACCGGATGCGCGTTGAGCGTCCTGACATGCGTGAGGCGCTCGCCAACCATCTCCGGTTCGTCCGCACCCACGAACCGCTCTGGCACAATGTCAAACCGGCTCGCGACGTGGCGCTGCTCCAGACGTTTGCCTCCGCTGTGTTCGACACGCAAGAAGCGTCCTCCTTCGTGAGCGGCGCCGAAGAAATCCTGATTCGCGGCGGCTTTGCGTGGGAAGTGCTTTTTGATGAGCAACTCGACCGGTTGACTGGGTTTTCTGTGCTGGTGTTGGCCGGACAATCCCACTTGAGCAACCGTCAGGTCCAGGCCATCCGGAAGTTTGCGACTCAGGGCGGCAGCTTGGTTCTGGCAGGGAACAACGGTCGCTACGACGAGACTGGCCGCGAACGACCAGCCCCCGTATTCGACGATCTCCGCGCCGAACGCGTCGAGCCGGAAACGGTCCGTGCGTCGGCGAGCGGCACGTACGCCCAGCGTGTGGTTCTGCCAAAAGAATGGAGGAAATTTGCAGCCGCACTCGAACGCGCCGCCGGCAACCGTTTCTCCGCGCGCCTGAGCGGTGCGGATACTGTCACCCTGAACGCCTACGAATGCGGCAAGAACAAGCTGGCCGTTCATCTGGTCAATTATGCCACAAGCGAGACGCCAGCAGAACTGAGTCTGGAGTTGGGTCGCCGCTGGAAGAAAGCGCGGTTCCTTACACCGGATGCTCCGGAGCGCGTGCTGACGGTGCAGTCGCGCATCGAGATTCCGCCGTTCAAGATTTACGCGATTGTCGTGTTCGAGTAGCGAAAGTAGTTGACGGAACGCCGCCGTCTCGGCGGTCGCAGTTTGGCTCGAAACCGCCGAGACGGCGGCGTTCCTGTCCAGAGAATTGCACTACACCCTGAGATTGACTTCGAGCGCGGAAATCCTACACTCGCGCGCACCATGAATCGTTGCTTGCCTGCCATTCTTCTGGGCGTCTGTCTGTTGTTCACCACAGGCGCGGCCTTGCGTCCACAAGTGCAGTCCCGTGTGGATGCTGAGTACGCCTCGTTGTTCGAGTTCTACAAAGACCTTCACATGCACCCGGAACTTTCGTTCCACGAGGAGCGCACCTCGAAACAACTCGCCGGCCAACTGCGCGCGCTGGGCATCGAGGTCACGGAAAACGTCGGCGGCTTTGGCGTCGTCGGCGTGCTGCGCAACGGCAACGGGCCGGTCGTGCTGGTGCGCGCGGACATGGACGCGTTGCCGGTACAGGAACAGACCGGCCTGCCGTATGCGAGCAAGGCAACCACAAAGAACGAGCACGGCCATGACGTGCCCTTGATGCACGCCTGCGGGCACGACATGCACGTTACCTGTCTCGTCGGCGCGGCGCGTGTGTTGACGGCCATGAAAGACCGGTGGCAGGGCACAATCGTGTTCATCGGCCAGCCGGCGGAGGAACGGGTGGCGGGCGCGCGGAAGATGATTGCCGACGGATTGTTCACGCGATTTCCGAAGCCGGACTTCTGTCTCGCCTTACACGTTTCCTCCGATCTACCAACCGGCACACTCGGTTACACGGAAGGCTTTGCCCTGGCCAATTCCGATTCAATGGACATCGTGGTGTACGGCGCCGGGGGGCACGGCGCGATGCCGCACAAAACGAAAGACCCCGTTGTGCTCGCCTCGCAAATCGTGCTCGCCTTGCAAACCATCGTCAGCCGCGAGATTGATCCAACCGAACCGGCGGTGGTCACGGTCGGCTCCATCCACGGCGGCTCGAAACACAACATCATTCCCGACGAAGTGAAGCTTCAGTTGACGTTGCGGTCGTATTCCGACGCGGTGCGCGAACAACAGATCGCCACCATCAAACGGATCACGCGCAATCTGGCCCTTGCTGCCGGTCTCCCCGCAGATCGAGCGCCAAAAGTAACCGTTGCTCCTGAAGGGGCCAAGGCCACCTACAATGATCCGCCCCTGACGCAACGACTGGTGCGCACGTTTGGCGAGTGGTTTGGCAAGGACGCCTTGAAGCCGCGCAAACCGATGATGGGCGCGGAAGATTTCGGGCTTTATGGCCGCACGACGGACAAGATTCCCATTTGCATCTTCTGGCTCGGCTCGGTGAACCCGAAACGGGTGGCGGAAGCGGAGCGCGCCGGCGAGCCGTTGCCGTCGTTGCACTCGCCGCTGTACGCGCCGGTGCCGGAACCGACCATCAAAATGGGCGTAACGGCGATGACCGCTGCGGTGTTGGATCTGCTGGGCAAACGATGAGATTCCAATTCTTCTGCACACTGGTTGGTTGCGCGACCATCGCCTTCGCCGGTCCGCCAGACGCGCCGTTTGCGCCGGACGAGCACACACTGCTGCTCGCGCACTTCGACCAGAACGCCAACGCCGATCACTCGCTCGGCCTCAGCCTCGCTGACGGCGGCGGCACCTTGACCAAGTCCGGCCGCTTCGGCGCCGGTATTGTGCTCGACCGGCGAAAGACGCTGAGTTTCAGCGGCAAGCAGAACTTCCCCGGCAGCGCGGGCACGGTGGAATTCTGGTTCCAACCGCAGTGGAATGGCGACGACGGCCAGACGCGCTCCGTTCTCAGCGCCGCTGCGGGCAATCGCAACCAGATCAGCATCAACAAACTCGCCACCGGCAAGTTCGGCATCGGCATGTTCGGCACGCCGGCCGGCACAACCAATTTCGTTTATCGCCGGGTTGACCACGACATCCGCGCGTGGAAAGCCGGTGAATGGCATCACGTCGCGGCCTGTTGGGGCGATGGCGAATTGGCCTTGTGGCTCGACGGTCGGAAGGTGGGGTCGAAGACCGGCGCATTACCGCCGCAACAGCAGCCAGAGTCAATCCGTTTTTTGGGCGATGGCTGCGCATTCGACGAGTTCTGCGTCAGCCGCGTCGTGCGTTACACCGACAAGGGTCGCGTCGCCGGCAAACCGGTGCCGGCGCGCACACAGTTGGGCTACGATTGGAAGTTCAACGAACCGGCAGGCGTTTATCGCTGCTCGGCGACGGATACCATTGCCATTTTGCCGAAGAACTATCTCGACGAGACCGACCCGCAGAAGTTGCCGCCGGCACGCGAGCCGCGCATCGAACTGTTCGCCTCCCCCGGCGAAATCGAGCCAGCCACGTTCCTTATTATCGCCGGACAACCGCTGAAACAGGTCACCGTGCAAGTCTCCGATTTGGGGCCGCTCAGCAGCAAGCAGGTCACTGTCCGCCGCGTGGTGCGAACGCCGATGCGGAAGATTTACACCGCGAAAGCGACGCAAACGGACATCGTGAATCGTTTCCTGCCACGGTGGGAGCCGCTCGACATACCGGCGGGCGAATTGCGCGAAGTGTGGTTGTCGTTCGACGTGCCGGAGACATTGCCGCCGGGAACTTACACGGGCACTGTCACGATTTCGCACGCCGCGGGCAAGCTCGCCGTGCCGGTGAAGTTGGAAGTGCTGCCCATCCGCCTCATCGAACATCCGCGCAAGAAGTTGGCGACCTATTGCCGGATGAACCGGATGATGGCCGACAAATCGCGCGCCTTGCGCGAGCTGCGCGACATGCGAGAGCACGGCATCCGAAATCTGTTTGCTCATATCGGCATCCGCTACAACAAGGCCGCGCCGGATTTCACTGAGGTTTCGGAAGGACTGGAACTCTTGCGTCAGGCGGGGTTTGGCGGCGGCACGATTGTCATCGAAAGCGGGCTGGTTGGCTTGGAGCGCTCGCTCAACGACGACAAGGCGTTTCAACAGGCCGCGAAGGACGCGATGCAACAGTTCGTGAAGTTCCAGAAACAGACAACGGATTTCCGGTTGTTCGTTGCGCACATGGACGAAGTGTTCGGCAACGACCGCCTCGCCCCCTATATCCACCTCAGCAAGGCGGTGCGGCAGGTGCCGGAGGCGAAGCTCTACATCACGTTTCACACGCGCGGCGAGAAGGCGGACGCGTTGCGCAAGGAACTCGATCCGTTCGTGGACCTGCGCTGCAATCACGGCTACACGTTCGAACATTGGCTGGCGGCAGGACACACGATGGACGAATACGACGCCGAATTGAAAGCCAGCGGCGACGAGGCGTGGTTCTACCACAACGCGCGCGGCACCTACTGGACACCGGAGTGGTCGCGCATCATCAACGGCGCGTATCTCTGGGCCAGCCCGTTCACCTCGCATTGCCCGTGGACGTATCAGCACTACTTCGAAAACCCGTTCGACGACACCGATGGCCCGGCGACCAAAGGCCACGACTGGGGGTTGTCGTTCCCCGGCATCACAGATCCGTCTGACTTGATTCCAACGCGTTGTTACGAAGCGATGCGCGAAGGCGCTGACGACCTCCGCTACATCGCCACGCTGGAGAAAGCCATCGCCAACGCGCGCGTTCCGACAACCGGCGCACAGCAGTGTTTGGATCGTTGGCGGAACCTGATCCGCAAAGCACGACCCGCAACACAAACGACATCGCGCACCGGTGTCACGAAAGCCGTGGACGCCGACACCGGCTTGATCATGGGTGAAGCCGGGATTGGATCGGCCAGTGAATCGCCGCTCATCAACGCGCTCGCCACGCGCTTCACCGGCGAACAATGGCAACAAATGCGGCGCGAGATCGCAGATTGGATTCTGAAACTGCAATGACAATGAACAAACCGACCATAAGCCGTCTGATTGGTGCGCTGACCATTTTCACCAGCGCGTTTCTCCTGTTCCAAGTCCAGCCGGTGATCGGCAAGTACATCCTGCCGTGGTTCGGCGGGACGCCGTCGGTCTGGACGACCTGCCTGCTCTGTTTCCAATTGTTGTTGCTGGCCGGATACGCCTACGCGCACGGCACGACGCGATGGTTGTCGCCGCGCCGGCAGGTGCTGGTGCACGGCTGTCTGTTGGTGGCCGCGTTGCTATTGCTCCCGATCACGCCCTCCACGAGCTGGCAACCAACCGATACTCAGCAGCCGGCGTTGCGGATTCTGCTACTCTTGTCCGCTACCGTCGGACTGCCATACTTCGTGTTGTCGGCGACCGGGCCACTGTTGCAGGCGTGGCTCGCCCGTCTTCAACCAGATCGGTCGCCGTACCGGCTGTACGCGCTCTCGAACTTCGGCTCGCTGCTGGCGCTGATCAGTTACCCGTTCTGGTTCGAGGTCAACTTCTCGCGGCGCGCCCAGACGGAATGGTGGTCGTGGGGCATGGGCATCTTCGTGGCCTTGTGCGGCGCGACGGCTTGGTTTGTCTGGCGGCACGACGGCGGCGCGATCCGCGAACAAGCCACGGAGGACAGCGCGCCGCGTCCGGAGTGGAGCCGCTACGCGTGGTGGCTGGCGTTGCCGTCGTGCGCAGTGGTGATGTTGCTGGCCACGACGAACAAGCTCTGCCAGGACATCGCGGTCACGCCGATGATGTGGGTGTTGCCGCTGGCGTTGTACCTGGTCACGTTCATCATCTGTTTCGACAATCCGCGCTGGTATTCGCGCACGGTGTTCGGCGCGGCGCTCGGCCCCGCGGTCGCGGCGATCCTGTGGATATTGAAAGCCGGCGCCGACGCCTCGATTGCCCAACAGGTGTCCTGCTACTGCGGCGCGCTCTTCGTGACGGGCATGGTCTGCCACGGAGAACTCTACCGGCTGAAACCGCATCCGCGTTACCTCACCGCCTACTATCTGCTGATCTCCGCGGGCGGCGCGTTGGGCGGCGTGGCCGTGGCTGTGATTGCGCCGGTGGTGTTCCGCACGTACGTCGAGTTGCACTGGGGACTGGGGTTGTGTGTGGCCTTGTTTCTTCTGGTGTGTCTTCGCGACCGGGCTGGTTTGGGGGACCGTGGCTGGACGGCGTTGGCATGGCTGCTCGGATTGCTGCTGCTGATTGGCGGCGAATATGCGCTTTCCAAGTCCGGCTGGCCGCGCGCCGATCAATTCCACTGGCTGGTTTGGTTGATCGCGCCGATGGGCGCCTGGATCGGCTGGCGCACCGGCCCCGCGAGCGCCCACCGGTGGGCGTGCGTTCTGCTCGCGCTGACGGCGCTGGGATTGGCGCCCTTCCTCGTGAAACACGCGCGCGAGGAAACACGGAATGCCCTGAGTGTGATTCGCAATTTCTACGGCGTCTTGTCGGTCTGGGATTACGAAAAGACAGATCCGCAACGCCATTACCGGTTGCTGCAGCACGGCCAGATTACGCACGGCCTGCAGTTCGTCGCACCGGAACGGGCGCGACTGCCGGCATCGTACTACACGAAACAAAGCGGCATCGGCATCGCGGTTCGACATTTGCCCACTCCCACCAATCGCGTCATCGGCGTTGTCGGCTTGGGCGTCGGAACAATGGCCGCGTACGGACGGAAAGGCGACCAGATCCTCTTTTACGAAATCAATCCGGCCGTCGAACAACTGGCCCGCCAACATTTCAGCTATCTGGACGGCAGCCCGGCCAACGTGAAAGTGGTTCTCGGCGACGCGCGGTTGATGATGGAGCGTCAGCCGTCGCAAGGGTTCGATCTGCTGGCACTGGACGCTTTCAGCGGCGACGCCATCCCGGTGCATTTGCTCACGCGCGAAGCGTTTGCCGTGTATTTACGGCATCTGCGAGCGGATGGAGTGTTGGCCGTTCACATTTCGAACCGGCACCTGAATCTTGTCCCGGTGCTGGTCAAACTGGCGGAGGAGTTTCAGTTGCACATCGTGAACGTAAACGGCCCCGTCCCTGACGTGGAATCCTACGACGATGATGACGACTGGAGCGGGCAAGTCTATGAATCGCTCTGGGTGCTGTTGTCGCGAGAGGAGTCGTTCTTCCTTCAACCGGGCGTGCAGAGCGCCGTCACCGCGCCCGAACCGGGACCGGCCATCCCGCTCTGGACGGACGACTACACCAGCTTGTTTCCGCTCTTACAGTAAAGACGGATACCCGATGAGTGGAATTATCGGCCATACGATGTACGCCGTGCTTGGCGCGAGGGTCGCCGACGCGCGACGGCTACCGGTCGCGCCGTTATTGCGGCGACATTGGGCCAGTTACCTCTGCGGCGCGTATCTTGGTTGCGACATCCAGACGTTGCCGGAAGCCGTCTGCGTGGATACCGGTCGCGAGGTCGGCTACGGCACCGTTCCCGTGAAGACCAGCCCCATCACCGGCGGGGCGGTTCGACCGTGGAAACTCGTTTTCAACGGACACGAATACACTCCCCGCGATCTTCATCGCTTGTTTTATGGACGCTCCCACCTTGTGTTTGGCTGGAGCGGAGAAGAACGCCAGTTGCAGGAGCCATGGGACCACGTGCCGGAGTATTTTGCGTGTGCCGCAACAGATGGGCTTACGCGATTGGGCTGCTGGGAACGTCCCTTGGCGTACTTGTTCGGGACGTTGACGCACGTTGTCAGCGACAGCCTCATCAAATCCGTCCAGCCGGGACTGACGTTGCATTTGCTCGACGGCAAATATACTCCGCGCAACCGGCCGATCCAGGACTTGGTCACATTTCACGAAGTAGGCCGCAAGGAATTGAAACTCAACTGGCCCGACCTGCTTGCCGATCTCGCCGACGCCCCCGTGGAGCCATTGCAGACACACGCGATGCGCGTCGGCGAGGCGCGCGGAACATTGAGACGGTATTTTGGCAAAGGCTGGCGCCCTGACCTGTTGCCGCTGCTCAACGTTGTGATGTCGGAGAACCGTCGCTACCTCAAGGCGCTGATTCCCGGTTGGCTGAAAGAACTCGAACTGGAGCCGGCAGGAAACGATTGGGATTGTTCGGCGGCATTTCGCCAGATCACCGGCCTGCACTACGCCGAAATGGTGACGCTCGCAGAGAAGGCGCAGTTCCGCCATGTGCTGTTCCAAATCGCCGAAGTGATAGCGGACACATTCAGCGCCGTCGTGGAGAACCAGCCGCTATTGCACGATCTGCCCGCCAAAGCTCCCACTTGGGACGAACTCATCCGTCGCCGGCACTGTGCCAAGCGGTAGAAGCGTCTTCCGCGGCGTCATTTCACCACTTCTGTGCCGACGCCTTTGTCGGTGAAGATTTCCAGAAGCACGCTGTGCGGCGTGCGGCCATCCACAAAGTGAACCCGATGCACGGCGCCGTGAACGGCTTCGACCGCGCTGTCCACTTTCGGAATCATCCCCTTGTCAATGATCCCCTGCTCTTTCAACGCGGCCACTTCCTTTGTTTCCAGGTGCGAAATCAACGTAGCCGGGTCTTTCGGGTCGCGCATCAAACCGGGCACGTCGCTCATGAAGACGAGCCGGCGCGCGCCAATCGCCATCGCCAGCTTCGCCGCCGCCACGTCGGCGTTGATGTTGTAGGCGTGACCATCCTCGACGCCGAGGCCAATCGGGCTGATGACGGGCGTGACTTCCATCTTCAAACATCTCTTGAGGGCCTCGACCTCGACATCCACCACTTCGCCAACGTAGCCGAGATCCACGCCGTCCTGCACGAGTTTGCGACACTTGAACACGTCGCGCCCGTTGAAGCTGCGCGCCTTGCCGCCGAGTTTCTGGATCATCTCTACGATTTCACGGTTGATGACGTTGAACAGAACGTCCTCGACCACTTTCATCGTAGCCTCGTCGGTGACGCGCATCCCCTTGATGAAGTTCGCCTTGATCCCGGCGGCTTCCATCGCTTTCGTGATCGCCTTGCCGCCGCCGTGAACGACAACGGGATTGATGCCGACCGCTTCCAGGAACACGACGTCGGCAGCCACGCCGCCGCGCACCTTCGGGTCCGTCGAGTCCATGAAACTGCCGCCGTATTTCACGACGAACGTGGAACTGCGAAACCGCTGGATGTACGGCAACGCCTCCAGCAGGACATCAGCTTTCTCGATGATCTGTTGCATGGGACAATGTTCTCCTCCAAAGCAGCGCACTTACCCAACCACTTCCTGCAGTTTCATTCCCCCTTGTTCAACGTGACGTATTTCTCGGTCAGGTCGCAGGTGTGAATCGTGCAACGTCCCCGGCCAAGATTCAAATCAATGTCCACCGTGAACGACGGGGCCGCGACAATCTTCTTAAGGCGCGCCAACGGCGCGTGCGTGGCGATGCCGTTGCGGACGGCGGCAACGCCGTTGAACGCGATGTCCACCGAGTCGTCGTCCACTTTGGCGCGCGAGTAGCCGAGCGCGTCCATGATGCGCCCCCAGTTCGGGTCGCCGCCGCACCAGCAGCATTTCACCAGCGTCGAGTTCGCCACCGCGCGCGCCGCGATGTCGGCATCGCGGTCGTTGGCCGCGCCGGTGACGTTGACTGTCACGAATTTGCTGACGCCTTCACCGTCGAGCACCATCATCTTGGCCAACTCGGCGCAGACGTAGTTGAGCGCCTGCTGGAACGGCGCAATCGGAAATTCGCCGGCCAGGCCGTTGGCGAGACAGATGACGGTGTCGTTGGTGCTGGTGTCGCCGTCCACGGTGATTCGATTGAAACTCTGGTTGACGGCGGCGCGCAAGGCACGCTGGAGCGCGGCCCGCGGGATGGCGGCGTCGGTCGTGATGAAGCAGAGCATCGTCGCCATGTGCGGCTCGATCATCCCGGCGCCCTTGGCGATGGCGCCGATGCGGATGACTTTTGTTCCGGCCTTGACACGGACGGCGATTTGTTTCGGAAACGTGTCGGTCGTCATGATTCCCCTCGCCGCGGCCGGGCCGCCGTTGGCGGAAAGGCTGCCGAGCAGTTTCTTGATGCCGCCTTCGATCTTGACGATGGGCATCGTGACGCCGATGCGGCCCGTCGAGCAGACGAGGACATTGGTTTCGCGGCAACCGATGCGTCGCGCGACGGCGGCGGCCATTGCCTCGGCGTGGATGAGGCCGATGGTGCCGGTGCAGGCGTTGGCGTTGCCGCTGTTGACGACGATGGCGCAGGCTCTGCCCTTCGTGATGTGCTGCATGCTGACCTTGACCGGCGCAGCCTTGACTTGGTTGGTCGTGAACGTCGCCGCGGCGGTGGCCGGGGTGTCGGACACGATCATCGCCATGTCGAGCTTGCCGCCGCGCTTGATGCCTGCGGCGACGGCGGCGGCGCGGAACCCGCGTGGTGCGGTGACGGCGCCTTCAATCTTCGTGAATGGTGTTTTCATAGGAGTCCTTCCGTTTCGTCGTAGCCAAAGGCCAGGTTCAGACACTGCACCGCCTGTCCGGCGGCGCCTTTGGTGAGGTTGTCAATCGCAGTGACGACAACGAGGCGTTTCGTCCGCTTGTCGAACCGCGCGGAGATGTCGCAGAAATTGGTCATCGCGACGTTCTTCGTGTCGGGTAATGCGTCCGTCACCCGCACGAACCGCTCGTTCTGGTAGAACTCCCGATACACCGGCAGCGGATCGGGCACAGCGGCGTCTATGTAGATCGTGCTGACGATGCCCCGGTTGATCGGGATCAGGTGCGGCGTGAAGCTGATGGTCTGGCCGAGTTGTTCTTCGATCTCGCTGAGGTGCCGGTGTTTGGGGATGCCGTAGGCGCGGGCGCTCTCGTTGCACTCGGGAAAAATGTATTCCTCGGACACCTTCCGTCCCGCGCCGCTGACGCCGCTCATGCTGCTGACGATGATGTTCTTCGCCTGTTTCAACACCGGCCAGACGCCGAGGATGATGCTCGTCGGGTAACAACCAGCACAGGCGATGAGGTCGGCTTTCTTGATGGCGTCGCGATGCAGTTCGGGGAGGCCGTACACCGCCCGCGCGAGCAACGCCGGCGCGGGATGATCGTGTTCGTAGAAGTCTTTATAGACGGCGGCGGACTTCAGGCGGAAATCGGCGCTGAGGTCGAGGACCTTGATCCCCTGCTCCAGCAACGGCACCGCGTACTCGGCGGCGACGCCGTGCGGCAGCGCGAGGAATGCGGCTTGCGCGCCGCTGGCGACGATGTCAGCGATCTTTGGTTCGACAAAAGCGGCGTCCACCAGGCCGCGGAACTTCGGGAAGATGTCCGTGACCGGTTTGCCCGCGTACTGGCGCGAGGTGAAACAGGAAATGGCGACGTGCGGATGTCCCAAGAGCAGGCGCACCAACTCCTGCCCCGAGTATCCGCTGGCGCCGACGATGGCGACTTGTGTCTTTTGCATTCGGGTGTTGTCCTTGTAAAGCCAACAGGCCCCAGAGTATTCAACCCGGGGCCTGTGATGGCAAGACTTGTTTTGGCTCGCTTAGCGCTTCGAGAACTGGAAGCGTTTGCGCGCACCGGGTTGTCCGTATTTCTTGCGCTCCTTGGCGCGGGCGTCGCGCGTCAGGAAACCCTTGGCGCGAAGGACGGGCTTCAGGTCAGCCGAGGCGAGCAGCAACGCGCGGGCAATGCCGAGACGGATTGCGCCGGCCTGGCCGGTGAGGCCACCGCCCTCGACGTTGATCGTCAGGTCGTATTTGCGGTCGCTTTGCGTGGCGGTCAACGGCTCGACGGCGATCAATCGCAACGTCGGGACAGTGATGTAGCCATCCAATTCGCGCTTGTTGATGGTGAGTTTGCCCGTGCCGGGCACGAGGCTGACGCGCGCGATACTGGTTTTGCGGCGTCCAACAGTCTTGATGGTCTTGGGTGCGGCGGTCTCCATAAATCAAATCAGAGTGCGACGGGTTCAGGTTTCTGTGCCGTGTGGGGGTGTTCCGGTCCCGAGTACACCTTGAGCTTGGTAATCATCTGGCGTCCAAGCCGGTTGCGGGGCAACATCCCCTTCACAGCGTGCTCGACGAGATGTTCCGGACGATGGATGCGCATCGCGGCGACGTTCTTGCGCTTCTCCTTGCCGGGATACTGCGAGTAGGTCATATAGACCTTGCTGGTTTCCTTCCTGCCGGTCAGGACAACCTTGCCGGCGTTGATGACGACGACAAAATCGCCCGTGTCCACATGAGGTGTGAACTGGGGTTTCACCTTGCCGCGAAGGATATTGGCAGCGCGTTCGGCAACCTTGCCGAGCACCTTGCCATTGGCGTCAATGACAAACCAACGCGGCGACTGTTCTTCCTTTTTAGCCATGAATGTGCTCATCGTATTTCTGAAAGCTGAGGGCGCGTAACGTAGCGACCCACCCTCCCAATGTCAACCCCTGATTTGCACTAAATCTTTTGGTGTGTTAGTTGCACGCCGAAAGCAACGCCCCGGTCCATCGCTCGGGGCGGAAGTGAGTAATGGCGCGGTGGCGGGCGGTTTCGCCTTTCAGGCGAAGAATGGATGGGTTGCTGGCGATTTCGCGGACGGCGGCGATGTAGTCTTCCATGTTCTCACACAGCCAGCCGGTTTCTGGCGTGACGCGGTCTTTTGCGCCATCACGGTTGTCCACGATGCAGGGGATGCCGGCGGCCATCGCTTCGACGATGACCCGCGGGCCTTGGTCGCGCAGCGCCGCCGGGAGCCGATACCAGAAAACGCTACCGTGGCTGAGGAATTGCGGAACCGGTTCTTCGCTCCATCGCAAGAGATGGACACGCTGATTGGTTTGCGCCATTGGTCGCAAGAAATCCGGCCCGGCCATGAACCAGAATTCCGCGCCCGAAACGATCTTCTCAAACTCGCCCATCAGTTGCAGTGTTTCGTCGCGATTGTATTTGCCATAGATGCGGCTGTGGCGAACAAACGCAATCTTTGAGTAGTCTGGTTTGATTTCCAAGAACGGCGTCAGATTCACCGGCGGTGGAAGCACCACTGAGCGGCCACGGAATCCTTTCGCCTTATCCAGAAACTCCCGTTCTTTCGTGCTGTTCAAGAACATCACCGTGGCCAGCCGCGACGCAAACCATTCGTTGACGGCATTTCCAGCGACGAAGTTCAAGACGGCGACCGTTCGCCCTGCCGCCGCCATCACTTGAAGCCACGCCTCCTTGTTTTGCTCCAGTTTGTAGGCGTGATCGTTTGCGTAGAACACAAGCAAGTCGCACTCAACTGCCGGCTCTTGCGCGTAGGCAGGTCGGATTTCCACGCCTACTGGCTTGGGATATTTCGGGTTGATACTTGCGCACGGACTCAGCATCACTTCATGACCTTGGCGGGCAAGTTCCGTCATCAGATAGGAACTGCTGAATTCGCCGCCGCCAATGGCGTGCGCGTTGCAGATGAAGCGGATTCGCATGAAAGAAATGCCGTCAGGATTTGTATTTCTGTTGCACAATTCGCACAACAGGCTCAATGCTCGTCCACGCATCGCAGGCGATATCAATGCTTGCCTGCTTGTGATTGCAGCGATGATAACGGTCAAGACGAATTGGCGGGCTGGATGGGGAGGCTTGCCCGGAACCGTGGCTTATCAGGCAGATTGGTTTGCCACAAAGCAATGCGAGAAAAGCCAGGCCGGTATCTGTCGCAATAACAACTTTTGCCGACAGCATCGCTTCCAGTGTTGCGTCAAGGAAACGTTCATACGCCCATGCCTTGTGCTGCCCGACATCTTCGCTCGAATCCGGTGCTCCAGCAGCGAAGACGCGGTGACTGCTCGCCAATACTTCATAAAGCTGCGGCCAGAGTTCCCAATTCCTCACCGACCCATATCGGCGCTTGCGCGGGCAAATCACGATATCGCAGGTGATGCCGTACCGCACGCGCGGTTCTGGAATAAAAAACTCAAGTGTGCGGCGCTGTGGCCGCACCAATTCTGCCGCTGCATATTTGGAAGACAGTTCGCGCGTCAGGCGTTGGTAAAGTTCCTCGTCGGAGTTCATCTTCTCTCGCCGGTTGGCATCGGCGTTGCGCTCGACCAGAACATATTCCTTTGCGCCGGGGAAAAGGGCTTCTTCGCCTTCTTCACAGCAGACGACTTTTTCGTCTTTGCAGTGATGGACCGTCGGCACGTGCCACATGATCTTGTGGCCGAATTCTCCGCGATAGGGCAGGAAAACTATCATCACTTCCGCACCCGCGACTTGGCGAGCCGTTCGTGCAGCCGTTCCGCTACCATGCGTTTCCAAGCTGTGGCATCGTGACGATGATCTTCCGCGTTCCGGCTCAGGTTTCTGAGGTTCTCCTTCTTGTGCATACGAAGGAAATCAGGCAACGCGGTGAGCCGATAACCGACCGAATTCGGGTCCACCATGATCAACGGCACGTCCATCCCCAGACAGGGCATGGCAACGTGCAGCCGGTTGGTCACGACCAGTCTCGCCCGCTGATAGATGAGAACCCGTTCTTCCAACGCACGGAAGCGCGCTTCCGGCGAGGGAAAATCGTCTGGCCGGACACGATTGGTGAGGACGACCACTTCACCATCGAACGGCGGCAGCGACTGCGGTTCTACATCCACAAACACGACCGGCCCGGTGGGATCGTACGGAATGGTGCGGTCAAACAGGATGGAAGGGCACGAGGCGAAGTAGGCGTCTATCCCCAGTTTTTCGCACCACCGCAGACTGTGCTTGTCGCGGCAACCAATCGGCGCGGCGGCGCGTAGGTGCTCGACCGTTGCGGGGTCGCTGTTCTTGAGCTTGCCGACGCAGAGCGCGACATAAACCGGCTCGATATTCGGTGGCGGCGGAAACGGACTGGCCGTGAAGAATCCGTTTACAATCAAACGAATTGGCCCGGCTGTCGCATAACTTGGAAAACGGTCGCGATCTACGAACAGGTCGGGCTGGCCAAGATGCTTGCACAACGCGAGACTCTGCATGTCGTCGCCGAGATTGATCGAGCGGTAACTCAGGTACGCGGTTTTCCGCTTGGGCACGACGGCGGATACCGCCGCCGTCTCCGGCGGTCCCATTAGAGACGGAATTGTCCGGTGGCAGACTTCCACCTCTTGCGGCGTCAAGTACCGCACTGCGCCGCCCGTGAAATACAACTCGATGCGGCGAATGACTTCCTCGGCAGTGATCATGTTCATGCAACGCGGCAACAGGTGCGGCCACTCCTCGCGCGGATACGCCAACGCATTCTTGGCCGGCGCATTGGCACCGCCTGCGGCGCTGCAAGCGCCGTCGCCGGCCAGAACCAAGTCCTCGCACATCTTGTCGGGGTTGTCTTTCTCGTCGCCGTCGCCGAGCGGCACGGCGCGGGACTTCCAACAACCGCCGTTGTCACAGCACAGCAATGCGCCGTTGGTGTGGATGTATTGATGATGCGGATAAGCCTCCCATTGCGATGGCTCGCGCCCGCCGGCCACCACAACGCAAGGACGGTTCTGCGGCATTCCCGGCTTGGTCTCGACCGCTGCCGCAAGGTGCATCATCAATGTCACGGGGCAGAGCACGCCCTGTGCGTGATAGACCAGCCGCACCAGTTGGCGCAGATCGGTCATGCCGCGAAAATCGAGCGCGCCCTTCAACTGCTGGTGTTCATGGTTTTTCTCGCCGACCTGCACGAACAGAATCTTGCCACGGAAATAGTCCACCACTTTCTGGAACCGCTCGTGCGACCACCATTTGATGGTGAAATCACGCTTGCCGCCGGCCACAATGATCCAGAACGGCACCGGCTCCTTGGTGATCTCCTGCACTTGCGACACCCATTGCTTCTCCTGCGGCGCAAGATGAATATCGCCTTTGAACGGGCCGGGGCGGATATTCACGCTGAGTTTCGCGCTGAGGAACTGCGTGAACCCGTGGATGAAATGCCACGGCTCCGTGTTACTGCGGTGAATCAGCGGATACTCGCAGTCGAGAACAACGTTCGCGACCGGTGTTGTAGCAGCGCCCGTCTCTGGGCGCTTCTGCTGGGATTGACCGCCGGGACGGCGGTCGCTACACGGCTCCTTCAACGGCGTGATGTAAGGATTGTTCTCCCAGAGTTGCCCGCAAGGCGTGCGCACGTCGGTCAGGAATTGGTTGGGGTGCGACAGATGCAGGTCGCGCACCGCTGCCGTCAACATCACGATGTCACCGGGCGAGAGGGAGTTTTTGAGGATGATTTTTCTCATGGCAAAGTGGAATTGCACAGCCAAGACGCGAAGACGCAAAGAACTGAAAACTGAAAACTGATGACTGAAAACCTTTTCATGGCGCGCTGGAACTGCTGCTGCTCGATGACGAACTGCTATGACTGGCGGAACTGCTCGATGAGGAGGACTGAGATGTCGAGGTTGAGGAGGAACTGCTGAAACTTGTCGAAGTGCTGGAGAAACTCGCGCTGGTCGAATTGCTGGATGATACGCTGGTGCTGGTGGAACTGCTGCTGGACGGACTTGTGCTCGATGACGAACTGCTGGAATGGCTCGCGCTGGTGGAGGAACTACTGGAAAAACTCGCGCTCGTGGAAGTGCTGCTCGACGAGGAGTGGCTCCCACTGGTCGAAGTGCTCGATGAAGATGACGGGCTGGTACTGCTGGAACTGCTGCTGGAAACGGACATGCTGGAGTGCGACGACTGAGAACTGGAGGAGGAACACGAAGAGCACGAAGAAGACGACGAAGAACACGAACTGGAAACCGATGACTGAGAACTGCTACCTGAGGATTGTGAACTGCTGCTGGAACTGATGGGCGGGTGTTGCCCGCCCACGCCCACCCGACCGGGCTTGCGTTTCTTGCGCGGATGACGTCGCAAGGTCCGGCGACGTTCCGGCTTGCGTTCCTTGCGCGGGGATTTTTTCTTTGAGCGCCGTCTTCTCATGGATAATCAAATGGGAACCACGGAACACACAGAAGACACGGAAAAACAGAGTTCATTCCGGTTCCGTGTGTTCCGTGTCTTCCGTGGTTTTCTCTCCGCTCCGGCTCAGGGTTGACAGACTGCCGTCACGTCGTCGCTCGTCAGTCCGACTTCGGCGTCGTTGACCACGTAGATGCCCCGGTACTTGCGGACTTCGGGTTTTCCAGCCTGCAACAGCGAGCGGTTGTCCACATACGGCGAGGCGGTGTCGCGCGCGAGGAACACAAACCCGCTATCGCCGTCGCGCTGGCAGTAGATGTTTACCCCATCGGCTTTGCTTTTGTTGAAGGCGATCTCGACCGCGCCATGCGGCAATGGATTCGCCACCAGTACCGGCTGGGCAATGGTCATGTCGGTGGTGTCTTCCTCGCCGACAATGCCCAACTGGATGCCGAGGGCTTCGGTGTAGTTGCGATGGCCTTTGACCCGCTTGGCGAACATGCGAACATGCGCTTCCAATACCCGGCGGGTATCGTCCTTGGTCTTGTTGGCCTGTTTAGCTGCTGCGGTCGCCGTCGCAGCCGCACTGACATCGGCATGGATTGCCGTGTTGTCTGCGCCGATTTCCGTCAGGTCATCGGTGCCGATGCCCAAAGTAGCCCCAATGGCCGTGGCCGCCGCTTTATGACGGTCATGCCACCCGACCAACGCATCGTCGCTGGACGGGATATAGTCCTTCTTCTTTGCCATAACTTACTCCTTTCTAGGTTGTTACACGGAGGTTCTGCGGGCTTTGCCGCACGAAATCCGGGTTTCCGCCGCCCGTTGGCGGAAGTCCGGGCCACTTTGCAGGTAGTCCGCCAACGTTTGGCGGAAGTCCGGGAAACTTCGACGGAAGTCCGGGAACAGTTGGCGGAAACCCCGCAACCCTTGCCGGACCGCCGTCACAACCCGACGGAAATCCGTCGGAATTTGGCGGAAGTCCCGCAACTCTCGACGGAAGTCCGGCAGAACTTCCCGAACTCCCGACACCCTTCGGCGGCGTCCCCGCAACTGTCTGTCCACCGCCAACCGTGACCCGTGAACCTGAAACTGTGAATTGAGAACCCATCCCTTTCATTTCAGATTTGCCCTCTCACGCTGACGGAAGAACTCACGGAGTTTCTCCGCTCCGCGGCGTTCTCCTTCATCGGTGGCAAACGTTGCACGTACCGTGGGGTCCAACAGCGACACAGGCTCCAAATCCGACACCACTTTCACCGGTAAGCCCAGTTTTTCGAGGTCTTCCAGCGTGACCGACAAAAGCCCTCGCCCGACGTTTGGGTCCAAAACAATATCAGACACCGCACAAAGTAGCTGACCTTGATTGGTGATGCTGAACTCGCGAACGGGAAATGTTGTGGCGGCATCATTATCCGGCAAGACAATTCGCAGTACCATGTTCGTCTTGCCGGCGTGAATTGTTCGTGTAGTGGCATCATAGCTCGCCTCCTTGATGTGTGGCAACATCGCGCGCAAGAGGGAACCGATATCCAGATCAACTGGCATCTTCGATCTCGATGAACATCCGACAACCATTTTGAAACTCCCTTGCTTCTCTACCTTGACTTTCACCTCCGGATGTCCGTCCGCACGCAGATAGAGCACACCGGGTGCGGAGGGAGGACTGAATCTTACGACTAACCCACGTGTGTTCGCGTAATAAAAAGGCAGGGAATTCGTCGTCTGTACAAGAACGGCTGCGACCTCGCCATGTTGCACGACGATTGCCTCTATCGGAAGAATATCGGCCTCGTTTGTTTCCGGGGGTGTCACTTTGCAGGTTAACTTGAATTGAAAGTCCTTCGCCCATGATATGGGGCCGGTGGAGAGACATAGATTTGTGTATGCAGCAAGCCGCTGGATTTGGCCTAAACCGTTCGTCTCCTGCGCACGGCAACCCGGCCCAATTGAAACGCATAAATACAACAACATTGTGCCGCCGACCACAATCTTTCTAATTCGCGATGTCATGGCGGCGTGCTATTTGCCTTTGCTCTGTCACGCTGACGGAAGAAATCTCTGAGTTTCTCGGCGGCATGTCTCCCTCGTTCATCCATATCCGTGGCAAAGGCAAATGGCATTTTGATATCAATGAACTGCGAATCAGGGAGTACCTGCAAAGGCAGCCCGATGCTTTTCAACTCTTCTTGTCTAACTCTCAGAAGACCCTTCGGTATCTTCTCACCACAAATGATGTCGGTTACTGTCCATATGGGTCTATCGGTCGGGGTGATACATATTTCCCGGATGGGAAATGTCGAGGCTGCCTCAGAGTCAGCCAGTTGAACTCTAAAAGATGTCTGGATCATGCGTGCGTTGATTGTTTTCGTGCCATCATCGTAGGTTGCCTTTGTAATATGCGGCAAGAACGCCTGCAATATGCTGCCGAGATCAAAGTCAATTCCCGCGTCCTCAGGGGCAACATACCCGGCAAGGACATTCACGTTGGTCTTGCCGATGTTGTTGAACTGAAAAAGGGGTCCGCCACCTCGATGAATAACGAGTTCACCCGGATCGGAAGGCGAAAGAAGACCCAGAAATAAACGGGTATTGATACAATAGCAGGGCAGGCCATTTGTTGTCTGCACAAGAAGAGCGATGTCACCTTTGTCCCGCACGACAATGACCTCTCGTGAAGGAACACTGGCGAACAACTTTTGGGGAATTACCTCTCTAAACTTGAATCGGAACTTCTCGGCCCAACTTACCGGCCCGGTGGAAAGCCGCAGGTTCTCTAGTGCAGCAAGCTTTTGGATTCTGGCGATGGCATTGGAATCCAGAGCGGAACAGTCGTCCGCGGAAGAGGAGAATGAACAGATCGTTAGCGCACCGGCGATCAAGATCGTTCGAAGACATGTCAGCATGAGCGGCTCCTACCAATGCGGAAGACTGAGTGTTCCTTGTACTTCGAAGGAGGGTCCGGCAAAGGTCCCATTTTGCGGATGCAACGTAAACTTGGGTCCGATCCCAAAACTGAGGTTCTTCCAGTTGATTAACTTAATCTTGCAGTCCAAGGTCACGTCTCCAATAAGTGAACGTGGCTCGTAACCGAGTTTCGCTTCTATCTTCGCAGAGATTTGCACCCGTGGATCAGGAGATACCCAGGCACTTTCCAGACTTATGTTGTCAAACAAGCCGTTGAGATTAAAAGTGCCCTGACTCATCTGCTCGACCCAATTTATCATTTGGGGTATCGTTCGCGGCTTGTAATCGAATTTCGGTTTCTGAAAGCCCGGCCTACCAATCTTGCTGCGCGCGATTCCTCCGGGTCCATATGAGGTTAGATTATCCCTATCGAGTGGATCCTTATCGGTAATATCAAACCCATAAGCCCAGAACCCGTAAAAATCGTTGAACCAGCCATTGAAACATGCCTCATAACCCGGGCTGTTGACCCAATTCTTCATGCCGTCTGCCGGACCGGGCTGAGTCGCGTGAACGATATTATAGACCTCCTGCAATAGTGTCTGTTTTGCGCTGTTACGCATGAAATTGCGAAAGGGTATTAGCAACCCCATCAGATCATCCTTCATCTTGACTTGGAGCTGGAGAAGCGAGTGAAAACGCACTTCCTCCAAGTCCGGGTCTCCTCCCTCCCCCACAGAGTAGTTAATCTTCGACTTACCGGGTCCATTCTGCTCCGAGTAATTGTAGATGTTTGGTCCAAACACCTCGACTTCCTCCGGTGAAGCCGACAGTTGGTGGGTATCGGCGCCTCCAGCAAAGGTTATCAGGTTCGGGTCTGCCATTTGAAGGGTCACGCGGTCGGCGTGATCGGCCGGGTCCACGGTGACCTTCAGCGTGTTCATCGTGTTGAGAAACATGGGCAAATCGGCAGGTTCGGCGGAGACGGAACAAGAACACGAACTCGACGAACTACTGGAACTGGACGAAGTGCTGGTTGAGGACGAACTATTACTGGTGGAACTCGCCGAGGTCGAGGAACTGCTAGTGCTGGATGAACTGGTCGAACTCGAGGAGGTGCTACTGCTGGATGAACTCGTCGAGCTTGATGAGAAACTGGTGCTGGAGGAACTTGACGACGTCGAGGAAGAACTGGAGCTGGAGGAACTGGATGAACTCGACGAGCTTGATGAACTCGACGAACTAAGGGAGGCGGAATAACTGCTGGAAGATCCGGGGAACCACTTCGCAAGGAGATAGTCTTCAACCGGTTCCCGCGAGTCAGCATCCAACGCCATGTTCAAAAGCAACAGCTCGCAGATGTCGCCATTGAGAAATGAGCCACTGGCATCGTTGAGCGCGCCCAAACCGAACGCATCGCTGGTGATGTTGGCCTGTCCCAGCGTTGTCGGGCCTTCCACCAGAACGCCATTGATGTAGATGCTCAGGTCGTTGCCATCTTTAACAAGCGTGACGACTGCCGTGGTCGTGGGCATCTCGTCGTCTTCACACGCGTTGCTGCTGCCTTGGAATCCTTCCGCGTTGCCATCGTCGGTGGCGTTCTTGCGGAAGCCGAAGGCGTTCGATGTACCAGTGCCGCCCAGGTGAAACGCCGTCTGGTTGTTGCCACTGAACTTAATGGCCATGAACAAGGTCTTGGAACTATTACCGCCGACACCAGAAACAGCACCGGTCAAGAGATCGTTGCTGCCGTCAAACCGGACACACGGTTTGTCGCCGGCTATGTAGGTAGGTCTCGCGGTGTCGCTGGCAGTGGCGTGATGATCGCCGCCGCTCTTGTCCTTCCATCCACCCACCGGGTCGCCATCCGCCGAGACCGGTTGAGTCATACCTGCGTCCTTAAAAAGTGTATCGGCATCGGCTGCGTCAAACCAAAGTTTCCACTCTGGGAGAGGAGGAGTCGAGGAGGATGAGGAAACGCTTCCACTGCCGGAACTGCTGCTCGATGCGGATGCGCTCGACGACACCGAAGTGCTGCTTGAACTCGTGCTTGACGAGGAGTTGCTGGTCGAACTCGCACTGGTGGAACTGCTGCTGGAGGGGGATGTGCTTGACGTTGAGCTGCTGGAGAAACTCGTGCTGCTAAAACTGGCACTACTGGAACTGGTGCTGGACGACGATGCGCTGGCACTGGTCGAACTGCTGCTGGATGATGAGTGGCTGGCGCTGGTGGAAGTGCTCGATGAACTTGAATTGCTGGAAGACGAAGAACTCGAAACACTCGTCGAGGAACTGCTGCTGGAAGCCGATGCGCTCGATGATGCCGAAGTGCTGCTCGATGACTGACTAGCACTGGAAGAACTGTTGCTGGTCGAAGAATGGCTCGCCGAAGCGGAACTGCTTGAACTACTGCTGGAAGGGCTCGTGCTGCTCGCACTCGTGCTTGTCGAAGACTGGCTGGTACTGCTGGAACTACTGTTGGATGGCGAGGTGCTTGACGACGACTGGCTTGTGCTACTGGAACTGCTGCTCGAACTGGATGACGAAGAACTCGATGACGAAGAAAGCGTGAGCGCCGTCAACTCCCGACTCTTGGTATCGGCGCGAGTCGCGCGCGCGCGAACCCGTCGCTTCGCTTTCGTTCTTCGTTGTGGCTTCCGTTTCATCTGTCAATTGTCAGGCGTTGCGGTTCTGGCCGATCACGTTCTCCTCATTCAGATCTCAGCCCTCCCAAATGATTCCGCCAACTCTCTTAGCGAGCCGTATAAAAACCAGACCCTTTTCCGCAGATAACTCCCATTCCTCAATGAGATATCTAGTATCATAAACACGCCCTACGTACTTCGGACGCACTTCTACCTGCATAAATATGTCAGTATTATTGATGCGCTTTGTTTCAAGAATTTTTGCCGTCCACCCGACAAATTTTCCCAAAGGAGGTTTCTCCTTCACCCGTGGCATCCATTCTATTAGTTTCAGAATAGCATCTTCTGGAATGACGGTCTTCGTCGCTTTCTCCGTTCGATTAGTTAGGGCCTCGACGTGAGGCAGCGCTTGGGTAAGGGTCTTTGGATTCCCAGCAAGACGAATTTGCGCACAATGATTATCGTGCGTCTCGCCATTCGTATTCACAGACACAGGAAGAAGGGCAGCACTCATGAAGAGCAAGGCCGTCCAATCCATCGTTCGCGGTGTTGTTCGCATGCTTCTCCTGCCTCTACGGTTCAATTACCTTAAATGCTGTGTTAGTCGATTTTACCTTTTGCAACTGATACTCAGTAAAAGTATTGGTGACAGTACCTCCGCCAGCATTCAAAACCATCCTGGTCTGTTGACTGAAGTTCACCAAGACAGTTCCATTAGAAAGCACATTCCAAGCATCCACGTCATTTTGCGTAGCCAGCGTGCCCGTTTTGGGATCGTCAGCTCGACCGTCATTATTAACTGGATTCAAAGTATCCCATGCACCAGAGTTAATTCGCTCTTGTAAGATGTGGCCGTTACCTCGAACAGGTTCACCGTCTTGATCACGTACCTCAAAAACAATGACAACCCGCATAACAACTGGCGGCCCATCCGCAAATGGATCGATTTCAACGCTATTAGCCCCAAGACCTGCGACTATCACAGCGCTTGTTGGCACCTGCACTTTGACTTCTTTGTTAACCTCACAACTGTCTGCGTCAGGTGGAGTATAAGTGAGCGTTATCGTTGCGATACCCCCAGTCGCTTGGGCGCGGAAGGTTGCGTAGTGCTCGTCCTCGTTGACCTCTTCGAGTTCCAGCCTTGCATCTGCATCCCATGCATAATCTCCGTCAGGGTCGCCACCAACAGCGTAAACCGTTACGGTGTCACCAATTAACACCTTATCGTTGCCGACTAACGAAACCGGACAACTTGAACTCGACGAGTTCGACGAACTGCTGCGCGATACACTGCTGGTCGAACTGGAAGAATGGCTTGTGGACGTTGACGAGTTGCTTGTGGAACTTAGCGATTCGCTGGTCGAACTGTAGGACGTTGAGCTTGAACTGCCGCTGGAATACGACGGGGAAGTCGAACTGCTCGAACTCGGCGAAGTGGAACCCGACGACGAGGAGGAAACGCTTCCACTGCCGGAACTGCTGCTGCTCGCCGAGGCGCTCGACGAACCGCTGGTGCTGCTCGAACTCGTGCTCGACGAGGAGTTGCTGGTCGAACTCGCACTGGCGGACGCGCTCGACGAGGACGAAGAACTGCTGGGACTGGTCGAACTGCTGCTGGACGAGGACGGGCTGGTGCTGCTGGAACTCTTGCTTGATGACGAGCCGCTGCCGCTGGTGGAACTGAACGATGAGCTTGAATTGCTGGAGCACGAAGAGCACGAAGAAGATGACGAAGAACTCGAAACACTCGTCGAGGAACTGCTAGAGTGACTTGCACTGGTGGAACTGCTGCTGGACGACGAAGATGATCGAGAAGCAGAGGAAGAACTGCTGCTCGATGCGGATGCGCTCGACGACACCGAAGTGCTGCTTGAACTCGTGCTCGATGAGGACTGGCTGGTTGAACTCGCACTGGCGGACGCGCTCGATGAGGACGAAGAACTGCTCGGACTGGTCGAACTGCTGCTGGACGACGAGGGACTGGTGCTGCTCGAACTGCTGCTGGTCGAAGAAGTGCTGGACGAACTACTGCTGGAAGAACTGCTATGCGAAGGGGAGGTGCTCGACGACGAACTGCTGGAAAAACTCGTGCTGCTGGAACTCTTCGATGAGGAAGACGGGCTGGTGCTGCTCGATGACGAACTCGAACTGCTGCTGGAACTGGAAGATGAACTCGAAGACGAAGAAAGCGTGAGCGCCGTCAACTCCCGACTCTTGGCATCCGCGCGAGTTGCGCGCCCGCGAACCGCTCGCGCAGATTTCTTTCTTCGTTGTGGCTTCCGTTTCATCTGTCAATTGTCAGGCGTTGGCCCTCTTACACCCTCTTGCATTGGATAAATTTGCTTTCGCACTCAATCATTGACCCCTTTGAGTTTGAGTTTTCCGAGAATCATATCAATATCTCTTGCAACAGTCTTACACGTATTCTTGGCGAGTCGGCAGACTGCAGAGCAGAAGTCCCGCATCTTGCCTTCAGCTTCCGATTCGAGATAGATCATGTGATACTTCCCATCTTGGACCGCTTCAATAAACCACCGTACTCCGTCCACATACATAAGCTTATGCGGAAAGGGCGGCAGTGTCCAAAAATCGCTGGTGTTCAGGAGGGGACTCAATACAGAAGGGTCATTATCCGTCAATATTGCGGTTGACTTACCATGGAGAAGAAGCCCTTTCTTGGAACTGTGCCAAGTATAGCAGGATATCCGATGGCTGCGGGGGGCAACGCTTATGCGCACGCAGAAAACTCCTTTTCCCATTTGAGTGCAAAGCACACGGTAGTGCGTCTCACCAAAAGTAGTCAGAGGATAGAGTGCTTTCTCGCCGACCTCTTGAAGACGGTCACTCGCCCAACACAGCGAGTTTCTTGTCCATTCCCGCTCATCGAGCTTTGGATAAAGCCGTGTGTATCTGTTTTTGTTCAAAGATGCGTTCTCTTCGAGAGACATAGCGAAAGAGCAGGTTGTTACCGCAAGCAACACAACCGCACCGTAGCAGCCCATGCGGGTCTTGTTACAAACTCTGGTTATATTTTGTGCGACATAATTCTTCATTCCATGAATAATCGGGATCAGAGTCAGATGCATTTGCAGGGGCAACTCCTGACTCTGGACATCGTAGCAAATCCTGCCTCTGCGAACTGGTCGCTCGGATTCGATTTCTCGTTGTTGTCTGAGTTTCATCTGTCAGTTGTCAGGCGTTGGCCCTTTTATTCTGCTGAGTTGTTCCGCCAGCCGCCGTATTTCGGAGCAGAATTTCCTCATCTTGCCGTCGGAGTCTGATTCGAGAAAGACCATGCGATACTTTCCGTCCTGAACCACTTCGATATACCACGGACTGGGGTCAAAATGCGTCAGCCCGGGGGGGAAGTATGGCAGTTTCCAAAAGTCGCTGGCTTCGAGGAGGCTTTTCAGCATAGAAATATCCTTCTCAGACAGCGTGGCTGTGGACTTCGGCTGTAGGCGGAGTCCTTCCTCAGTCCTTCGCCATTCCGAGTAGGAAATCCAGCGGCGGGGGGACGCCACTGTGATGTGCACACAGAACGCGCCCACGCACCATCGATTCCCCCATTGATAATGGAGCACACGGTAGTGGGTCTCGCTAGAGGTCGTCAAGGAACGGATCGCTTTTTCGCCCGCCTCCAAGAGACGATCGGTCGCCCAACACAACGTATGTTTCTCCCATGTCTCGCAATCGCGCTTTGGAAAAATCCGAGTGTATCGGTCATCAATCACTGGCGCGCTCGCTCCGGGCAGCTTGGGGGAGAAAGAAATTGTCAAGGCGAGAAAACCAATCATTCCATACCAGCGAAGACTTCTCCGGTTATGAACGCTAACGATTTTATGAAGCAAAGAGCGATTCATCAGTACTCACTAAGATTGATTGGTTTTTCAATTCCATAAGTATTGGGCTCAGGGGCAGGATAGAGGACAGTCGAATTCCCAGTTCCTGCCTCAGTCATATAACTTGGGCACTGATAATGGTTCGGAAAATATATGTCCAAAGATTGTTCATTCGATGTTCCGAGTTGCGTAGGAAAACCTTCCGGATGAGTATGGAAGATTGCAACGACAGTGTCGCTTGGGTCATTGGGTTGTATTGATCCTATGGGCGCTGTTGGATGCTCAGCATTTCCAGATACTGCTTCACTCGTATAAAGGTTTCCCATGACATCACGGTAGATTATGACTGCTCGCTCATAGTCATCTTCTTCCGTCAATAATTTTAGTTCATCACTTGCTAGCCTCACCAGATGGAGAATCTCTCTCTCGTCAGCGCTGAGACTGCTGCTCGACGAGTTCGACGAACTGCTGCGCGACACACTGCTGGTGGAAGTGGATGAGTGGCTCGTGGACGTTGACGAGTTGCTTGTGGAACTTAGCGATTCGCTGGTCGAACTGTAGGACGTTGAGCTTGAACTGCCGATGGAATACGACGAGGAAGTCGAACTGCTCGAACTCGGCGAAGTGGAACTCGACGAAGAAGAAGATGAGGAAACGCTTCCACTGCCGGAACTGCTGCTGCTCGACGAGGCGCTAGACGAACCGCTGGTGCTGCTCGAACTCGTGCTGGATGAGGATGCGCTGGTGGAGGAACTGCTGGTCGAACTCGCACTGGCAGACGCGCTCGACGAGGACGACGAACTGCTGGGACTGGTAGAACTGCTACTTGACGAGGAGGGGCTAGTGCTACAGGAACTGCTGCTGAAGGAGGAGTGGCTCCCGCTGGTGGAATTGCTCGATGAACTTGAATGGCTGGAAGACGAGGAACTCGATGATGACGACGATGGCGATCCGCTGCCGGAAGAACTGCTGCTGGAAGGGGAAGTGGACGACGATGAACTGCTCGAAAAACTGCTGCTCGTCGAAGAACTGCTGGAATCGCTTGCGCTCGTGGAACTGCTGCTCGATGACGAAGAACTGCTCGGACTGGTAGAACTACTGCTGGAGGATGACTGACTGGCGCTCGTGGAACTGCTGGACGACGAGGACGGACTGTTGCTGCTCGAACTGCTGCTGGTCGAAGAAGTGCTGGACGAACTACTGCTGGAAGAACTGCTCTGCGAAGGGGACGTGCTTGATGACGAACTGCTGGAAAAACTCGTACTGCTGGAACTCTTCGATGAGGAAGACGGACTGGTGCTGCTCGATGACGAACTCGAACTGCTGCTGGAACTGGAAGATGAACTCGAAGACGAAGAAAGCGTAAGCGCAGTCAATTCCTGCGTCTTGGAATCCGCACGAGAGGCGCGACCGCGAACGGATCGCTTCGCTTTCGTTCTTCGTTGTGGCTTCCGTTTCATCTGTCAATTGTCAGGCGTTGATCCGCCCGATTCAGTCTTTCTGGATCAGATGTAAAATTGATCTTCACCTTTGGCCTGTTCGTCGCCCAAACGGGTAAAGCAGGGAAGAGCTTCTCAAACACCGTGAATGACGTGACCTCATTCGAGACAATATTGAAATGAATGCCTTTGTTGGGATAATAAAGCACTTCGGATCCCACAGGGTCATTATACCAATAAGGCCGTGCCGCATTCGCAAATGGAATGATCGCACGGAGATTCGGCGCATAGTTGCTGATGACTCCAAAGGCGGTTTCCACATCCTTCCGGCTGACACCGCCTTGTTCAAAGGAAAGCCTCCTGTCCACGGTGCCGCGAAACGGAACACGAATCTCTAAACCCGGAATCACGCCATGCACATACGGTGTTGCATAGAAAGTGATGTTCTCAATCCGTTCCTTCTCTTTGCGCGCGCCAATGAGACCTACCGCCCCAACAGATGGAACTATGATGAAGCCAGCGCGCGTCGTAACCCCAGTAGACCGCTTCCCGACTTGTTGCACAGTCATCCCCACTTCACATACCTGACGGACTCCCCTGCCTGGTTGAACCGTGGGAGGAGAGTTCCGCGCCGACATTAAGGCTGGGGAGCAGCCCAACAGAATAAGCGCTGCGAGAAGCAAACGCACTAAATCAGGCCCGCGAGAAATAGGAATCAGGCGATTCTCGTCAGCAAAAGATGCACGACCGCGAACGGGTTGCTTCGCTTTGCTTCTGCGTTGTGGCTTCCGTTTCATCAGTTAATCGTAAGAGTTGCCCCCTCGCCCAGACAGCACCAGCCGCAAACCGGAATTTCGAAAGCGTTCGCCGGGAACACCAAAGCTCCGGGCACTGGAAGTGAGATCGTCGGGGCTATAGTCGGGATATTCATGATCCATCTTAGCAAAGGCCTTTGCGTTGGATGACGTGATCTCAATGACAAGGCGGTTCTTTTCCTCGATTGTTCGCCGCTCGAAGGATCCCCCTCGCAACACGCAACCGAAGATCGCGTGGAAAGGAACTTGGAATGATTCTCTCTCAATGGACTCCGGTCGCAACACGTAGCGCTTACCAGGTTTGGAGCCTTTGGGGTCCTGTTGCGGTTCGGCAGTATAGTTTCCATACCAGTCGCTGCACCATTCCCAGACATTGCCGATCATGTCGTAGAGGCCCCAAGCATTCGGTTTCTTCAATCCAATCGGATGGGTGGTGCCCCCGGCGTCGGATTTGAACCAAGCATACTCCCCTAATCGGCCATCGTCATCGCCCCAAAAATATTTTGTGGTGGTCCCGGCGCGGCAAGCGTATTCCCACTGTGCCTCGGTCGGCAGCGATGCTTTCCAGGCATCCAGTTTCTCATTCAACTTGGCCAAAAACGCCTCACAATCGTTCCAACTGACATTCCCCACCGGATGTTTGCCCCCTTTATAGGAACTCGGATTGTTGCCCATCACGGCCTCCCATTGCTCCTGCGTCACCTCGTATTTGCCCATGTAGAACGACTTAGTAATCGTCACTTTGTGAACAGGCTTTTCGTCTTCCCGCCCGTTTTCCGATCCCATCATGAAGGAACCAGCGGGGACGGCGACAGCCTCGATTATGATTCCGCCGCCCAAATCCACCGTTAGTTGCTTTTCGGAACTGTGAACGCTCAGATCGGCGCTGTACCCGGTGCAGGCGCACAGCAGACAAGCGAATACGCTGCCAGCAACCGCCATCGGTTTCAGTTCATTCCTCATCGCAAATCTATGCTCTTTAGTTATTGTTTTGACTGCGTCACGCCTGCGTTGCCACACACGACATTTGTGCCTATCTTTGTTGCTGTTTGGACAATTGTCTGGGAAAACGTGCCGAGTGGATAAGTGACGTTATTTATTTTAACTGAGTAAGCAGCATTCGATCTTATCAACACTGTCTTAATGTCAACACCCAGGTAGTTTCTAAGATTTATCAAACCCGTCGGTCCATCTGGCAGAACTCCTATAGGAGAATCTTTAAACTGGCCTTGTCCATTCGTTTTCTCATCGTAATCAACATGAAGGTCGGGGAACGGTGTCGGTTGCCCGATTTGTTGTCCGGTTGAGAGATTGTAAACCGTAAGAACCTGCCCTGTGATATCTTCATGAGCTGTCACGCCAGCTTGGTTTATTGCATTGGTTCTTTGGTCGCGCATTTGATACGTAAACTCACCACGCGTTCCGTCAGGTGCAACCTGTCCATTGGGCGTATAACCAATATTGCTTGGGACTTGCGCAAAGGTCCCTTTTGAGCCGGACTTGCCAACGGATTCACCGCCGCCAGACGCGTCGGTTGCCGTAATTTCCACATCCCCGCCGTCCCCTTCGACCAAGCCAGTTACCTCGCCCGTATCTTCATCTACTGTGGCTATGTTCTCATCGGAAGACTCCCAAGTGTATGGGGACTCGCCTCCCGAAGCCGTGAAAGGTCTTGGAAAGCCGACACACATCTCGTCCGGCCCTTCGACGACGATCCCCGCACTCGACGAACTCGACGACGCACTGGAAGAACTACCGGTCGAACTGGAAGAGTTGCTGGTGGAACTGGATGAGTGACTCGTGGAACTTGTGGACGTTGACGAGTGGCTCGTGGAACTTCTCGATTCGCTGGTCGAACTGTAGGACGCCGAGCTTGAACTGCCGCTGGAATACGACGGGGAAGTCGAACTGCTCGAACTCGGCGAAGTGGAACCCGACGACGATGAAGATGAGGAAACGCTTCCACTGCCGGAACTGCTGCTGCTCGCCGAGGCACTAGACGAACCGCTGGTGCTGCTGGAACTCGTGCTGGAGGAGGAGGCGCTGGTGGAGGAACTGCTAGTTGAACTCGCACTGGCGGACGCGCTCGACGATGACGACGAACTACTGGGACTGGTGGAACTACTGCTTGACGAGGACGGACTCGTGCTGCTGGAACTGCTCGACGACGCGCTGGTACTGGTCGAACTCCTGCTCGACGAGGAGTGGCTGGCGCTGGTGGAACTGCTCGATGAACTGGAATGGCTGGAAGACGAAGAACTCGAAACACTCGTCGAGGAACTGCTGGAATGACTCGCACTGGTGGAACTGCTGCTGGACGAAGAATGGCTCGCCGAAATCGAACTGCTGGACGACGACGAGGGACTGGTGCTGCTCGAACTGCTGCTGGTCGAGGAAGTGCTGGAAGAACTATTGCTGGAAGAACTGCTATGCGAAGGGGACGTGCTCGACGACGAACTGCTGGAAAAACTCGTGCTGCTCGAACTCTTCGATGAGGAAGACGGGCTGGTGCTGCTCGATGACGAACTCGAACTGCTGCTGGAACTGGAAGATGACGAAGGCATAAGGTCTCAGGATTGGTTAATCGTGGAACTAAATCGCTTGTCGGATAACAAGCATCGGCCTAATTTTAGTGGGGGGGGGGGTATAGTCCGGTGCATCGGCCCCGGTATAAGCAACCCAGTACATTCTCTGTCTTAAGCGTGCATCTCATGTGACACCCAATGCGAGGTGAAAATAAATTACACCCCGCATCGTGTCAACTTTTTATTCCACTGATTTGCAGAAAATTTCCAATCGCGGATATATCGTCTGTCTGATAGGTTCCCACCCGAAACGTGCTTATGACGGAACATCCACCTGTCGTTGCCATCATTGGGGCCGGCTTTGGCGGTTTGCGCGTGGCGCGGGCGTTGCGCGACACCGCCGTGAAGATCGTCCTCATTGACCGGCACAACTATCACCTGTTCCAGCCGCTTCTTTACCAGGTCGCCACCGCCGGTCTTTCGCCGATGGACATTGCCTATCCGGTGCGCGCCATTTTCCACAACCAGCCGAATGTCGAGTTCCGCCTCGCGGAGGCCACGGGCGCCGATCTGGCCGCCAAAACCCTCAGGCTTTCCACCGGCGATCTGCCATACGATTATCTGGTTTTGGCCGTGGGCGGCATGACCCACTATTTCGGATTGGACTCGGTTGCCAAACACGCTTTCGGCCTCAAGGACGTTGATGACGCGGTCGCCATCCGCAACCACCTCCTCAAGATATTCGAATTGGCAGCCCAGGAAAGCGACACCGAGAAGCGACGCGCGATGTTGACGTTTGTGGTGGCCGGCGGCGGTCCCACCGGAGTCGAAAGCGCCGGCGCGCTCTCGGAACTGGTCCGCATGGTGCTGGCCAAGGATTATGCCCGCCTCCACTTCAACGAGGCGCGCGTGGTACTGTTGGAAGCGACCGACAGATTGTTGGCCAACTTCCCCGAGTCTCTGCGCAAGGCAACGACCGAGACGTTGCGGCACAAACACGTGGAGGTGCGATTCGGGGCAGCGGTCTCCGACTACGACGGTCACCGCATCCTGCTCAAGAACGGCGACGCACTCCCGACACACACGCTGATCTGGGCGGCGGGAATCCGGGCCGCCAGCTTGACGTGCGGGCTGGGACTTCGACAAGGACGGCAAGGACGGATCGTCGTCACTCCAACCCTCCAGGCACCGGATCATCCCGAACTGTTTGTCATTGGCGATGCCGCCTGTTTGGACGCGGGTGGCGAACCGTTGCCGATGGTGGCGCCCGTGGCGATGCAACAGGCCGAGACGGCTGCCGGGAACATCCGCCGCATGATCAACGGCCAACCTTGTGTCACTTTCATCTACAAAGATTCCGGATCGCTGGCCACCATTGGCCGACACCAGGCGGTGGCGCAGTTGGGCAAGCTGCGGTTTTCCGGTTTTGTGGCGTGGGTGTTGTGGCTGACCGTTCACCTGCTCCAACTCATCGGGTTCAGGAACAAACTCATGGTGATGATCAACTGGACGTGGGAATACTGGTCCTATGACCGGGCCATCCGGCTGATCACGAAGGAATAGGATCGTTCCCGGACTGCGATTATCGCTCCTGACATTCGGCCAACAACTCCTCCAGTTGCGGCAACAAATGGCCTTTGCCTTCGAGTTGCGAGAACTGTCGAATCCAACGACGCAGATAATCGCGATCCACCTTCCCCTGTTTGCGTGCGAGCACGCCTCGGATGTCCTCGATATCGCGAGGCCGCCCCGCGAACAGCTTGTGGATGATGAGGTCTTCCGCAGTCGCATAAGCCACATCATAGCCGCCGATGTGCAGACGCACGGCACGTGAGATTGCTTCCCGTTCAAACGGGGAAAACGTGAAGGCGAAATCCACACGAATCTCCGTCTCTGGATCGTGAACGGGCAAAATGTACGTGCGCTCGACAAAGGTCTTCGGGGACTCCACCAACGGCTTGAGTCCACATGCCGCTACTGCCCCCAGCACTGTGTTCACGCCGTCGCTATCCACGCCGAGCGAAATATCAATGTCGCGGGTAAATCGCGGTTCACCGTGTTGCAACACTGCCTGGCCGCCGATCACGATGTACGGAATCTTGGCGGCGTCCAACGTCTTTCCCAACCTCGCCATCAGTTGCTCAAACACCAGCGGCCTCCTGAAGCGCGTTCACCGTCCGTGCCACCTCGATATCCACCTCAATGCCTTCGAGTGGGTTACCGCACTGTAAGGCTCCTGATGCACGCGCCATTTCCCACATCGCATCGTAAAGGCGAAACGCCTTCTCCGTTGTCAGCACAGAATCCAAGCGGGCTGTGTCCTGCCGCTCAAACTCGTACAACGCCTTTTCTTCACGCACCATCATGGCTGTAGTGTACCCAAACTGGAGCCGCTTGGCCAACCTTTCCTTGTCACGCTCCGAGCCTGCCGTTATAGTCCGCGCCGCTATGCCTGAACTCCGCAAGAAATATCCGTTCGACCAGATCGAGCCGAAGTGGCAACAACACTGGCTCGAAAACAAAACCTTCGCTGCTCGCGATCCCCAACACTCCAGTACTCCACCACTCCAATCCCCCAAGCTCTACGTCCTCGACATGTTTCCCTACCCTTCCGGCGCGGGCTTGCACGTCGGCCATCCGGAAGGCTACACCGCCACCGATATTTTCTGCCGGTACAAACGGATGCGCGGCTTCAACGTCCTCCACCCGATGGGTTGGGACGCGTTCGGCCTCCCCGCCGAACAATACGCCATTGATACCGGCACCCATCCGTCCGTCACGACCAAGAAGAACATTGATACCTTTCGCCGGCAAATCCAGATGCTCGGTTTCAGCTACGACTGGGATCGCGAAGTGGACACGACCGACCCGCACTACTTCAAGTGGACACAGTGGATTTTCCTCCAGATATTCAAGAAAGGTCTCGCCTACGAAGCCGAGATCCCGGTCTGGTGGTGCGACGGCTGCAAAGCCGTCCTCGCCAACGAGGAAGTCAACGCCGACGGCACCTGCGACCGTCGCGGCCACAAGGAAGTTTACCGTCGTCCGCTCCGCCAGTGGATTCTCCGCATCACCGCCTACGCCGAGCGCCTGCTCGCCGACCTCGAACACGTCAACTGGCCGCACTCCATCAAGGAACAACAACGCAACTGGATCGGGCGCAGTGAAGGTGCCAACGTCGAATTCGAGGTTCACGGTTCAGAGTTCGGGGTTGAAGTGTTCACGACCCGACCGGACACGTTGTTCGGCGCGACGTACATGGTTCTCGCACCCGAACATCCGCTTGTCGAATGTATCACCACATCGGACCAGAAGTCCGCGGTTGAAACATATCGGACCGTGGCTGCGAAGAAGAGCGAGTTGGAACGCGGCATGGCGGACAAGGAAAAGACCGGCGTCTTCACCGGCGCCTGCGCGATCAACCCGGTCAACGAGGAGAAGATTCCGATTTGGATCGCCGACTACGTGATGATGGGCTACGGCACCGGCGCCATCATGGCCGTCCCCGCCCACGATACCCGCGATCTGGAGTTCGCCCAAAAGTTTAACTTACCGGTGCGCATTGTCGTCAGTCCAACCGATCAGTCCGATCCGATCGGATTTGTCGGCGACGGCATTTCGGTTAACTCCGGCCTCATCACCGGACTGCCGACGCCGGAGGCGAAGAAGAAGATCACCGAATGGCTCGGCGAACGCGGCGTCGGCGAGTTTGCGGTGAACTACAAGCTCCGCGACTGGCTGTTCTCGCGCCAGCGTTACTGGGGCGAGCCGATTCCCATCGTCCACTGCCCGAAATGCGGCACCGTGCCGGTGCCGGAGAGCGAGTTGCCATTGCAATTACCGGAAATGAAGGACTACTCGCCGTCGGGCAACGCGGAACCGCCGTTGGCGAAGGCGACCGATTGGGTGAATTGCAAATGCCCACAGTGCGGCACGGCGGCGAAACGCGAGACGAACACGATGCCGCAATGGGCCGGCTCGTGCTGGTATTACCTCCGGTACATTGACCCGCACAACGCCGCGGCGTTCGTGGCGAAGGACAAGGAGAAGTACTGGATGCCCGTTGACCTCTACGTCGGCGGGGCGGAACACGCGGTGTTGCACCTGCTCTACTCGCGGTTCTGGCACAAGGTGCTCTACGATCTCGGTCACGTCTCGACGCCGGAGCCGTTCACGCGGCTCGTGAATCAAGGGATGATTCTCGGCGAGGACAACCGGAAGATGAGCAAGTCATGGGGCAACGTCATCAACCCCGACGATGTTGTGCGCGAGTATGGCGCGGACACGTTGCGTCTCTACGAGATGTTCATGGGGCCGCTCGAAGCGACGAAGCCATGGAGCATGGAAGGCGTACAGGGCATCTACCGTTTCCTCGGCCGCGTCTGGCGGTTGTACGAGGAACTGGACGACTCGTCCCCCAGCCCGGCGTTGCTCAAGGTGTTGCACCAAACGATCAAGAAAGTCGGCGAGGACATCGAGGCGCTGGCGTTCAACACGGCGATTTCGCAGATGATGATCTTCGTCAACGAAGTCACCGCGCAGCAATCGCGACCACGCACGGTACTGGAACCGTTCGTGTTGTTGCTCGCGCCATACGCGCCGCATCTGGCGGAGGAACTCTGGCAGATACTCGGCCACACCAAGTCGCTCGCCTGCGAACCGTGGCCGACGTACGACCCGGCATTGCTGGTCGAGGACACCGTTGAGATTGTCGTGCAGGTCAACGGCAAGGTCCGCGCCCGTCTGACCGTGTCGGCGAAGGCCACGAAAGAGGAGTTGGAGAAGCTGGCACTGGCTCACGCCGACGTGCAGCCGTTCCTCGCGGGCAAGCAGGTCAAGAAAGTGATTGTCGTCCCCGGCAAACTCGTCAACATCGCGGCAGCCTGACGACGGCGGTCATGGTCTTCGGTTGAGTTGTTTGTGCAACTCTTCGAGTCCTTCGGGGGAGCCGACTTGAATGCGACGGCCGGGAATCGGCGCGCTGTCCGTCGCGTACATCTTGGCGGTATCGGGGCGCATCTTGTCGGCAACGGGAGCGCGTTTGGCGGTGAAATTGCCCACGGAAGTCCCGCGCACCGGCGTATCGTAGGTGGACAGATCGCGGCGTTTCAAGTCCACGCTCTTTTGGTCAACCGTCGTCACCTCGCGCATTCCGGGCGTCGGTCTCGTGGACAAATCGCGCAGCGGCACGTCGCGGCCTTTGATCGGAGCGCCTTTCATGTCCACGGTTGGCGTCTCCACGGTACGGCCGGGCGATCGCGGGTTGTTGATGGCGTCGCGGATCTTGTCGAGGCTGGTCCAGCGGCTCCGGTCGTTGACCGACGCGGAGAGCGCGCTGCTGGCGAACGCCAGGAGCGCGAGGCAACCGATTGTCCACTGCGTCAGTTTCATTGGTGTCTATTCGCTGGGGCGAACCAGAGGATTCACACCTCCACATCCGCGCCATCAAATGGAAGAGTATCATTTCAACCAAGAAAAACAAGAGGACACTTCGCTGTGGTGTTTTCTTGAAAACTTGGCGGCTTTGATGAAATCCGCTTGGCAGCCATCCATTCCTCTGCAATCTTGCGGGCCAACCACTATGAGAAATGCAGCGCCATCCACGAAATGCCTCCTCTTGGGCGGACTTTTGCTCGTCAATCCAGCATGGACAGCCGAATGGCCGACGTTTCGCGCCAACGTCCAACGGTCCGCCATCTCAACCGAATCGCTCACCTTGCCCCTCTCCAGGGCGTGGACTCACGTTCCCGCGCAGCCGCCTGTTCCCGCCTGGCCGGAACCGGCCAAGACCAATTACGCGGTCATGCACGGGCCGCTCCAGTCCACCCTGACCTTCGATCACGCCTTTCACGTCGTCGCCAACGCGGATTCGGTTTATTACGGTTCTTCCTCGGAGGACGCCGTGTATTGTTTGGACGCGGCCACCGGCGCGGTGCGGTGGCGGTTCGTCGCGGAAGGCCCGGTGCGACTGCCGCCGGCCCTCTACAAAGACACGCTGTTTGCGGGCGCCGATGATGGGCACCTCTATGCGCTTGACGCACGCACGGGGGAACTCCGATGGAAGTATCGTGCCGGAGAAATTAACCGTCGGTTGCCGGGCAATGGACGCATGATCTCGCTCTGGCCGGTGCGTGGCGGATTGGTGGCGGATGCCAACACAGTCTATTTCACAGCCGGTTTGTTTCCAGAACACGGGGTTTATCTCTGCGGGGTCCGAGCGGACTCAGGGGAACCGCTGTTCAAGCAGCCGCTCGAATTCACTTCCCAAGGAACGATGCTGGCTTCCTCGAACCAGCTTTTCCTGGCCACGGGCCGGTTCGGTTTCCGCGGCTGTGACCGCGGCGATGGCGAACCGATGCTCCGCTACGGGAAACCGAATCCTTGGAAATCCAACCTGGTCGGCGGTTCGCTGGCATTGCTGGCGGAGGGCATACTGGTGACCGGCCCCAGCGAGGACGGACAGTTTCATTGGTTCAAGTCCGGGTCCATAATCCCTATTCACCGCGCCCACGGCGACTCGGTGCTGGTGCGGAATGACGACGTGTTCCTCTTGCATAACGGCCAACTCTCCGCCATGGATCGCGCCACTTATCTCGCAGAGCAGAAGCGCGTGAAAGAGACGCCTGCCCGGTGGTCCCTCCCCGCGCGGCATGCGACCACCATGATCTTGGTCGGCGACAAGATTGTCACCGCCGGATCGGGCGCAGTCACGGTCCACGCCGCGAACGACGGAAAGGAACTTTGGTCGGGCAACCTTGACGGCAAGGTCGAGGGTTTGGCGTTCTGCAACAACCGCCTCTACGCCAGCCTCGACAACGGACAGACAGTCTGTTTCCAAGCCGGGACGGCCACCGCGCAACGCGTGACATCCACCCCCACGGACACGCAAGTCTATCCCAAGAACCCTTTGCTGGCCCAAGCGGCCGAAATCGCCATCCGCACCGCCGGCACAACCAAAGGGTATTGCCTCGTGCTGCAGGCAGGCACCGGGCAATTGGCTTGCGAAATCGCCCGTCGCTCGGAATTTCGCGTCATCTGCCATGAGGAAAACCCCGCAAAGGTCAAGGTCATGCGCGATGCCTTGCTGAAAGCCGGCCTGTATGGGAAACGGATTGAAGTTCATCAAGGCGACGCCGGAGCTTTGCCTTACCCAAAACATTTTGCCAATCTCATCGTCTCTGAAGAGGTATTAACAACCGGCGAGAATCTTCCCCTCGCAGATCAGGTGCTTCGTGTTTTGCGTCCGTATGGTGGCACTGTCGCCATGATCGTTCGCCCCGGAGGAAAACCGGCGCATCCGTTGGCCGCCTGGGGACGCGCCTTACCGGAGTGGCGAGTGGTGAGCACCGGCGGCGTGACCTGCGGCGTTGCCCGCAAAGGCCGTCCGCCCGGCAGCGGCGAATGGTCGCACTTCTACGCCGACCCAGGCAACACGGCATGCAGCGGCGACGAGATTCGCCCCGTGCCGATGGATTTGCAGTGGTTCGGTCGCCCCGGACCGCGCGACATGGTGGACCGCCACAAAAAAGGACCGGCTCCTTTGTTCGTAAATGGACGGCTCTTCGTGCCGGGGTTCAACCACCTGACGGCGCTGGATGCTTACAATGGTGTTGTCCTCTGGGAACAACAGGTTCCCGATTCGGTGCGCGTCGCTGCATTCAAAGACTCGAGTTGCATCGCGGCCACAGACTCCCACTTGTTGGTGGCCGCGGGCGATGCCTGTCTGGTCTTGGATGCGCAAACGGGAAAACTCGCGAAGCGAATTCCGGCTCCCGGCTCGCTGCCCCAAAAGGCCTGGGGCTACTTGGCGACGGTGGACGGCATGATTATCGGCAGCGTGGCGAAAACGGGTGGATCATTGCGGGCCATGGGAAAAGCCGAGGACATTATTGTGTGGAAAAGCGACCAGCCGGTCATCTGCAGTTTTTCCCTCTTTGCAGTCTCCCACGCCACCGGCAAACCAGCGTGGGAATACCCGGCGCGGCGCGGCGCGATCATCAACCCCACCGTGGCCATCGGCAATGGCCGGATTTATTTCGTCGAGAGCACCAATGAGCAAACGCTGGCATCGCCGGACGGACGGATTCTGTTGCGCGACTTGACGGGAGCAGGTTCCCGCCTTGTGGCCTTGGACTTGAAAACGGGCGCACCCGTTTGGGCCAAGGATGCCGACCTGGGCATGATGCAACAAATCATCTACGCGAGTTATGCGAAGGAGACGCTGCTGATTTCCGGCAGTCGCCATGCCACCGTCTCGACGGCGGAAACCAATGGGCAGATCAAACCGAAGCAACTGACGCGTGTGCGCTACGAGTTGCGGGCGTTCGATGCCCGCACGGGCGAACCCAAATGGCAGGTCACGGCCACTCCGAATTACGATTACGTGTTGTCCGATGCGCACGGCGAACAGGTGCAGCATCCTGCGATTGTGGGTGACGTCGTGTACGGCCCGGCGTTTGCCTGCTACTTGGCGACTGGAAAACCCTATGAAGGATGGAAATGGGAAAAGAGCCACAAATGCGCGACGCTGTCCACTTCGCGGTATTGCGCTTTCAGCCGGTTCACGGAGGCGAAGGTCCCGTACATGTTTGATCTCCAGAATGGCCGGCGCACGCCGTTATCCACTGCCACGCGGCCCGGTTGCTGGATCAACACCATTCCTGCGGGCGGCCTGATCCTCATCCCCGAAGCCAGCGCCGGCTGCACCTGCGAATACGCCATCCAGACCTCCCTCGCCCTGGCCCCAGCCGACAAATAACCACTGCACAACGACAAAGGGCTTTTCCCGTCCTGACGATCGTTTGTTCTTTATTGCGAGGGGGAAAAGAGTGGTTGGTGCGGACGAGAGGACTCGAACCTCCACGGTGTTACCCACAGCGTCCTGAGCGCTGCGCGTCTGCCAATTCCGCCACGTCCGCGACCATTTGGTGGCGTGACTATAACGGTCATGCCAGCGTCATGCAATCAGAAATACTCCTCGGTAAAATACTCCTCGCGCGAGTAAAGCGTCTCATGCGCCCCCTTGGCGCGTGGACGCCAACACGACCCGTCGCAACATGTCGAGCGCGGTTTGGCTGACGAAAAACTTGAACGTCTCACGGTCAAATGCCAATTGCCAGCGTTGCACCTGGGTGCCCGTTGCCGTAGCGAGGCCGATGAACACGAGGCCGACCGGTTTATCCAACGACCCGCCCGTCGGGCCGGCGATGCCCGTGGCGCTGAGCGCATAGTCGGCGCCGGAACGTGTGCGCGCGCCTTCAGCCATTTCGCGGGCAACTGGTTCGCTGACGGCGCCGTGCTGTTTCAATGTCTCGTCACAGACACCGGTGTCGCGCTGTTTCGCGGCATTAGAATAGGTGACCCAGCCATTGAGGAACACTGCGCTCGAACCGCTGACGTTGGTCAGGCGGTGGGCGATGAGTCCGCCGGTGCAGGACTCAGCGGTCGCAACTGTCTTGCCGGCATCAGAGAGCAGCCGAACGACAACTTCTTCCATTCGAACGCCACCGGTGCCGAACATGTCGTCACCAAGCGAGCGGCGGATTCGGGCATCCGCCTCGGCAAGTTGTGCGGGGAGACCGGAGATGACCCGCACCTCGACTTCGCCGGGACGGGCGCAGTACCCAAGCTCAAGGCCGGCGATGTCCGCGAGCAATGGTGCCACTTGTTGCTCGACGATGGATTCGGGCAACGCGGCGACCTTGTAGATTCGGCATTCAGAACCAGCGCATCGCGGCAGCAGCGGAAGCACAGATTCCGTGAACATCGGTTCCAGTTCGCGGGGCGGCCCGGGCAACAGGAAAATGGTTTTGCCATCGTGCGCAATGGCCAGCCCCGGCGCCGTGCCGTTGCGGTTGGGAAGAACTCGCGCGCCTTCGGGAACCATCGCCTGCACGAGGTTCTTTTCCGGCATTTCGCGGTGGCGTTTGCGAAAGCGCTCTCGAATCGCTTCGGCCACCGTTGGGTCAAGATGCAAAGGCCGGTGCAAGACGTCGGCAACAATAGCGCGCGTGATGTCGTCACTGGTGGGACCAAGTCCCCCGGTGATCACGAGAATCTCCGTGCGAGCGAGCGCCTCGGAAACGGCGGCGCGCAACGCATCGGCGTCGTCGCCAACCGTGCTGTGGCGCGAGATGCGGAGACCGAGCGGGGCAACTTGGCGCGCGAGGAAATTGAGGTGGGTGTTGACCGCGAAGCCGAGCAGAAGTTCTGATCCTGTGGTGATGAGTTCGATGTTCACGGGTTGTCCGGTTTGGATTCGGCGGGTTTGCCCCCGCTATGGGGCAGGATTTCCTTGGGCAGGCGCGTGGGACGCCAGTTGGGGTTGTCAATCGTGCCGCCGATTTTGTACTCGAAAATCTTGCCGAACATCCAAGTCAGAATGTTGATGCCCGGCCAGGAACGCAATGGCTGCGCCTCGACGCGGAAGTCCAAGTCTCCCCTGGCAAGGCCGATGACGCCTCGACTCCGAACGGCCGCCGCGCCGGTCTCGAACTGGAGATCGTCGGTTTTCACCTGCCCGTTCGCGATATTGTAGGTGCAGTTTGCCTTCGTGACGGAGGCGGAACCGAGACCGGGAACCACGAGATTGAGGATTCGCGAGAAGATGCCGAACACAGGCACCTCCAACAGGACGCCTTCGGCAATCTCAAAGGAGCCTTGGCCCCGGAATGTATCCAGTTCGCTCCCAGCACCGGCGAGTTCGAGCCGCCCTTTGAGCCGTCCGCTGGCATTGGGATCGGGATTCCCCATGCACTGAAGTATTCGACGGATGTCGGAATCTTGCGCATCAAGGGCAAATTGGAAGGCGGTGTTCGTGCCGATGGCCTGAATATCGGCTTGTCCGCGCAGTGTGCCTCCACAGACCGTGGCGTCGAAATCGCGAATCGCCAGTGTGTTGGTGGAGGCGGTCAGCGTGGCCGTGGCTTGTTCTGCTTTGAGCTTCCACCAGGTAAGACCCTGGGAACGGGCTTGGACACTCAGGATGGCGTTGCTGTGGACAAGGTCCGCATCAAGTCGCTCGGCTCCGAACTTCCACCAGCGGGATCCCTGGGAACGGGCTTGGACGCGGAGAATGTCGTTGGTGAGCGAAAGGTCCGCATCAAGTCGCTCGGCAGTGAACTGGTTGTGCGCAAAGCCATCCGTCACCAAATTTGCGGCCCAGCAAGTTTGATTCGATTCGAGCATGTCAGCCACTCCCGACGCGCGAACAACCGTGTTGGAGCCAAACTGGTATGGCTCCAGTTGTTTCGCGGCTTTGGGACCGAGCCACGAAGCCAGCGCCCGTGGATCGGCAGTGCTTTGGAACTGGAAGTCCACGCGTTGCCGCGGCACATCTGCGGCGGCTGTTCCGCTGACGCGGCCGCCGTCCATCTTGATGGAGACGCCGGTGGCATTGACGCGATTGGTGCTGATGAGGAGCACGGTCGTGACGCGCTCGGCGCGGTTCGTGCCGTAGGTGACACCTTCCGCGTCCAGTTCCAGCCGGCACTGGTGATGATGAAACTGGAGTTGGCCGTGGCTGCGCGCGGCCGTCAGTTTCCACCAGGAGAAATCCTCATCCCGGACATCGGCTGACCACGCAACCCGATCGGGATTGGCAAAGTCAATGAATCCTTTCGCGGCCGCGTTGAGGTTTGTCCCAAAGCGATAAGGCTCCATCGTCTTGGCCGCCGTCGGGCCAAGCATCGCCGCCATCGGAACAGGATTGGCAGTGGAGCGCATGTTGAAGATGAGCTGCTGGTAATCGAAATCGGCCGTGAGTTCACCGGTGAGTTGGCCGTCCTCTCGCTGAAGGACGAGGTCGCGGACGTCCAGCCGGTTTCGTCGCAACCGAAGCGACCCGGCAGCCTGCTGCAGCGGCACCCCACGGTAGCTGCAACCAGCAGCGGTGACTTCGGCGTCATAGGCGAAAGCGTCAGGATCCACAAAGTCGCCACGAACCTTTGCGACGATGTGCGGCGGCTCCTCAAAGCCGCAAGGGGACACCCACCGCTGCATGATCGGCGTCATCAACGGCAACAGCGTCGTCGGGTCCAGCGTGCTGTCAAATTCATAGGCAAAATCGCTGCTCTCGATGTGGTATTGCCCGTGCCCGGTCAACGCCCCCTTCCTCATGACCACGCGCGCGTCGGAGATCTTGATTTCCGGGCCGCGGTTTTCGAAATCAAATGTGATCGCCCGAAACTCAACATCGCGAAATGCCATCTCGCCAACCTTGATCGTCCCGCTCAACACCGGCACGGTGCCTGTCTCGGGTGAAAGCAGGTAGCGCAACGCGATGTCCGGATGCTGAAAAAACTGGAATGGGGGCAGCGCCTTTTCGACATCGGGCGGGAGCAGCGGACGCAACACCGTCAGGTCAAACGTGCTTTTCAGACGGAGATCGGTTTGGCCCTTGCCCAAGTCGTAGCTGCCGCTGATCTGCAACTCGCCACCGGCGAGCCGGGCCGAGGCGCCATGAATGCGAATGGCGCCTTCTTCCATGCCGACATCCAATTCAATGCTGTGGATTGCCAAGCGGCGATAACGCAGGCGATTGCCGTGCAGGCGCACGCGCGCGCGCAGTTCCATCGGCTGATCCAGGTTCACATCGAAGTCAAGATACAGATCCAACGGCGCGCCGCTGCGCACACCGTGCAGCTCGCGCAACGCCGTCGAGATGATGCTGAGCTTGTCGGCGCGGAGCGGTTTGACCGGACGTTGCGCCCCGGCCTGCGTGATGCGTCCGGTGACATAAAGGAAGACACCGCAGTACATCCCGGTGAGCTGCTCGATGTGGATCACGCCGTGCGGCTCGAACCGAAGCGTCGCATGCGCCCCGGATGCGGTCAACAGTTCGCTGCCGAGTTCATCCGGGGGCATGGAAGCCGAAATCCGCGCGTTGACGATGCGAAGACCGCTAAGCGCATTCCGTCCTGCCATCAGTTCCATCCACTGAATCTGCAGGACGACTTCCGTGATGCGAATCAGCGTTTCTTCAGGGCGAGCCGCATCGGCCAGAACAAGTTCCTGGGCGACAATCCCGTTGAACCAGTCCAGGCGCAGACTGTCAAAATGCACGATGTAGCCGTTCTGGCGAAATTGTTTGCGGACGAACTCGCAGACCGGTTCCGGGAAACCATGAATGTTCAAGTACAAGAGACAGATGACGACGGCCACCAATGGCGGCCACAACGAGTGCGTCATCCATCGCAAAAAGGTTCTCACAACGGCTAACTGATAATCGGCAGCAGGAAGCGAGTCAACGGCGTTGTGTGCGGCGCAGCACGGGAAGACCGGCGACATCATTGACCTGCGTGCCGCCCGGCGGTATTAGTGGGGCATGATCAATCCCCCCAATGCCAGCTTCACCATGCAGGATCCGTGGCGCGTCTTCCGAATCATGGCGGAGGTCGTTGACAGCTTCGAGGAAATGAGCAAGCTCGGCCCGGCCATCACCGTGTTCGGCAGCGCGCGCACTCCGCCGGGAGACCCGTGGTATGAGAAGGCTGTCGAGATGGGGGCTTGGATAGCCAAACTTGGTTACGCCGCGATTACCGGCGGCGGCCCCGGCATCATGGAGGCCGTCAACAAAGGCGCCGCCGAAGCCGGCGGTATCTCGGTCGGGTTGAACATCCAGTTGCCACACGAGCAAAAACCGAATCCGTACGCCAACCGCCAGTTGAACTTTCATTACTTCTTTATTCGGAAACTCTGTTTCGTGAAATATGCCAACGGGTTCGTGCTCTTTCCCGGCGGATACGGCACGCTGGACGAGTTTACGGAAGCGATCACCTTGATCCAGACCGATCGCATCGCCAAGTTCCCGGTGGTTCTTGTCGGGAGCGATTACTGGTCCGGCCTGGTGGACTGGCTGCACAACCGGATGCTCGCCAACGGACTGGTAAGCAAAGAGGACTTGAGCCTGTTTCACGTGACCGACGACGTGCGCCACGCCATTGAGATCATTTCCGCCAGCGACTTGAAACGCCGCAACGCGCCGCAACCAGCCTGAGTATGTACAACGTCACCACCCTGCCCAACGGGCTGCGCGTTGCCACCGCCGAAATGCCTTGCATGGAAAGCGTCGCGCTCGGCCTCTGGATCGGCGTCGGCGGCCGCTGCGAGAACAAACAGCAGAGCGGCATCTCGCATTTCATCGAACATTTATTGTTCAAAGGCACCCGCCGCCGGTCTGCCAGGCAAATCAGCCAGACCGTCGAGGGTATCGGCGGCTACCTCAACGCATTCACCGGCGAGGAACACACCTGCTACTACGCCAAAGCCAGCCACCGCCATTTCGCGACGTTGCTGGATGTGCTCGCCGACATGTACTCACATCCACGGTTTGCCGCGGCCGACATCCGGAAGGAACGCGGCGTCATCAAGGAAGAACTCCTGATGTATCGAGACCAGCCCGATCACCATGCCCAGGAACTCCTCACCGACACCCTCTGGCCAAACCAGCCATTGGGGCGTCCGCTGACCGGTTCCGTCGAATCGCTCGACGCCATTCACCGCGCCGGCGTGCTGGCGTTCAAGAATCGCAATTATACTGCCGCCAACACCGTCGTGGCAGTCGCCGGTCATTGCCAGCATGATTTCGTGGTCGAACGTGTTGGCAGAGCCTTGTCCTCTCACCCACACGGCCAACGAATGCGGTGGACCGACGCCCAAGACGACCAACGCGCGCCGCGCCTGCGATTCCTCAGCAAGAACGTCGAGCAAACCCATCTCGCGCTTGGCATCCGGGGGTTCTCGCGGCACGACGACCGCCGTTTTGCCGCAAAACTACTCAGCGTCATTCTCGGCGAAAACATGAGTTCGCGCCTCTTCCAAGTCATCCGGGAACAACACGGACTGGCGTACTCCATCCAGTCCGCGGGAAGTTATTTTTCCGACACCGGCGCCTTTCTTGTTTCCGCCGGGCTGGACACGAAACGGCTGCCGCGCGCATTGACGTTGATCCTTCGGGAACTGAAGAAGACAACCCAAGAACCGCCCGGCGTGGCGGAATTGAAACGAGCCAAAGACTACGCCATCGGCCAGATGCGCCTCGGATTGGAGAGCACCAGCAATCAAATGCTCTGGATCGGGGAACACCTCATGGCCTACGGCTTCATCCCCGCTCCGGACGAAATCGAACGCAGACTCGAAACCGTCACCGCCGCTGACGTCAAGGCCGTCGCCTCCGCGCTGTTCCGGAATCGCGGACTGAATGTCGCCCTCATCACCCCGCGCAAGGACGAAGCCGTCGTGCGCGACCTGTTGACGTTTGCGTGAACATCACCGCGCTTCCATGGTGTGAGCCATGCGAACGTTTTACGGAGTTCGCACAACGCCCCTTCTGCGCATGGCTCGACACCGCCACGACGGGCGAAGAACAGCGCCATTCGATCCTGGCCGCCGAGCCGTTCCATATCTTCCGATTCAAAGCCGGCCGCGACCACGCAACCGATCCCTTTGGCGCCCTCGACGAACTTCTGGCCAAACACAAGCCGGTCGCCGCCATCGGCTATTTCGGCTACGACCTCAAGAATCTGATCGAGCAACTCCCCGCAACCGCGCGCGATGACCTTCGCCTCCCTGATTGCTGGTTTGCGTTCTACGACGACGTGCTGACCTTCGATCATCACCGGCACACCGCATGGCGCACGTCCTCACCGGCCGCCCATGCCCCCGTCGCGCCTTTTTGTTATAATTATAACAAAAATCCGCGACTCGATCAGCCCCCGCTACATTCCAACTTCTCCCAGGACCAATACCGCGCCGCCATTCGACGCGCAAAAGACTACATCGCGGACGGGGACATCTATCAGGTGAATCTCTCCCAGCGATTCCAGTGCGGCATCACTGCTTCGCCGCTGCAATTGTACGCCGCGCTGCGCGCCGCCAACCCGGCGCCCTACTGCGCCTACCTCGATATCGGTGATGCCCAAATCTTATCCTCCTCGCCCGAGTGCTTCCTGCGCCTGGCCGGTCGCGACATCCTCACGCGCCCGATCAAGGGCACATTGCCGCGCCACCGCGATGCCCGCGACCTGCTCCGCTCGCCGAAAGACAACGCCGAACTGCTGATGATCACCGACCTCGAACGCAACGATCTCGGCAAGGTCTGCGAATTCGGCAGCGTCCATGTTCCCGATCTGGTTCGGGTCGAAAGCTACGCGACCGTCCATCATCTCGTCGCCACCGTCGCCGGTCAATTGCGGCCCGATGTCAGCCACGTCCAAGCCCTGCGCGCCTGTTTCCCCGGTGGCTCCATCACCGGCGCCCCGAAAATCCGCGCCATGGAGATCATTGACGAACTCGAACCGCACGCGCGCGGCGTTTATTGTGGCGCCATCGGTTATTTTGGCCACGACGGCAACAGCCACTTCAACATCGCCATTCGCACCGTGGTCCACCAATCCGGCCTCTTGACGTTTCACGCCGGCGGCGGCATTGTTGCCGACAGCGAACCGGACGCCGAGTACGACGAGACGCTCGCCAAAGCGGAAGGAATCCTCCGTGCCCTCGACCAACTTCGCCTACGTCAACGGTAACATCGTTCCCGAGACGGAAGCGCGCGTCAGCATCTTCGACCGCGGCTTCCTCCACGGCGACGGCGCATTTGAAACCATGCGCGCGTACGCCGGCGCGATTTTCCTGCTCGACCAACATCTGGCCCGGCTCACGGAATCGCTCGCAGCGCTCCAGATCCCGGCGCCACCGCCGTCGCGCATCCACATCCGTGAACTGCTCGGTCGCAATGCCATCCGGGACGGCGTCGTCCGTCTCACCGTGACCCGCGGCTGCGGCCAACCCACTGTCGTCATCACCGCCCAACCGCGGACATTTGCGCCGCGCGCGTTGCGCGCGATCATTTCCTCGATTCGCGTTCACCGGCAACTTGCCCGCCACAAAACCGCCAGCCGCCTTCCTTACACCCTTGCCAGGCTGGAAGCCGAACGCGCAGGCGCCGATGAAGCGTTGTTGCTCAACGAAACGGGACAAATCGCCGAGTTCAGCGCCAGCAATATCTTTGTCGTCAAAGATGCCATGCTGTACACGCCGTCGCTGGATGACGGCACGCTACCGGGCGTGACGCGATCCGTTGTGCTGGACCTGGCGCAAAATCTGGGGATTCCCACCCACCAAACAACTCTCCCCAAGGAACTGCTGGATACTGCCGCCGAGGTTTTCGCAACGAACAGCCTCATTGAAATTGCACCCGTTGTGACGTGGAGCCGGGCCAACGACATTACGGCCCGGCTACAAGCCGCCTATCGCACGATGGTCGCCACAACCACGTCATTTCCCATCTCCGAGTGCGCCGTTGACGACATCGGCGGTTGCGCGTAGTCTGTGCGCCGTTATGAACAAACCCGTGGCCATCTACGACACCACCCTGCGCGACGGCGCGCAGGCGGAAGGCATTTCGTTCTCCGTGGCGGACAAGATCCGCATCGCGGAACGCCTCGATGCCTTCGGCATCCATTACGTCGAAGGCGGCTGGCCGGGATCGAATCCGAAGGACTTGGACTTTTTCGATGCCGCCGCCCGGCGCAAGCTCAAACAGGCGAAGATCGCGGCGTTCGGCAGCACACGGCGGGCGCAGGCAAAGTGCCAGGATGATCCACAAGTGGCCATGCTGTTGAAGGCCAACACGACGGTCGTCACGCTGGTCGGCAAAACCTGGCCGCTTCACGTGAAGGAAGTCATCCGCACAACACTCCCGGAAAACCTCGCCATGATCGCCGACTCCGTCCGCTATTTCAAGGAGAACGGCAAAGAGGTGATGTACGACGCCGAGCATTTCTTCGACGGTTACAGGGATGACGCGCGGTACGCGATGGCGACCCTGCGCGCCGCCGCGGATACCGGCGCGGATGCCGTCGTGCTGTGCGACACCAACGGTGGCGCGCTTCCCAGCGACGTGGCGCGCATCACCGCTGAGGTGCGGAAGGCGTTGCGCTGTGCGGTCGGCATCCACACGCACAACGATTGCGGCCTCGCTGTCGCCAATGCGCTTGCCGCCGTCGAAAACGGCGCGACACAAGTGCAAGGCACGATAAACGGCTTCGGCGAGCGCACCGGCAACTGCAACCTCACCACCGTCATCCCCTGCCTTGCGTTGAAGATGGGGCGCGACGGCATCCCCCGCGAGAATCTGCGGCGTCTCCGCGAACTGTCGCTGTTTGTGGATGACCTGGCGAATCTGCGGCATGATGTCCGCCAGCCCTTCACCGGCGCGACGGCGTTCACCCACAAGGGCGGCATCCACGCCAATGCCGTCGAAAAACTGGCGCGCAGCTACGAGCACATCGAGCCGGAACTGGTCGGCAACCGCCGCCGCGTGCTCGTCAGCGAATTGAGCGGGCGCAGCAACATCTTCATGAAGGCGCACGAACTGGGCATCCATCTGGACAAGGATTCAACGGAAGCGAAGGATGTCCTGCGCCAACTCAAACAACACGAACACGCCGGCTACGAATACGAAGCCGCCGACGCCAGCTTCCACATTCTCGTGCAGAAGTTGTTGAAGCGGCACAAATCATTCTTCAACCTGCTCGCCTACCGCGTCATCATGGACCGACACGGCAACGGCGAGCACAAAATCGTCGAGGCCAGCGTCAAGCTGCAAGTCAAAGGACATGTTGTCCACACCGTCAGCGAAGGCGACGGCCCGGTCAATGCGCTCGACCGCGCCTTGCGCGCCGCGCTGGAGAAATTCTATCCGAGCATCGCCCAGGTGAAACTGCTCGACTACAAGGTGCGGATCGTTGACTCGCAATTAGCGACCGCGGCCAAGACACGCGTCATCATCGAGTCAACCGACGGCACCGCCATCTGGGGCACGGTTGGCGTGAATGACAACATCATCGAGGCCAGTTGGGAAGCGCTCGTGGACAGCGTCGAGTACAAACTGTTCAAGGACGAACAGAAGAAATAGCTTTCGCGCGCAGTTGACGGTAGCGACGGTCAAGCGCGCCAGCGCAGCAACACGTCAATACCGTCCGGGCGAGCATCCGGTTCACGACGGCTTGCGGCACCATCACCCGTTTGGCCGCGTCGAGCGGATTCGCACGGCGCAACAAGGCGATTGTCTCCAGACCGATCCAGATCGGCCACGCGCAGGCCAGTCGCAACCGCCAATGCCGCACCGGGTACGACATCGTGTATTGCCAGCCCGCATCCAAGTGGGCAACCGCCGCATCGAGCCAGCGATTGTAGAGCGGCTGCATCTCCGGAAAGTTTTCCACTGCCAACAAGTGCTGCGGCTCGCTGACTGGCAGGTAACAACGACCGATTCGCAAATCTCGCGGCAGATCGCGCAGGATGTTCACCAATTGAAGCCCCTTGCCGAACCGCACCCCCTTCTCTTCCATCGCTCCATCCCTCCAACTCTCCAGCCCCTTCACATTCGCCGCGCACATCCGCGTCCAGAACTCGCCGACACAGCCCGCGACCAGATACGTGTACCGATCCAACTCGGCTTCATCCTTCAGCGCCGTCAGTTCGCCCGTAAACGTCTCCAGATCAAAAATCTGCCCGGCAATGATCGTCCGCCACAAATCGCAGATTCGCTTCTGGTCGCCTTCAGGAAATGACTTCAACATCGCGCAGCATTCATCGAGCCGCTGCAACAGCATCCGCTCCGACGGCAATCCCTGATGCTCGACGAGTTCCGCGACGGCCTTGATTTCGCCAGCCTGCATCTGGCGCAGCAATTCCAAGCGTCTTTCGCGCGCGACGACTTGAGTGTCCGCAATCGTATCTGTCGCCCGCGCCAGCAGGTATGCGAGTGAAATCTGCGGTCGAATCTGCTTCGACAGCACGCGCAGCGTCAGGTAAAACGAACGCGACACTTCATTCAGAAGTGGCCCGATGAGTTCTTGTTGGCGGGCAGTTGTCACTTGCGCTCGTATGTTCCCACCAACTCCGCCTCGGCCAGCACGTGTCCCTTCATGGCATCCAATAGTTGCTTCTTCGTCGCTTGCGCCGGTAACGACAAGACAGTATCAAGCGCATACAGCTTGAAGATGTAATGATGAACGCCATGGCCGGGCGGCGGCATTGGGCCGTTGTAACCGAGACGCGGCCAACCGTTCATCCCCTGTTTCGCGACACCGAGCACCGTCTCCTTCTTCTCGACATTTTCCGCTAACTCTGTCGCCGTCGCAGGAATGTTCCAGATCAACCAGTGGTCCCACACCCGGCCCGCCACGCTCATCGCGTCGGGATCATCGCAAATCAGCGCAAACGATTTCGTGTCCACCGGTGCGCCTTCCCACTTCAATGCGGGCGACACGTCGGCGCCTTCGCCGGTGAATTTTGACGGAATGGGTTGATTATGTTGGAATGACGGACCGCTCAGTTTCATCTTGATCTCCTTTGCACAGGCAACCGAGGCCATACAGCAGAGCTCCGACCAGCGCATAACTTGTATTGGTTCTCATTGTTTCCAGTGTACGCTGCTTCTTTTTTTCCGGCAATACAGAGAAATCCGCTTGCTTAGCCTGAATAATTCACTGATTGATTGAACGAAGGCCGGGGAGGCCGGTCAAATAGGTGATGATCAATCACCTATGAAAACCACCCACTCCACCAACACTCCAACAGTCTGTTTCCCAGAACCTCTCCTG
>VHCW01000025.1 GCA_016871575.1 Verrucomicrobiota bacterium
CGCCTCAATCCTTATTGGATCCTCCATGTGCGCGCCGTCCACACTGTCGCCAAGGTGCAACTGGAGAAAGACCGTCTGTCGCTGGTGCCGATGAGTTTCAATTGGTTCAAGAAATCGCTCGCCGCCAAACAGGTTGACCTGCCGCACCTGAAAGGGAAGACGGAGGATGAGTTCCTTGTCACTGCCACCCCCGACCAGTGGGCGAAGTTCCTCAGCGAATACGCCGCCGACACCAATGCGTTCCCGCAAAGCGCCGCCTATGTTCTGCGGAAGCGCGCTACGCCTTGACTTTCACGCGACAATTGGCAAGCTATGGCCACAAAGGATTACACAGCATGAAAATATTTCCCTACGCTCTCTCCCTGGTGTTCGCGTTCGCTGTCCAGGCCGATGTCATTAATCTGACCAACGGCCAGAAGCTCAACGGCATCGTCAGCGGCTACGGCAACATGATGTTTGATATTACCCTCGACACTGGCGGTGACATGCGCCAGTCCGCCGCCACGATCAAGTCCATCGAGTTCGTCGCGCGCCCCAGCAAGCTGGAAGTCCGCAGCCGCGGCGCCATCGAGGGCACCGTCACCACGTTCGAAGGCGGCGTCTTCACCGTCGAGCAGGAAGGCGGCAAAACCGAGAAGTTCCAAGCCATGATGGTCAGCGGCGCCAGTTTCGGTGGGAGCAGCAAGAAGTTCATGATCATCCCCGGAGGCAACCCGGTGGACTTGCGCAAACTGCTCGCGCCGCAGAAGGTGACCATCCTGTTTTTCTACACGGAAACTTCCGGCCCCGCCAAGGCGGTCGCGTCGCAACTGGAAAAGATCAACAAGGAAGACCCCGTCGTGGCGCTGCGCAAGGTGGACATCGTCAAGACGGGCAGTCCCGTCTGCAAACAATTCGACATCAAGTCCGTTCCCCGCACGGATATTTATGACCGGAGCGGCAAGCTTATTGGAAGCGTCAGCGGCAACAGCTTGGATGCCTTCAACACCTACCTGCGGGTCGCCAAGGAAGGAAAGTAACCGAAAACCTTTATGAAAGATCCACGAGTCGAGAAGCTCGCCCAGCTTCTCGTTGATTATTCTGTCAGGCTCAAACCACGCGACATCGTCGCCATCAACGGCGAAGCCATTGCCGCACCCTTGATCCGCGCCGTCTATCGCGCCGCCCTGCGGCGCGGCGCATTCGTCATCTCCGACGTCGCGCTCGACAGCATCACCGAGATTTTCTACGCGGAAGCGAACAAGGAACAACTCCAGTGGCTCTCCCCGTTCGCACTCCACAAGGTCCGCAAGATTGACGCCTCCATCGGGATTTGGGCCGATGAAAACACCAAGGGCCTCAGCAACGTTGACCCCAAACGCCTCGCCCTCGCTTCCTCCGCCCGCAAGCCGATCAGCAAACTGTTCATGGACCGGGCCGCCGCCGGCAAACTCCGCTGGTGCGGCACGCAGTGGCCCTGCCACGCCAGCGCTCAGGACGCCGAGATGTCGCTCGAAGAATACGAGGATTTCGTGTTCGGCGCCGGACACCTTGACGATGCCAACCCGATGAACACCTGGAAACGCATCTCCAAACAACAACAAACGCTCACTGACTACCTCAATCGTTGCCGCCAGATTCGCATCGTCGCCGAGGACACCGACATTCGTTTCTCCGTCAAAGGCCACAAGTGGATCAATTGCGACGGCCATTACAACTTCCCCGACGGCGAAATCTTCACCGGCCCCGTCGAGGACAGCGTCGAAGGCCACGTCGCGTTTAGCTTCCCCGCTGTCCACGGCGGACGCGAAGTGGACGGCATCCGGCTCGCTTTCGAAAAAGGCAAAGTCGCCAAAGCCGAAGCTGGCAAAGGCCAGGAGTTCCTGCGCGCCATGATCGCGATGGACAAAGGCTCCTGCTACCTCGGCGAAGCGGCGTTTGGTGTCAACTACAACGTGAAGCGGTACACCAAGAACACGCTCTTCGACGAAAAGATCGGCGGCACCATCCACCTCGCCCTCGGCGCCGGCTATCCCGAAACCGGCAACAAGAACCGCAGCGGCCTCCACTGGGACATGGTCTGCGACCTCCACAAAGGCGGCGAGATCTACGCCGATGGCGAACTCATTCAAAAGAACGGTCGCTTCCTCAACAAGAAGTTCCCGCAGCCGTAAACGCTACGGTTACGGCGCGCCAAACGCTTCCACAAATTTCACGATGGCCCGCACATCGTGGTAGTTTGCCTTCCAGTTGTGCGCTTTCGCCGGATTCTTTGGCTGGCCGTCGGCGGTAACGCTGTCATACCAGACGCCGTCCTTCGGGTCAGCCTGATACTTGGCGATGAAGTCCAGCAGCTTCACCAACGCCGTTTCATATTTCGGATTCGGCTTGTGCTGCAACGCATCAGTCAGCGTCGCCAACATCTCCGCCTGCACCCACCAGACTTTCTTCGTGTCGTTGGCCGGCTCGTTGCCGATGCCGCGATGATAGAGGCCGCCGCGTTTGATGTCCCAACCGTACTCCAATGCGTGGTTGAGATGCATGTAGAACTCCAGCCACGACAGCTCGCATTCGAGCACTTTCTCCGCGCGAATCATCAGCCATGCAAACTCGACGTTGTGCCCGTATGAGAGTCCTGCGCTCCGCGGGTCGGTTACCGCCGACCAATCCGGGTTCCGGTGGAAACACAACTGCCCGGCGACGACAGGGTAGAAGTACATCATGTTGATCATCAACGCTTCCTCCAGCGACTTGCGTACTCCAACCACGTGGGTGGTGTCGTAAAGCTCCGTCAGCGCCTCCATCAGATGCAAATGCGTGTTGGCGCTCTTCAATCCCGCGACTTCGACTTCGCCCGACGGGTCGCGCAACGGCAACGGCGTCCAGTCGCGCGTGAAATGCTCCACCCAGCCACCGTGTTTTGCGTCGTGCGCCCGCTTCTGCAACGTCTGCCAAAGCTCCATCGCGTGTTGGAGCGCCGCCTTGTCGCCGCTGGCCCGGTGATACTCGACTAACGCGTAGATCACAAACGACTGGCCATAGACGAACTTGTGTTGCTTCACCGGCTTGCCGGCGAGGTCGGTCTTCCAGAAATAGCCGCCGTGTTCCTTGTCGAGGAAATGCTCGATCAGGAAGCAATACCCCTGCGCTGCTGCCTTGAGATAGTTGCGGCGCGAATCGGAGAAACCTTTCTGATGCACCAGTGAGAACGTCCAGATCATCCGTGCCTGTGTGACGATGGCTTTCTCCTTTGCCGGACCGGGGTCGGCGAGGAGGTAACCGCCGTTCGTCTTGTCCTGCGCCGTGTCGTACCAGTACGGCAGAATTTTTTCGGCCAACTGCGTTTTGTATTCGCGAGCACGCTCGGGCAGCGGCACAGCGTTCGCTGCCTGCAATACCAAGCACGTCAAAATGACGGACCTAGTAATTCCCACTGGCCTGACCTCCGTCCAACACGGCTTCCGTCGAGCCGACACCGAGCCGGTCAACGCCTTGTTGGAGATAACCCACCGCTGTCTTCCAATCGCGAATGCCGCCGGAGGGCTTGATCTTCACCCGGCCGCCAACCGTCTTCTTCATCACTTCGATAATCTCCGGCGTCGCGGTGCCGTTGGCGAAACCGGTTGAGGTCTTCACAAAGTCGGCACCAGCTTCCTCCGCGATGAGACACGCCTTCGCGATTTGATCGAGCGTCAAATAGGCGGTTTCGAAAATCACTTTCACCAGCACGCCCTTCGGCTTGGCAACGGCCACCACGGCGGCGATGTCCTTCTTCACGGCGTCGAAGTCGCCGCTGAGGAACTTGCCGACGTTCATCACCATGTCCAGTTCGCGCGCACCGTCCCGGATCGCAAGCTCAGCTTCAAGCGCCTTCACTTCGGGGCGGTGGTGTCCGTGCGGGAAACCGATGACGACGGAGACGAGCACGTTGCTGCCCTGGAGACAACCCGCAGCCAGCGCCGCGTCGGACGGGCGGACGCACATGCTGAACACGCCGCGCGCGATGCACATCTTCGCGTGCTTCTCGACATCGGCATTGGTGAAGTTCGGTTTCAGAACCGCATGGTCAATCGTCGCGGCGACTTCGGCAACAGTGAATTGTTTCATGGCGAGACTATTACCCGCCCTCAATCCGTTATTCGACAAAATTATCAGCTTGTCTGGATGCGCCTCGACGCTTCTGCGGCAGGGCGGCATGGTGGGACAAGATACAGAGTTTCCCATTCCAGGTTCTTTCTGCTACCATGCGCCTGCCCCAAAAGTGACAACCATGAACACAACCACCATCTCCCGCCGCAACTTCATTCGTTCATCTGCCGTGCTCACCGCCGCCGCTTGGGGAATGCCCGCCATCGTGCCGGCCTCCGTGCTCGGCGGGCCGGGGCAGTCGCCACCGAGCAAACAGGTCAATCTCGCCGGTGTGGGCGTTGGCGGCGTCGGATTCGGCCAGCTCAAGTCTTGCGAGCAAACCGGGTTCAACATCGTTGCGCTTTGCGACGTGGACGATGTTTATGCGAAGAAAGCTTATGACAGGTGGCCACAAGCGCGACGCTACCGCGACTACCGCGAGATGCTCCACGCCGAAGGCGACAAGATTGACGCCGTTTATTGTGGCACGCCTGACCACACGCACGCGGTGATCGTGCTCGCCGCCCTGCGACGGAGGAAACACGTCTGTTGCGTGAAACCGCTGACGCGCACCATCGAGGAATGTCGAGCCGTGCTCGCCGCTTCACGCGAGGCCGGCGTGTGCACGCAAGTCACCGCGTCGCCCAACACCAGCGAAGCAGCCTGTCGAACCTGTGAGTTCATTTGGGCCGGTGCCATCGGCGCGGTTCGCGAGGTCCACATCTGGAGCAACCGGCCGCTTTGGCCGCAAGGCATGAGGCGGCCACCGGGTCAAGACGAGGTTCCGGCGACGCTCGACTGGGATTTGTGGATTGGCCCCGCGCCGATGCGGCCGTTCAAGAACCAATGGTCCGATGAGGACGTGGCACTACTGCAAATCGCCGGTAACCGAGGCAGGACACCGCACTCCAAGGGCGTCTATCATCCGTGGAATTTTCGCGGCTGGTGGGACTTCGGCTGCGGGGCGCTTGGCGACATGGGCTGTCATCATTTCAACACGCCGTATCGCGCATTGAAACTGGAGCACCCCGTCGCTGTGGAAGCCACCGCCACGCGCCTGTTCGATGAGACTGCGCCGCTGGCGTCCATCGTCACCTACGATTACCCCGCGCGCGGCGACATGCCGCCGGTGCGCGTCGTCTGGTATGATGGCGGCCTGAAACCGCCGCGCCCGTCGGAACTCAACAACCCGTTGACCGATGAAGGCGTGCTCTACATCGGCGACGAAGGCAAGATGTTCACCCCGGCAATTCTCTCACCGGAGCGGGCGAAGAAGTTCGAGGACGTGCCGAGGATGCTGACGCGACGCGGTGGTGTCTGGAAGGAATGGATGGAAGCGATCCAAGGCGGCGAGAAGGCCGGCTGTCATTTTGAGTGGGCCGGTCTGCTCACCGAAGCCGTGTTGCTCGGCAACATCGCCATCCGCGCCGGCAAACGCATCGAATGGGACGCCGCCGCTGCCCGCATCACCAACATCGAGTCCGCCAACCAGTACCTGCGAACCGAATACCGCGCGGGCTGGACGTTATGACGAGGATTCGAACGCGCTGAAAGTACTCATCACGCTCCGCGTGCTGATCCCTTGTCATCCGGTTTGCGACGAGTTTGGTGATGTCGGATTTCAAGTGCCAATCTTTGAACAGATGACAGCCCAGTTGCGCTCAGTGGGCATGACGAACAAACACTTGCCGTTACTGCGGCCTTCCCAAACAGCACCAACGTCACGCTTTTCCTGCGCATCAATCCCGTCGTAGCGATCTTTCCCTTTGTACTCGACGACGAGTCTTCGACCATCTTGAAGCAAGCACAGGAAGTCGGGATAAAAATAGTCCGTTGCAGTTTGCAGCCGGAATGAATCTGGCCGCTTGGCAAGGTTGCGGATCCAGTATTTCACTTCCGTCAAGTTGTCGAGGAACACCGCGCATTCATATTCCTCGCCACTTGACTTCAATTCACCGGGCTTTCCAAAGTAGTGTTTCTTAAACTCGAATCCGCCCTCGTACCACGACGACGGGTCGTAGATGATCTTCGAGAACTCCACCGCCTTCTCGGCGCTCACCACCAACGCCCCACCCAGCAGTTCTTGGAACGCTATTTTGTGTTCAGCTTGCCGGTGCTGTTCGATCTTCCTTGCAATTGCATCCCTCAACCGGTGCCGATCCAACACCAACGCGCTCACATCCGCCAAGCCTCGACTTGCCTTCAAACCTTGAATCACTTTGCGCAGGAATACTGCCGACTCCGCCGCTGTGATGTCGTTATGCTCGATGTGCTGGTCAAGCCACTGAATCAAGTCCTCATCCGTCCAGTTCTGGTCACTGGCGATGGCCCAAACCTGCTGGTGCAGTTTGCCCACAAAGTCTTCCGTCCCGGTTTCGTGGACTTCGTTTGCTTTGACTTTGCCGGAGTCGTCCACGTCGAGTGAAGCCAACCGTCCGGTGGGACGTTTGCTTGAATACTCCACATCGCCGAGCGTTGCATCCTTCTCCGACAGCTTCCAATCCCGCTCCAACAAATCAGTCTTGCCAAGCTCCCACAACAGCGAGCCTTGCCGCAGCGCGAGCAATGGTACGATAAAACTCTCCTGCTTCTCGTAGCCCGTAGCCGGGCGTGGCTTGCCAGCACCGAAAGCTTCGGCAATCGCTGCCACTTCATTCACCGCCGCCTCCGCTTTCTGGCGGGCGGTGTCTGTGCGAAAACAAACATAAAGGGCTTGCTTCTCGTCCTCGGTCAATGGCGCGAGCACTTTCACGTCACCGGTTGTTGTGTCGAACGTGACCTTGCCCATCAATACTGGCGCGTTGGTTTTCACCAAAGCCGCATCGAAATCTTTCTTCGGATCCAGACTTACGGTACGGGGTTGGCTCCCCAGCGCCAGCGATGGTGTGGCTGCCGGTATGACAATCTCCTCGGCTTCGGCGCGTGTGAAGCCGTTTGCTTCCAATGCCTGTTGAAACTCCGCCAGCACTGCCGGCAACGAATCCGACACCGAAAATACATAGGCGTGGTTCAACTCCGCGCGTTGCTTAAACTCGACGTTTGGCAACCGCAGGACACGCCCGACAATTTGCTCGATGGCCGTGGCGGAACGCGTTTCCTTCAAACTGCACAGCACATAAGCAAACGGACAATCCCAGCCTTCCTTCAACTTCTGCACCGTGATGATGAAGCGCACTGGGCAATTCGCCGCCGCGATGTCTTTGATGTCTTTCAACTCATCCAGCGCGCCGGTGGAAATTTTGATCTCATCTTTTGGGAGTTTGAAATCATTGACCATCTGTTCCCGCAACGGCTCCGCGTCGTCCACACGTTCCGCCTGAATCAACAGAATGGGACGAATGTATTCCCCGGTCGCCTGTCCTTCCGCCAGCGCCAGCTTCTCCAAGTCTGCCCGCAATGTCACCGCCTCCGCCAATGCCTGTTCCCGCTGGCTTGGCGGACGCGTGAACACCCGGATTGGCAGCTTGATCATCGCCGCCTTCTTCAATTCGGCAGCCGATGTGCGATGCAAAACGTTCGATGGATAACGGCCTTCCAATGGCTTGTAGATCGTTGCCGGTGTCGCGGTGAATTCCACAATGCAGGCCGGCCGCAAACGCGCCAGCGTCACAAACGACAACTCCGCCCGCGCGCTGTGCGCTTCATCCACGATCACGATGGGACGGCGCAGCCGCAGCACATTTGCCAACGACCTTACCGGCTTGCCATCGGAACCTTTCTCCAAATCAGCCAATACCGCATCCGGCCAGCCGTCGAAATGCGCCTGCAAGTGCCCATTGTCCTCATACACTTTCCGACCGGCAGTGTCTTCCACGCGGAAACTCTGAATCGTGGCCACGATGACCACCGTCTGGCCGTCCGCCGTCGCCCGCGACATCCGCAATGCCTCATCAATTGTCAGCACTTCCACCGGCCCGCCCACGCCAATTTCCAGCGCCCGCCGGTAAGCGTGGCGGTTGTCGGACAGAGCTTTTGCTGTTTGATCGAGAATCGTATTGCTCGGCACAAGCCACAACACGAGCGACCGGTCAACCTGCGCGAAATCCTTCTGCGCGATCCCAACGGCATGACTGGCCAACAACGTCTTGCCTCCGCCCGTCGGCACCCGCAAACAGACATACGGCAGTCCGCTCAATTCCGGCATCGGCACCGGAAAGTATTGCTGAAATGTCCCGTCAGACCGCTTGACCATCTTCTCGAATGTGTCGCGCGGGCTTTTTGTCCGCACGCTTTCCCGCAAGTATTCCCGAAGACTGTCCAACACGCGCTGTTGATAATCTTTCAAGGTAACATTCATGACACTTTGATCTCATAAGGCGTCTGTCGGAATGTGATTTGTTCAGCCCGCAACGTTTCCTTGCCCAACCGGCAACCCGCCGCATAAACCACCTTTGGCCCGTCGTGCTTTGGAAGTTTCTCCAGCACGGCGCGCGTCAACACGTTGCCGCCATTCACGCTCTTGTCGGCGAGGATGCCGTTGAACAGGAGATAAACGCCCACACCTCGGCAAACACCGAGTCTCGGTGTGTTCGGCACACGTTCGCGCGGCAACGGTTCGCCCGTCTCGGTGAAATAGACATGCCTCGCCAAGTCCGCAAACCGCACCGACGGCTTGATCTGCCCGCGCTCATCAAACAACGGCTCGCCAAGCTCGCAATACCGGAAGCCGCCACCGAGACCGGGCGTGTCGCCGTAGCCGTTGATGACACGACGAACACGCTCGGCGGTGATGTCCCGACAAATGGAAGATTCCATTTCCACAAGGATAAACCGGCGGTTTCCGCCATCTTCCTTGTTCTGCGCTAGAACTGCATGTGCTGTTGTGCCGCTTCCACCGAAGGAATCCAACACCAACGAATCACTGTCCGTGCTCTGCTGCACCAATTGCTGAACCAAGGAGCGCGGTTTTGGAAACATGAAGACTTCATCTCCAAGAATTTGTCGCACCTCCAATGTTCCTTCGTTTGTGTTGCCACAATCAACAAGCGAAGAGAAACCCGTAAAGTGCTTCTGTAAGTCGGCGAGAAACTTCTTGTTGCGCGGTCTGCCAGTGGAGCTTTTCGGCCAGAGAATCCGCCCTTCGGAAATCATCTGAGCCATTGTCTCCTTCGAGTAACGCCACCCCATACGCGGACATGGGTAAGCAATCCCTGTTTTGGGATTCACCAACTCGTAGTGCAGGTTGGGACGGCGGTCTTTGGTCGCCAATCCAACCAAATTGTCACTAGTCCACGGCCCGCGCGGGTCGTTATCCGGGTTTGTGTAACGATCCTTATCTGTGGCCAGACCTCGAAATGCGGCCTCCGGGCCGGAATAGACAACGATGTACTCGTGGTCAACAGAGACATTGTGAAGACTGCGGTTGTCGAGGTTGCGGCGACTCTTCCAGACAAGACTGCACACATAACGTTCTTTAGCCAGCATCTCATCCATCATTACCCGGAAGCGAGCGACCTCACCTTCATCGTTCAACGCAACCATTAGGAAACCATCGTCTCTGAGAAACTCGAGCAACAACTTCACACGCGGATACATCATGCAAAGCCACTTGTCGTGACGCGACAAGTCCGTCGCTTCGTCACCAACAGTCTTGCCAAGCCACGCGCTTATTAACGGGCTGTTGACTTGGTCGCTGTATGTCCATTTCTGTTCGCCGGTATTGTATGGCGGATCAACGCAGACGCATTTTACTTGCCCGGCGTAGTACGGGAGCAGCGCCTTGAGCGCGACGAGGTTGTCGCCTTGGACAATTAGGTTCCCGCTGCCGGGATCGCCGACCGAAAGGTCTGGCACATCCTTGAGCAGGTGGAAAGGCACCTTGTGGTGATGATTCACCACCGCCTCTTTCCCGATCCAGTTGAGTGTGGGCATAGGCTGACTGCTTGAGTAGATGGCAGTTCAGCCGTTGTCACAGACTGCTCCCGCGTGGTGCTCTCCCGGTGCCTGAAAAACAAGAGGACGCGCTTTACTCGCGTCCTGTAACAGGCACCTCGGAGGGCCCACGCAGAAACGCTTTCGGCGCGCCCCCGTGCGGGGCGCGCTTCGAGCGATGTTCTGCGTACCGAAATTTCCGAGGTTTCGTTACAGACAGCAGCCGAAGCTGCGCAATCAATTGTTGGTTCTCAGTTTACTGTGTTTAGTTCTTTCCTCCTGTCGCAAACGCGCCTGAGACAGGCGCGGCTACAACGAGCGGCAGTGTAACAAAACGGGTAACAAGTGGCAAACCGGAACTTTCGCGGAGATTGCGACGTTGCGAATCGCAGAGCGGCCTGTTATCGTGTTGAACCAGAATGAAAACGCCAAGCCGATTGCAACAGATGGTTTCGCGAAGGGAAGCGATAGCACGGGCAACTGGATTTTTCGGCGCAGGCGCTTTGCTGGCGGACCCGCGCACATCGTTCGCCCACGCGCCCATTGCGCCTCGCGATCCACTGAAGATCACCAAGCTGGAACCGTTTCTCGTCAAGCCCCGGTGGTTGTTCCTGAAGGTTCACACCAACGCCGGTATTGTCGGTCTCGGCGAGCCGATTCTCGAAGGCCGCGCGCTCACCTGCAAGACGGCCATCGAGGAAATCGCGCCGTACCTCATTGGCAAGGACCCGCGCCGCGTCGCGCATCACTGGCAGGCGATTTATCGTCACGCCTTTTATCGCGGCGGCCCGATTCTGACCAGCGCGCTCAGCGGCATTGACCAGGCGCTCTGGGACATCAAAGGCAAGGCGCTCGGCGTGCCGGTGCATGAATTGCTCGGCGGCCCGACGCGCGACCGTGTGCGGGTGTACGCCCGTGGTGGCACACCGGAAAAAATCACCGAGGGCAAGAAACGCGGCTTCACTGCGTTCAAGACCGGGGTCAGTATTGGCCGGTCGGGCCGTTTCGTCCAGACACAGGCGGCCATCGAACAGGTTGCCGAAGAATTCGCCGCGCTCCGGAAAGCCGCCGGCAAGGACTGTGACATCGCGATTGATTTCCACGGCGCCATCCAGCCGCAGACGTCCAAGCTCCTGATCAAGGCGCTCGAACCGTACCAGCCGTTCTTCATTGAGGAGCCGGTCCAATGCCAGAACGCGGACGTGCTGGCCGACATTGCCCGCGGCACTCACCTGCCCATCGCCACCGGCGAGCGGGTTTTCACGAAGTGGGGGTTCCGCGAGATTCTCGAAAAACGCGCCGCCAGCATTCTTCAGCCAGACCTGAGCCATGCCGGCGGCATCACCGAGTGCCGGCTCATCGCTGGGATGGCGGAGGCCTATTACGTGCCGATTGCGCCGCATTGTCCGTTGGGACCGATCTCGCTGGCGGCAGGACTGCAACTGGCCGCGGCGATTCCCAATTTCCTTTGTCAGGAACAGGTCTCGCTCGGCGATGGGTATTTGAAGCAGCCGTTCCACGTCGAGAACGGCTGCGTGCCAATCCCCAGCGGACCGGGGCTGGGCATCGAGCTGGATGAGAACGCCGTGGCCGACAAGATCAACCACGACTGGCGCAACCCCGAGACCTACGACCGCGAAGACGGCTCGGTTGTTGACTGGTAATATCTCGACGAGCAGTTTATGAATAAACAGCAAGCTCAACGCATCAATCATTAGTAGACAGGAGACACCAACATGAAACGAACCGCAACGACACGCATATTGACCCTCGCCGTCTCATGGGCGCTGACGCTGCCGTCCGCACTCTTCGCGGCTGGCGACCGCGGCATTGACGTGGACCAACGCTACCCCGATGATACCCTCGTCCAAAACGGCGGCCCGATTTACGACGTGACTCGCCCACCCCAGGGTTCTCGCGCCGCCAAGGGCGACGGCGTGACGGACGACACCGAGGCGCTGCGCGACGCCTTTGATTTTCTCAAGAAACGCCATCAAGAGGGTTTCATGACCGGCGCGGGCAATCTGCACCTCTATCTGCCCAATGGCACCTATCTGGTCAGTGGCCCGGTGTTTTACCGGGGAGACGTCGCGCTGGACCGCGGCAACCGCCCCAATGCCGAAAACCAGGACCGCCGACATGATATTCTCCGCGTGCGAATCATCGGCCAAAGCCGCGCCAAGACCGTTCTGCGACTCGCCGACAAGGCTCCCGAATTCAACGACCCAGCGAAACCTCAAGTCCTCCTCTCCTACCAACACCCCAAAACCACCTTCAACAAGGGGCCGGGACACAACATTCTCCGCAATCTCACCATCAACACCGGCAGCGGAAATCCCGGCGCCATCGGCGTGCGTTTTCAGGGCGCCCGGCGCACCGACCTGCGCAACGTGACGATTCTCTCCGGCGACGGAGCCGGTGTCTGCGGCCTCTGGATGCCGTCCGGGCCGATGCAGGGATGTTCCATTGATTTCAGCATTGGCGGATTCGATTACGGCATTCACGTCACCAAGTTGAACGAGGCGCCCGAAATAAGCCCCGGTTTTGAACACTGCACGCTCGTGGGACAGAAGAAAGCCGCCATCCGCATTGACAATGGCGGCACCTCGATCCGACGACTGCGCAGCGACCAGACGCAGACCGGCGCAACCGCGCTCGAAATCGCCGGCGACGGCGTGCAAGTGGTGCTCATTGAAAGCGCGCTCGCCGGCAAAAAAGGAATACCATCGGCCATTGTCCTTACCCAGAAAGATCAACAGTGCGTGTTCGTTCGCGACGTGGTGCTGGGCGGCTACACGGTCGCCATCCAGCAACCGGAACGCCAGCCCGTGCCGGGACCCCAGATTGCGGAATACCTGAATTACGCTCCCATCATCATCAACACCGGCGCGCCGCCGCGCTCGATGAGGCTGGAAGTCAAGGAGACGCCGATTGTGCCGGTGTTTCCGCCGCAACAGTGGGCGAATGTCAATTCCTTTGGCGCCAAGGGCGACGGCGAGACGGATGACTTTGAAGCCATCCAGAAGGCGTTCCTCAGCGGCAAGCCGGTGGTCTATTTCCCGTCCGCCACGTACAAGACGGGCGACCGCATCCGCGTGCCCGCGGGCGTGCAACGCATCGAACTGCTCGGCACCACGTTTCGCTACGAACATCCGCACAACCGCGGCTTCTCCATCGGGGAAAACTCCCAGCAGCCGATTCTGATCACCGATTCCGATGGCCACATCAGCACGTGGCTTCACACGTCACGCACGGTGGTTTACCGCAACATGACCGGCTCGCTCTGGACCGGCGCGCGCGCGCCCGTCGAAACATTCATCGAAAACTGCTCCCAACTCGGCAACCACCAGAGCTTCTGCATCTCGGTCCAAAAGATATGGGGACGCGGATTGAACAACGATTCCGGCGCCGGCTCCTGTTTCATCAGCAACGGCGGCACGCTTTGGGTGTTCAACTTCAAGACCGAACACCATGAATGCCCGGCATTTGAAGTAAAACAAGGGAGCCGCGTGGAAGTTCTCGGCGGCTGCGCCAACGCCGCGCAAAGCGGAATCGGCTTTTCCCCGATGATTGTTCTCAGGGACGCCGAAGCCTCCATCACCATGTTCACCGACCACTCAGCCGCGTTCGGCAACATCACCGAGGAACGAAAAGGCAAACTCCAGACGCTTCGTCACAAGGAACTGCCGCGCCGCATGACAGCGCAACCAAATCTCGTCTTCGTGCCCCTGTACATCTCCGGAAAACCGTAAGCAATGAAGATTGGATTTGTCGGACTCGGAATCATGGGACGCCCGATGGCGTTGAACCTCATCAAGGCGGGACACGAGTGGAAGGTGTTCGACATTACGCCGGCACGGATGGCGGGGATGACCGCGGCCGGCTCGGCGCGGGAAGCCGCGGTGGGCAGCGAGATCGGCAGCGGCAACGTAACGAAGCTCGCGAACCAGATCATGGTGGCGTTGCACATCGCGGCGCTGTCCAAGGCGATGGTGTTGGCCGCCAAGGCCGTCGTGAATCCGGAAAATGTTTATCGCGCGATTCGCGGCGGACTGGCCGGCAGCGCGGTGCTCGATGCGAAGATGCCACTGGCGTTGAAGGGCAACTTCAAGACGGGCTTCCGCATCGAGCTTCACATCAAGGACCTGATGAACGCGCTCGACACGGCGCACGGCGTGGGTGTTTCGCTGCCGCTCACGGGCAGCGTGCTGGAGTTTTTGCAGGCATTGAAAGACGGCGGACACGGCGGCGACGATCACGGCGGCCTGATCCGGTTCTACGAGCAGTTGGCAGGAGTGGAGGTTCGTCGTGCCACAATCTGAGAAACATGCAACTTGGGGATTGATGGCGGCGGCGGGACTCGTCGCGTGCGGCTCGGTCGCCGGCGCGATGCTCGGCAGCCGGGCCGAGTGGGCCGACTGGATGGCGCGTGTCTGGCCGTTTGTGATTCTGGCGCTCAGCGTGACGGTGATTGTTCTCCTGATCAGCGTGGCGCGGCTTCACGCGTTCTTTGCCTTGGTTCTGTCCGCGATGGCCGCCGGTTTCATGGCACGGCCCGGCACATTGCCCGGCGAGCCGTCAATGAGTCATTGGATCGCTGCCGTCGAACAAACCGGCCTCTCCTTCGGCGTCATGGCGGGCCGAATCGGCGTGATCATCGCGCTGGCGTCGGTCATCGGCGTCTGCCTGTTGGAAAGCGGCGCCGCCGAGAAGATCGTGCGCCGGTTCCTGGCTGTCTTCGGCGCCAAACGCGCTGGGCTGGCGCTGACGCTGGGAACCTACGTGGTTTCCATTCCCATCTTTTTCGACACGGCATTTCTGCTGCTCGTGCCGTTGGCGCGCGCGCTCCGGCTTCGCACGGGCCGCGATTATCTGTTGTATCTGATGGGGATTTCGGTGGCGGCATCGGTCACGCATGTTCTCGTCATTCCGCATCCCGGCCCCGCGGCGGCGGCGGATTCGTTGCGCGTGGATCCGGGATTCAGCATTCTGGCGGGTCTTGTCACCGGGCTTCTTCCCCTCGCTGGCACGTGGCTCTTTTGCGTCTGGCTCAACCGTCGAAGGGAGATCGTGCCGGCTGAGATGCCCGGTGTGTCGGCGGACGACTTGCGCGCGCTCACGGAGACACCGGAAGACCGGCTGCCGTCGTTGCGCGCCTCCTTGTTGCCAATCGTGTTGCCGCTGGCGTTGATTTGGTTCTCGTCTGCCGCGGAAATGGCTGGCAACCGTTGTCCCACAACCCTGCGCGCGTGGGCCGCTTTCGCCGGGAACCGCAACGTGGCGCTGCTCATCGGCGCGGTGTTGGCTGCCGCGGTCATGATGCGGCAGCGCGGCCTCGGCATGGCAGCCCTCGCCGGGCGGCTCGCACCGGCGGTGGAGACCGCCGGCGTCATCATTCTCATCACGAGCGCCGGCGGCGCGTTTGGCGCGATGCTGACTTATGCGGGCATCGGGCGCGCCATCGAGACGCTTGCGGCGGGCGGCTCGGTGAATCTGGTGTTGCTGGCGTGGTTCGTGGCCATGGTGATTCGCGTGGCACAGGGGTCGGCAACGACGGCCATCATCACGGGCGCAGCCATCATGGCGCCGATGGTTGGACCGGGACTGCCCGTCCATCCGATCTACTTGTTCATGGCGGTTTGTTACGGCGGGCTTTTTGTTTCCTGGATGAACGACAGCGGATTCTGGGTCATCAGCCGGGTTGGCGGAATGACAGAGCGCGAGACTTTGGCGAATTGGACGGTTGTCAGCGGCGTGCTTTCACTCAGCGGATTGCTGGTGACCTATGTCCTTTCGCTTCTGTTTCCACTGGTGCAACGGTAAACCTGTATTGGAAAAACATCTTATGAAAACGCATCGAACACTGACGAGCATCGTTCTGGCGGTGCTGATGGCGATTCCGCTCCTGGCGGCAACGCCCAAAACAAAAACACCGCAGAAAAAGCAATTCATGGCCGGCGCGGCCACGAGCAACATCACGCCGTGGCTGGGCGATGGGCTGGTCGGCAACTTCGGCACGCCGCCCCCGGCGAAGCACGTCCACGATGAACTGTACGCGCGGTGTTTCGTCCTCGACGATGGCGCGACGCGGATTGCGCTGGTGGTCGCCGACAACATCTACATCAGCCGGGAAGTGCTCGACGACGCGAAGCGGCAGATCACCGAGGCGACCGGCATCACCGGTGAGCGGATATTGATCTCCGGCACGCACACGCATTCATCGGTCAGCGCGCGATGGAAGAATCCGCTGCAACCGGAAAAAGAGTTTACGGAGTATCAACGTTTTGTGGCTCACCGCATTTCCGACGGTGTGCGTTGCGCCGTCAACAATCTCCAGCCGGCTCGCGTGGCGTGGGGGACCGTTGACGTACCGGGCCAAGTGTTTTGCCGGCGTTGGTTGATGAAGCCGGGCACCGAATTATTCAACCCGTTCGGCGAGCCGGAACAGGCCAAGATGAATCCGGGCGACAGCCCGAACCTCCTGAAGCCGGCCAGCCCGGTGGATCCGCAGATCGGTTTCCTGGCGCTCCAGACGCTCGATGGCCGTCCGCTCGGTCTGTTGGCGAATTACTCGCTGCACTATGTCGGCGGAACCGGTCCCAGTCACATCTCGGCGGATTATTTCGGGATGTTCTGTGATCGCATCCAGGAGTTGCTGGGCGCAGACCGTCAAGACCCGCCGTTCGTGGCGGCCATGAGCAACGGGACCAGCGGCAATATCAACAACCGCGACCAGTCCCAACCCCGCGTGAGACGCCCGCCGTACGAGCAAATGCGCTTTGTCGCCAACGAATGCGCGCAGGCCGTTTTCCGTCAGTACAAAAACCTTGTCTGGCAGGACGCGGCGCCGCTGGCCATGCGCCAAGGGGAATTGGAACTGGCCGTGCGCAAACCGACACCCGCGCAACTGGCGCACGCCAAGAAAGTGCTGTCCGAGCCGGAGCGGCGCGACAAGTTTCCGCACGAACGCAATTATGCCGGCAAAGCCATTCAGCAACTTGAATCTCCGAAAACGGTTCGCGTCATTTTACAAGCTGTGCGCATTGGGGAACTTGGCATTTCCGCCATTCCCTTCGAGGTGTTTTCGGAGACCGGCCTCGAATTGAAAGCGCGCAATCCGTTCAAGCCGAGTTTCACGGTGTCGTTCGGCAACGGCGGCTACGGTTATTTGCCGACGCCCGATCAACACAAACTGGGCGGATACGAGACGTGGCTCGGCACCAGCAAGGTGGAAGTGCAGGCCTCGACCAAGATCGTCAAGGCCCTGCTGGAGATGTTCAGTGAGTTGAAATGATGTCTGGCCTGCCGGCGCGGGTTGCACTCGCCAACCGTTGGACGGCTGAAGCGAGCGGATCCGCCAGCACAGGGTTCTTGCTTGCCGCCCCCGGAGCGTCAGAAACGGTCAGGCGAATCGGACGAGATGGCAGCGGGCCTTTGGTCAACGGCACCGGCAACCGTCCGCAGGCTTGTCAGCGCCGTTGGTTCTGGTAGAGTGGCGCCGATGAAACCGTCCTTGACTATCACCGCACTCCGCAGCCGATTGAAACGGGTGCGGTGTCTCTTGATGGACGTTGATGGCGTATTGACTGACGGCAAGCTGCACGTGGCTGAGGACGGGCGTGAATTCAAGAGTTTTGATGTTGTTGACGGGCACGGCATTGCGGTGGCGCAACGAGCAGGGGTTCTGGTCGGATTTATTTCGGGACGACCTTCGGGCGCCACGACAAAACGTGCTGCCGACTTGGGCGTGAAGATCGTGAAGCAATCGACGGCCAACAAAGGCAAGGTCTTGGCGGAGGTCTGCCAGGAGCACAACCTGCGCACGGAGGAAATTGCGTACATCGGCGACGAACTTCCGGATCTTCCCGTGCTGACCCGGGTGGGATGCGCCGTGGCGGTCGCCAATGCGGTTCCCGAGGCGAAAGCTGTCGCGCATTATGTGACCCGCCGTCGTGGCGGTGCCGGGGCGGTGCGTGAAGTGGTGGAGTTGCTCTTGAAAGCGCGTGGCGATTGGAAGAACGTGGTGGCCAAACATCTGGCGCTGCTGCCGCTGTTGTTGCTCGGCTGCTGGAAGTCGCCGCCTCCCAGCGCGACGGGAACAAATGCCGCGTCAGGTTATATTGAGAAATTTGAGTTTCCGGACCGCGACGAGCATGGCATGTTGCGTCGGAAGATTTCCGGCGACCGCGCGTTGATATTGTCGGACGGGACGCTGGACATTGACAATGTGCGGATGGAACTGTATTCCAGCAACAAGCTGGTGATGGTGTTCACCTCGCCGCGTTGCGTGATGGACCGCTCGAAGAACCGGGCGATGACCGATGCGCCGGTGCGGTTGGAGCACGAGGACATGCTGATTACGGGTATGGGCGGCGATTGGGATGGCAACAAGGCGGAAGTGAACATCCACAGCAACACGCAGATGCTCCTGCGCAGGGGCAATTGGACGAAATGAAACAGGTAAAGACAACCTTGAGTGGATTAACGCTGTTGGGCGCGGCGCTGGCTGCCCCGTTGCACGCGCAGACGAACATGGTTCCGCCCGCCGGCATGACCCTGGGCGCGACGAATGAGCCGACAACGATCACGTGCCGGCGCTGGAAGTTTGAGTACACGCGCAATGTGGTGCGGTTCGAGGGAGATGTGCTCGCCGTGAATCCGCGCGCCACCTTGCGGGCAGACCTCATGTGGGTTTTCCTCGACCAGTCGCGTTCGATTTCCAACATCGTCGGCCAGGGCAACGTCGTCATCGTCACACCAAACAACGAAAAGGCCACCGGCGGCCACGCCGAGTACACCGTGGCCAAGCACACCCTCGTGTTGACGGAAGAGCCGAAGGTGAATGCGCGCGGCACGCTCTGGACGGGACAGCGCATCACGTTCCTGATCCAGAGCAACGGCATCCAAGACGTCGAGGTCGAGACGGACCTCACCAGCACGAACCGGTCGCAACTGGTGATCTTCCCCGATGCGCAACAGGAGCCGGCAAAGAAAGCGCCATGACCGACGCCACCAACAACATCCTGCTTCGCACGGACGCCCTGGTGAAAATCTACGGCGGCCGGCGCGTCGTCAACGGGGTGGACATCAACGTGAAACGGGGCGAAGTGGTCGGCCTGCTCGGGCCGAACGGCGCCGGCAAGACGACGACGTTTTACATGACCGTCGGCTTGATCAAACCGGACGGTGGCAGCGTTTTTTTTGATGGCACCGATATTACCCATGTTCCGATGCACCGCCGGGCGCTCATGGGGATCGGTTATCTCGCACAGGAGCCGAGTGTCTTCCGCAAGCTGACTGTCGAGGAAAACATCATGGCGATTCTGGAGACGCTGCCGCTGACCGCGAAGCAACGAAAGCAACGGCTGAACGAACTGTTGGAGGAATTGAACATCGGGCACCTGCGCCAGAACAAGGCGTACACGCTCAGCGGCGGCGAGCGGCGGCGGTTGGAAATCACGCGGGCGCTGGTGATCGCGCCGAAATTGATGTTGCTCGACGAGCCGTTCAGCGGCGTGGATCCAATCGCAGTGTATGAAGTGCAGCAGATCATCGCCGATCTGAAACAAAAGGGGTTGGGGATCCTTGTTACCGACCACAATGTGCGTGAGACGTTGTCCATCGTGGACCGGGCCTACTTGATCTGCGAAGGAAAAGTGGAAGTGGAAGGCACGAGCGAATATTTGATCAACGACCCCAAGAGCCGCGAACTGTACCTGGGGCCGAGATTCAGCATGTGAGGAACAAGACCATGAGCAATCCCCTTCCCCAACCTGTCGTCACCGTCGAGCGGTTTTACCTGAACCACGCCACGAAACTCCAGATGACTCTGGTCGGCGGCCACGAGGGATTGCCGCGCAAGTTGGAAGAAGGTTCCGTCCACCGGCCCGGCCTCGGCCTGGCAGGATTTTTCCAATATTTCGCGCACAAACGGGTGCAGGTCATCGGCGGCGCGGAATCGCGCTACTTGAAGTCCCTGGGCGAAGAGGAAGCCGCGCGCCGGATCGAAACACTGTTGAAGCAGAAAATCCCCTGCTTGGTGTACACTCGCAACATGAACCCGCCGACTTACGTCCGCGAACAGTGCGAGGCAGCCAAAGTCCCCTTATTCCGGAGTCCGATCGTAACGTTGAAGTTTCTCAATGCCGCCACCATCGCGCTCGAAATGGAGTTTGCGCCGCAGGTAACGGAACTCGGCTCGATGGTGGATATTCTTGGCATTGGCGTCCTGATCCGCGGTGAAAGCGGCATCGGCAAGAGCGAAACCGTGCTCGGACTCCTGGAGCGCGGTTATTCACTGGTCAGCGACGACGTCACCCGCTTTCGACTCATTGAAGGGCGCGAATTGATCGGCACAGCGCCGGAGACCACCCGTTATCACATGGAAGTCCGCGGCATCGGCATCATCAGCGTGCCCGCCGTGTTTGGCGTGGCCAGCGTGCGCCCTGACAAACGCCTCGACATGGTGGTGACGTTGCAGGACTGGAGCCAGGCGGGCGACGTGGACCGCATCGGCATGGATGAGCAGCAATACGACATCCTCGGCATCGCCCTGCCCCACACCATCATTCCGATACGGCCGGGACGCGACATCGCCCGCATCATCGAAGTCGCCGCGCTCGACCAGAAACTCAAGAGCCTCGGCCACAATGCCGCCCGTGAGTTCAACGAGCGGCTCATCGAACGGATGCGAACCCCCAACCATTGACCCCCTATGGCCTCCACGATCCAAGTCAAAAGAAACTGCACCGTCATCAACCGCCTGGGCATCCACGCGAGACCGGCCGCGTTGTTTGTGAAAGTCGCCAACAAGTTTGAAAGCAACGTGCTCGTCGAAAAAGATGGCGAACAAGTCAACGGCAAGAGTATCATGGGCCTGATGATGTTGGCAGCCGGGCAAGGCTCGAAATTGACCCTGATTGTCCAGGGGCGCGATGCCGAGGCCGCAGCCCGCGAACTGGAGCAATTGTTTCTGCAGAAATTCAACGAGGATTAATGACAGGCACGGCAACAACCGAGCGAATCTTTCAAGGCATCGGCGTTTCCCCCGGCGTTGCCCATGGAAAGGTGCTCGTCTATCGCACGGCCGAGGAAGTGATCCCGGAATACGACGTCACCCCGGAACAGGTCGCGCAGGAAGTCGTCCGCTTCGAAAAAGCCCTTATCAGGACCCGCGAGCAACTTCACGAACTGCAAGGGCGCATTGCAAGCGGAGTCGGTTCCGAGGCCCCCTCCAGCATCATGGAGGTGCACCTCTCCATCACCGAGGACCCGGCCTTGATCGAGCCGGTCATGCGACGGCTCGCGACGGAACAGAAAAATGTCGAGCACATTCTCCATGATGTCGTCCACAAGTACGTCAACGCGCTCCAGTCTCTTCCTGACGAGTATCTTCGGGAACGCGTTGCCGATGTTCAAGACGTCGGTCACCGCATCCTGCGCAATCTTCTCGGACGCGAACACACCGGCCTGGCCAATGTGCCTCCGGGCACCATTGTCATCGCCCACGATCTTTCCCCATCGGACACATCTTCGATCAACCGGCAAAACGTCCTTGGCTTTGCCACGGATGTCGGCAGTCACACGTCGCACACGGCCATCGTGGCCCGTTCGCTGAACCTGCCGGCCATTGTCGGCTTGCGCGACCTCAGCCAGCGGGTTCGCGATGGTCAGAACGCCTTGCTCGACGGCTACAGTGGCACACTCGTCATCGAGCCTACCCAGCAAACGCTGTTTGTTTACGGCCAGATCACGCAAAAACGCCAGAGCGTCGAAGACCGCCTCGCATCCCTCCGCGATTTGCCCGCTGAAACACTCGATGGTCACCGCATCGTCCTGGCCGGCAACATCGAACTGCCCACCGACGTTCCTTCGCTGCATGCCGCCGGCGCTGAGGGCATCGGGCTGTTCCGCACCGAATTCCTTTACCTGAATCGGAAGGATTACCCGAGCGAAGACGAACAATACGAGAAGTATCTCGCTGTCGCCCGCGCCGTCAAACCGCATCCGGTCGTCATCCGCACGCTTGACATCGGCGGTGACAAGTTTCGCGGGGACGACGCGCCGTCTGAGTCCAATCCATTCCTGGGTTTTCGAGCCATACGTTTTTGTCTTGCCAATGTTGCTTTATTTACGGCGCAGTTGCGCGCCATCGTTCGGGCCAGCGCCGAGGGAAATGTCCGATTGATGTATCCCATGATCAGTGGGCTGTCGGAAGTCATCCAGGCCAACGACCGCCTTGCCTCGGTCAAGGACGACCTTCGACGGGAGGGCATTCCCTTTGACGAGGCCATGAAAATCGGCGCGATGATCGAAATCCCCTCGGCCGCGCTCACTGCTGAAATGATTGCCAAGGAGGTGGACTTCTTCAGCATCGGCTCCAACGATCTCATTCAGTACACCATGGCCGTGGATCGCGTGAACGAAAAAGTCGCCAACCTCTACGACCCGACGCACCCCGCGATACTCCGCCTCATTCGATCCGTCGTCGAGGCCGCCCACAACAACGGAATTCATGTCGCCGTCTGCGGCGAAATGGCCGGACAACCCCTTTATGTTCCGCTGCTCGTCGGCATGGGTGTGGACGAGCTTAGCGTCGGCGCCTCAAGTCTCCCGCGCGTGAAGGAAGTAATCCGCCGCCTGAGGCTGACCGAAGCGCAGGAACTTGCCGCCACCACGCTTCACGTCACACACGGCCACGAAGTCCAAGCCATGCTCAATGCATTGCTGGAGCGCATTGACCCCGACCTCGCACATTGAGTACTCAGGCGCCTTTACGAGAGGCGCAAATGCGGGTAGAATGCCCGGCATGACAATACGAATCCTTGCACTCGCCGTACCGTTGCTGCTGCTGTGCGCCGGCACCGGTTGCCGTAGCACCTACTACTCAGCCATGGAGAAGGTCGGCATCTACAAGCGCGACTTGTTGAAGAAACGGGTGGTCGCTGCGCGCGACGACCAAAAAGAAGCCAGCCAGCAGTTCAAGAGCGCCATGACCCGGATGAAGGAACTCTACGGCTTTCAGGGCGGCAACCTTGAGAAAGTGTACGACGCCCTGAAGCGCGACTATGACCGTTCCGTGAGCAAGTCAGAAGACGTGCACAAACGGATTCGCGATGTCGAGACCGTGTCGCAGGACCTTTTCAAGGAATGGGAAGAAGAGATCCAGCAGATTTCCGCTGAGAACCTCCGGGCGAACAGCCGGAATCAACTGCAAGAAACCCGCAGCCGGTACAACGAGATGCATCTCGCGCTAAAACGCGCCGAGAAAAGCATGGAACCGGTCCTGACGGCTTTGCGCGACCACGTGCTCTACCTGAAACACAACCTCAACGCCCAGGCCATTGCCTCCCTCAAAGGTGAAGCAGCCAGCATCCAGTCCGACATCGCGAAGTTGATTGCCGACATGAACGCAGCCATTGCCCGAGCCGACGAGTTTATCAAACAGATGCAGTAAGCGACCGGCGCAAGAACACTCAAGCGGTCTTCGGGCGATAAAACACCGCGACTTTGCCGACTTGCCAGATCAACTCTGCGCCTGTGGCCTCGGCGACCTCCCTCGCCAGAACATCGCGCTCATCGCGTTCGTGGTCGAGCCGCACCTTGATCAACTCGCGCGCCCTCAACGCCTGTTCGACGCTCGCCAACACCGATGCCGACAACCCTCCCTTGCCCACACGGACAACCGTTTCCAAATGGTGCGCTTGCTCCTTCAGCCTGCGTTTCTCTTGGTTCGTTAGAGGCATGGCATTACTTCTATTTCTGTTGCTTTAGCCAAAGGAGAGTCTCTCGGTCAACCCGGTCTTGCTCCCGGTAGGTGGACTTGCTCTTAATGCGAGTATCGAGTCCGTCGTAAATGATTTCCACGCCGTCAACCGTCAATATCTTCGCGTCGCAACTGGCCTCGGTGTAATCCACCGTCCACGTTTGTTTGGCCACATCCACTTCAACGGCATCAGCAACTTTCACCACGATGTTGTCTTGAAGATCTTTCACCGTCAGTTCGCGGGCGGCGTGATCCGGTAATTCGCTCAGCGCGTCAATCACACGTTGCAGGTTCCCGGCAGACGGCTCGACGAGCAGATCAACATCCTGCGTGGAGCGCACCATGCCGTGAAGAATGCAGGCACGCGCGCCGACCAGTACGCACTTCACATGATGCTTTTGGAGGAGGGAACAGACCTGCCAGAGCGCTTCGGGTGTTACCGGAGACGCGGATTGGTTTGGCTCTGTCGCCATTTGTCGAGGTCTTCCCAAGTGCCGAACTTGAAAACTTTGCCGCGGGGACGCGGGTAAGGGTTCCACCGTTCCAAGCTCTCGTACAACTTAGCTCCTTGCTGGTAATACTCCGCCGGTGTTTCCGCGATTCTGTTGCCAACGACTTTCACGTCGCCAGTGTACACGCCGCTCCGAGTGCCGTCAACGGCACCACAGGTTGCACGATGGATTCACGGCTACTGTTCACGGTGGCGGTGTTACGAGTAAGCCGAGGACACCGGCACGCTTACAATCGGCGATGATTTCCGTGTCATCGTCAATCATAAGCAGCACTTTGTGTTTCCGTCACATTTCAACTTTCCACGCGACGAAATCAGTCTGAGAATACGACAGGTTTCAACTGTGACAGATGTAGTCTTCAGTACCTCGTTGGCAAGCTCTGGGGTTATGTCGTCATTGATCGTGATGACCACACAGGCATCGAAGTGTGCTGCTAGAACTGACCACGCCTCTGGATACGCAGATACCGTGTCGTCCCAATCAAGACCGATGATGTTTCGATGGTGTCGAGGATTCATTGAGTAGAACAGAGATCAGTCTTTGGGCAGAGCTTTGAAAGTGAGGCGGCGTAAGCGAGCGATTGCTTCGCTCTGTTCACTGAGGGGCACTTTTTCTAAATACGAATCGACATCATTCCAAGCATCCGCGATGGCGTGAAGCTTTTCGAACGTGAGCGATTTAGGCGGGCGAAGTCGCAGGTGACGGTTTTGGTGTTGCTGGCTCCGCCGATGCCTTTGATGATGAGATCGGCGGTTTCGATCCAGCCCATGTAGCGCAGTTTCATCCGACTGGGGCCAGCTCTCGGGCGTGCAGCACTTCGTGTCCCGACAGAGGACGTACCCTATTGGCAGTCAACGACAGCACGGCAATGGTGTCGCCATCGGAGGTCATGAATTCGACCTCGCAACCTTCGTTCTTGCCGTGGACCATGACGACTGTGCCTACGTCGCCAGCCACCAAGCCGTGTAACGGGTCGTCTGCTACCAGCGCCACTAAATCCAGTTCCTTGATCATGGCCAAAATCTATCACCTCTTTGCCGGATATGCAGTAACAAAGTACGGCGGCGGTTTTCCCTCACGCAGCATCCAGATTGTGATGACCACCAAGCGGCCCGTGCGCGACGGAATCAACCCGCGCACGGCAAACTTCCGACCGAAAGGCGATGGCAATTCCTGAGTGTCATCGGATTCTCGTGCGACTTGGAGCAAGGAGTTCGCGAGGCTCCGCGCGTTGTAGCCAGCGGCAGCGAAGACGCGTCGCTTGTGTCGGCCGTGTGCGTGCGTTGTGCTGAGCAAGTAATGCTCAACTTTGCTCTCCTCGACCACCGCTCGTTCGGCATGAGGCAAGCGCATCGCGTCACATGTAATTGATCACCGCGTCGCCGAACTCGGAGCACTTCACTTCCTTGGCGCCTTCCATGAGACGGGCGAAGTCGTAGGTGACGGTCTTGGCGTTGATCGCGCCGTCCATGCCTTTGACGATGAGATTGGCGGCTTCGATCCAACCCATGTAACGCAACATCATTTCACCACTGAGGATGACGCTCCCGGGATTGACGACGTCTTTGTTGGCGTACTTCGGCGCGGTGCCGTGTGTTGCCTCGAAGATGGCGTGGCCGGTAAGGTAGTTGATGTTGCCGCCGGGGGCGATGCCGATGCCGCCCACTTGCGCAGCGAGCGCGTCGCTCAGGTAATCCCCATTGAGGTTGAGCGTGGCGATGACGTCGAAGTCGGTCGGACGAGTGAGAACTTGCTGGAGCGTGATGTCGGCGATGGCGTCCTTGATGACAATGCCATTCGGCAACTGGCACCACGGGCCGCCGTCAATCTCGACAGCGCCGAATTCTCGTTTCGCGAGTGCGTAGCCCCAGTCGCGGAAGGCGCCCTCGGTGAACTTCATGATGTTGCCTTTGTGGACGAAGGTGACGGACTTGCGCTTGTTGGCGATGGCGTATTTGATGGCGGCGCGGATGAGGCGTTCGGTGCCTTCGCTGCTCACCGGTTTGATGCCGATGCCGCTGGTCTCTGGGAACCGGATTTTCTTCACGCCCATTTCGTTCTGGAGGAACGCGATCACCTTCTTCACTTCCGGCGACCCGGCAGGCCATTCGATGCCGGCGTAGATGTCCTCGGTGTTCTCGCGGAAGATCACCATGTCCACCTTTTCCGGATGTTTCACCGGCGACGGCACGCCGTTGAACCAGCGGACGGGACGCAGGCAGACGTAGAGGTCGAGCATCTGGCGAAGGGCGACGTTAAGCGAACGGATCCCCTTTCCCACGGGCGTGGTCAGCGGGCCTTTGATGCCAACCAGATATTCCTGAAACGCCTTGATCGTCTCCTCTGGCAGCCCCATTTCGCCGGCGAAGACTTCGAGCCATTCGATTGTGCGATGGCCGGCGTAGGCTTTCTGGACCGCAGCATCGAACACGCGGACGCTGGCGGCCCAGATATCGGGACCGGTGCCGTCTCCGCGAATAAACGGGATGGTCGGATTGTCGGGCACGAGAAGTTTTCCATTTTGAATTGTGATTGTTGCCATGAAACACGAATTACACGAAGACAACGCGAATTACACGAAAGAAATCGCGTTTCGCGCGTTTCTCTGTCGCGCGTTTCTCTTGCTACGCCGGGCGGGCGTGGCTATAGTTGCACGCAAGAGGAAGGTTCGCATGAAAACAACACTCAGAATGATGGCGGGTGCCATGACGCTCGGACTGGCCGGCGCAGTGTACGCCGCCAGCGCCACGACCACCGACCCCAGGGCGGCCAGCAAACAAACTCCCTGGGAAAACTCGCTCGGCATGAGATTTGTGCCGGTCAAGGATACCGAGGTTCTCTTTTGCATCTGGCTGACACGCGTGCAGGATTTTACGACATTCGTGAGAATCACTGGCCATGATGCCAAAGCCGGCATGTACTCGTTAACCCCCGATGGCATCAAGCAGGGCGTAAACACATGGGATTCACCCGGATTTCAGCAAGGGCTTACGCATCCGGTATCGGGCGTAAACTGGGAAGATGCGCAGGCATTCTGCAAATGGTTGACGAAGCAGGAACGCGATGCCGGGCGTTTGCCGTCAGGCTATGAATACCGCCTGCCCAAGGATGCCGAGTGGAGCGCGGCTGTCGGTTTGCCGTCGGAATTCGGCAAAACGCCGAAGGAGAAGCACCGACGAATCCGAGGCATTTATCCCTGGGGCATGGAATGGCCGCCACCCATTGGCGCCGGAAACTTTTCGGGCACGGAATCAAAAGTGGATATGCCGGCCGACAGGGAAATAATCCGGAACTACACGGACCCTCACCCTCGCACCTCAACGGTCGGGAGTTATGTGGCGAATCCGTTGGGTTTGTATGACATGAGCGGCAACCTTTGGGAATGGTGCGAGGACATTTTCACTCCCAATGAGCCATACCGGGTGTTGCGCGGCGGAGCGTGGAACACGCATGACGGCGACGACTTGCTGTCCTCCAGCCGCAATCATGTTATGCCGGGAATTCGCGCTGCGGGGAACGGGTTCCGTTGTGTGTTGGCTCCGGCGGCCTCACCGTAATCGCCGCATCACAGATGCGCCGTGTCCTTGTCAACTGCTGTGGCGGATGTGCACGATGTCGCCGTCTTCCACGATGTACTCTTTGCCTTTCACCAACAGTTTACCGGTTTCCTTGAGGACCACTTCGGCTTGGTGGCCTTTCGCGCCGGCGGCGATGAGATCGGGGTATTTCATCACCTCGGCGCGGATGAAACCGCGGGCGAGGTCGCTGTGGATGGCGTGGGCGGCCTCGACGGCGGTCGCGCCGTGGCGGATGGTCCACGCCCGGACCTCGTCTTCGCCGGTGGTGAAGAAGCTGATGTAGCCGAGCGCCTTGTAAAGGAGGCGCGTGAGGAGGTGAATCGCCGGTTCTTCAACGCCGAGGGCGGCGAGGAATTCGGTGCGCTCCTTCGGATCCTCAATCTGGGCGACTTCGAGTTCGAGTTTGGCGTCAAGCTCGCAACTGTAGGCCGCGTCACCCGACGCGGCGCCGCGTGAGGTCACGTGGCCTACAGGCCCGTTGTACGCGATGACCAACGGTTTGAGCGTGAGAAACTGTAGTGACCGGACGCGTTTCTCTTCGCCTTCGGCCCACGCGTAATCGCGCAACAGTTGACCGGCTTCGAGGTGGGGTTTCAGAAGTTCGAGGAGGGCGGCTTCCTTGGCACGGTCGTCGTCCCGCTTCTTCTTCTGGTCCTCGGCAATGCGGTCGAGGCGTTTTTCGATGAGGCTGAGGTCGCTGATGGCCAGTTCGAGGTTCATCTTGTTGATGTCCTCGTGCGGATCGGTCTCGCGGTCGAATGCGCGCACCACGTGACAGAGCGCATCCATGTTCTTGAGCGTTTGCAGCCACTGGTCGCGCGCCTTGGCCTGCTGGGGCGGCGCGGGGGCAAGCGTGCACTCGATTTCGGCGTACTTGGTCTTCTTCGGGTTGTACATCGCCGAGAGCCGATCCACGCGGGAGTCGGCAACCTTGACGGCGCCGATGTGGTATTCGCCGGGGCGGACGAGAAGGTGGCTCAATCCCATGCCGGTGAGCAGCGAAAACACGGTCTTCTTGCCGGTTTGCGGCAGGCCGATGAGGGCAATCTTCATTTCAGCGAACCACAAAAAGCCGCAATGCGTTCGAGGCCTTTGGTGATGTTCTCCATCGAGCAGGCGTAGCTCAGGCGGATGTGCGCGTCGCTGCCAAAGGCAATACCGGGCACACACGCGACCTTTTGCTCCTCAAGGAGTCGTTCGCAGAACTGGACGCTGCCGAGGCCGAAGCTGGAAATATTCGGAAGCATGTAGAACGCGCCCATCGGCTTGACACACGTGACGCCAGGGATACTCGCCAGTTTCTCGTGCATGAACGCGCGGCGCTCGACGAAAGCGCGATGCATGTCGCTGATGAACGATTGGTCGCCCTTGAGCGCTGCGATGGCGCCTTTTTGGGCGAAGCTGGTCGGATTGCTGGTGGAGTGGGATTGAATGGAATCAATGGCGGCCGCGATGGGGTCAGGCGCGGCGATGTAGCCAAGACGCCAGCCCGTCATGGAGTAGGCTTTGGAAAAACCGTTGACGGTGATGGTGAGATCGTAAATCTCCTGCCCAAGGGATGCGAGACTGACGTGCGGCGTGTGGTCGTAGGTGATCTTCTCGTAAATCTCATCGGACAGAATCAGGATGTCCTCTTCAACCGCGACTTCGGCAAGCGCCTGCAGTTCTTCCTTCGTATAGACCGCGCCAGTCGGGTTGCTGGGGGAATTGAGGATAATCAATTTCGTGGCGGGCGTCATGGCAGCACGGAACTCATCCGCCGTCAGTTTGAAACCGTTCGCCTCCTGCGTCGGCACGATGACCGGCGTGGCATCCGCGAGCTTGACCATCTCCAGGTAGCTCAACCAATACGGCGCGGGAATGACAACTTCATCCCCCACCCCGCAGGTGGCGATGATGGCGTTGTAACACGAATGTTTGGCGCCGCAGTTAACGATGACCTGGCTGGGTTTGTAGTTGAGGCCATTTTCCTTCTTGAGTTTCTCCGCGATGGCGGCGCGCAATTCCGGCGTGCCGCTGGAAGGCGTGTACTTGGTGAACCCGTCGGCGAGCGCGGCAGCGGCGGCGTCCTTGATGTGCTGCGGCGTGTCGAAATCCGGTTCGCCGGCGCCGAAGCCGCAGACGTCAACGCCTTCGGCCTTGAGTTTCTTGGCCTTCGCGTCAATGGCAAGGGTGAGCGACGGGGTGAGGGTCGTGGTTCGTGGAGCTAGTGAGTTCATGTGTGTTTGTAGGACTTTTCGATCAGGGGTTTGAGGTTGTTTTCGCGGATGTTGATGATGTTCATCTCGCGTTTGGCGTTTTCGGGTGAATCGCTGGCATGCGCGGCATTGACCATGACGTCCTGGCCAAGTTCGCGGCGGATGGTGCCGACCGCAGCCTTGTTCGGGTCGGTCGCGCCGAGGACATTGCGGATCTTGGCGACGGCATCGGGGCCTTCATAGACAAGCGCGACTATTTTACCGGGGTCGCCGGAAACGTCCTGGCCAGCCGCGTGGCCGGTCATGAAGTTGACGATCCGGTTGAACTGATGTTCGGCGGCACACGGGGCCAACATTTCACCAAGCTTCTTCTCCGAACCCCGCGGCAACTCGAAGCCGAATTCCTTTTCCAGCGCCGTCTTGGCGCGCGGCCCGGTGAGGCCGAGATACACGGACGGCAACAGTTCACGGACGGGCCCGTAAAACTCACGCGCTTCCGTCACGCTCATGTGATGGACTTTGATCGCAATGATGAAAAGGCCGGTGCGCGAGATCAGGTCCACAATACTGCCGGGACGCGCGCTGGCGAAACGGAAGTTGTCGGGCTTCAGCAGAACAAGTGTCTGCTGGACTTTGCTTTTGTCGGGATAACGGACAACGCCTTCGAGCAAACCGCCGTCGGTGTCGGAATACTTCGCCCAAATCTTCAAGCGCTGCTCGACATCTTCGGCCGTGCGCGCCGCGAGGACGGCCGGCTCGAAGTAGCGGACTTCGTTGTCGGGACCGAGGATAAAATCGCCGTAGGTGTCGCGGATGGTCTCGCCGGCCACGGTTCGCCCCGGCTCGATCGGACCAACGGCGGCGCGCACCTTCTTCCCCGCGTCCTCGCCGCGGAACAGCAGCATCATCACGCGGCGGCGCTGGCCGGTTTGCGGGTGCGGCGCGTAGTTGTCGAGGATGTACTGGCGGATGAGCATCTGGATGCGACGGTTCTCCGTGTCCTTGGCAGTCACGATGACGGAGGCATACTCCTCCACCAGTTCACGGCTCGGCGCGAACATCCGCGCAGCGACAAGGTCGAGCGCTGTCCGGGTGAAAAGGCGCGAGATGACGCCGCCCGTGCGCGATTTGTAAATCGTGTACGGGTTGATCAGGACGTAGGCGAGTTGGTCGCTGCCGTTGCTCATCACTTCTTGGGGGGCGCCATGATGCGGAACAGTTTCGTCCCGCAATCCGGGCAAACGCCCTGGACTGCCGGACGGCCATTCTTCATCGTCACCTGTTCCGGTTTGGCGATTTCTTTTTTTGCTTTGCATTTTACACAATAGGCTTCAGCCATGGCGGCCTCCTTCGGGGAAAGTGCGCGTATCTTAGAGATGCGGATGTCGCGCGTCAAGCGTTGAACTCGCGTCGCGGCTCTGGTACAGTGGGAGCGATGAAACGCCTGTTGCCCATTCTGCTGTTGGCGCTCTCGGGCTGTCAGCCTGTCGGGACAAATCCGGAACAAAGCGCCGCGTACAACCAGGCCCGCAAATCCGCCGATGCCGGCGAATGGAAGGCTGCGGTGGCGTTTTACCGTCAAACACTGGACGAGCATCCGCGGTTCGCCCGCGCGCATCTGGAACTGGCCTTGCTCTACGATGAGAAACTCAACGACCCGATTGGCGCGATCTACCACTATCGCCGCTACCTCGACTTGGAGCCGAACAGCGACAAACGCCGCGTTGTTGACGATTTTATCGAACGGGCGCGACTCTCGCTGGCCTCCAAGCTCCCGCAAAATCCCGGCACGGACGTGAACGAACTTCTCCGCCTGCAACAACAGAACACCGCCCTGGCCTCCGAGGTGGCCGCGTTGAAAACGAAACTTGCCGGCTACGAAGCGGTCATCAACGCTCCCGCCCTGCCAGCACCCACCGACCCCACACCTCCGACGCCCACCCCAAACCCCGCGAAACCGCGCACACATGTCGTGGCAAAAGGCGATACGCTTCACTCGCTTGCGTTGCGTTACTATGGCACCCGTGCTGGTTGGGAAAAAATCTACCAGGCCAACCGCGCCACTGTACCCGTCAAGGATCAGCTTCGCGTCGGCCAGTCGCTGGTGATCCCGTGATGTCGCGCCTCCGCGTTGTCTTCGGTCTGCAACCCTCGTATTCTGGGCCATGCCCATGCGATTGCTTCTTCTTCTCACGGTAGCTGCCAGTGCCGTGGCGCAGGACAAGATCGTTTTCGTCAAACGGTTTCAGTTCAACTCGAACCACTATTACACCGACTTCATCAACAGCCAGTTCCTGCCGGGCGGGAACATTTGCCTCCTTGACACGAAGTCGGGAAAGGTAACCGAGGTGGTGAAAGGACTGGAAGGCGGCGTGTTCGGGCGGTTCGATTTGAGCTTCGATGCGAAGCGGATTGTGTTCGCGTGGAAAAAGGGCGCTGATGATGGCTATCGAATCTACGAATGCGGCATTGACGGCTCAGGGTTGCGGCAGTTGACGTTTCCGGAGCCGAACGAGACGGAGTTGGTGCGGAAGTACCAGAAGGGCTATCACCACGGCACCGATGACATGGATCCGTGTTATCTCCCAGATGGCGGGATTTGTTTTATCTCGACGCGCTGCCAGTTCGGAATTCTATGCGACGGCGCGGACGTTCTCACGACAACCGTGCTGTACCGGATGGACGGCGACGGAAAACGAATCGAGAAATTGACGAACAGTTCCGTCAGCGAAGCGACTCCCGTGGTGATGCACGACGGACGGATCATGTACACGCGTTGGGAATACGTGGACAAGGGCGCGGTCAGCGTGAAATGCCTCTGGGCAATGCGCCCCGACGGCAGCGGTTCGTCGGAGGTTTACGGCAACGACATTTCGTTGCCGCCGACGTTGATTCAAGGACGGCCAATTCCCGGTTCGAGCATGGAGTTTGTCGTGCTTGGCACACCGCATTACCCGCAGAGCGCAGTCGGCACTGTCATCCGCATTGACACGACGAAGAACATTCGCACCCGCGAGCCGATGACGTACATGACGCCCGACGTGGATATTCAGTCGGAGGGGGGCTTCGCGTTCCGTCAGGCGGACGGCAGTTGGAAACAGGACAGGACAGGCAAAGGACCGCTTTTCCGGGACCCGTACCCGCTCTCGAAGAAGTTGTTCCTTGCATCGCACAAGCCCGAAGGTGCGGAATGGAACGCCGCGAAAGGCTACGCGCTCTATCGCATCGAAGAAGGCGGACGAACCGAGTTGATCTACCGCGACGAAGCGATCAGTTGTTTCCAGCCGGTGCCGTTGCAGCCGCGACAACGTCCGCCGGTGTTGTCGGAGGCGCGCGATCTGCAACTGGCGGCGAAAGGGTTGGCGGTCTGCGTCGTGCAGGACGTGTATCACGGGCTGGAGAACGTTCAGCGGGGCGAGGCGAAATGGCTCCGCGTGATGGAGCAGGTGCCGCGTCCGTGGGCCGCGCGTTACTCCTGGAACGGCGACTCGTACGACCAGCAGCACGTTGTCGTCAGCAAGGACGCTGCGCTCGGCCTGAAAGTGCAGCACGGTATCGTGCCCGTCGAAGCGGACGGCTCGGCGCATTTCACCGTGCCGGCGGACCGGAACATTTATTTCCAGCTTCTCGACAAGAACTTCATGGAACTCCAGCGGGAGCGCACCTACGTCAACTATCGCCCCGGCGAGAAGCGTTCCTGCATCGGCTGCCACGAGATGCCGCACACCGTCCCGCCGCCGAGCAACCGATCACCGCTCGCTTCGCTTCGACCGCCATCAGCGCCGGAGCCGGCGCGACCGATTCATTACCCTGCGGACGTGCAGCCGGTGTGGGACAAGCATTGCATCAAGTGCCACGGCGGCAAGACGCCAAAGGCGAGACTGGATCTGACAGGGACGCCGACGGCGTTGTTCTCGCGTTCCTACGAGAGCCTGATGCCGGAACGGCGGAAACAACCCCGAACGGATCGAGGTTTGCTCGGCCCGATCATCGGCGAGAACCATCCGAAGACCGGCAACGTCCATTACCTCCCGGCGAAGTCGCTCGGCTCGCACGCGAGCGTGTTGGTGGCGATGCTCAGCCGCGGGTTGGTCCGTCTTGCCGATCCGAAGGACGCCGAGCGGGCAAAGAAACTTGAACAAATCCACAACAATGTTAGTCTTAGCTCCGAAGAAATGCTGCGCGTGACGACATGGATTGAATCGAACGGCCAGTACTACGGCTCGTACTGGGGACGCCGGAATGTGCAGCACAAAGATCACCCGAATTTCCGTCCGTCACCGACGTTTGCCGTTGCGACCAGCATGGTGTCGCCGGTGCCGGAAGCGGAACGTTAACCATCGAACAGGAGACAACATGAAAAAACTGCTGACCGCACTGATCGTTCTCACCGTCATCGCCGCCATCACGGCCAATGCCGCCAAGGACAAACTGCCGCGATTCACCAACGCGCAGTTCTACGACGCCAAAGGCAATTTCCTTCCCGAGAAGGCGAAGGACGCCTACTTCACGCTGATGAAGTTCCACGGCTACCCAGTGTTTCCGGGACTGCGCGAGAAAATGGCCGTGACTGACTTCGGCGCCGGCAGGTTTCTCGAATGCGGCCTTGGGTGCATGATGTTTCACAATAACGAAAAAGACCGCTACATGTTGATGGACCTGTTTCTGTTGCCGAAACAAATGTTGCCCGAACACTGGCACGTGGCCACCGACAAGAACCCCACCAAGCTCGAAGGCTGGCTCGTCCGCCACGGCATGTCCCACATCGTCGGCGAAGGCGAACCCAACCTCAGCAGGGACGTCGTCATCCCGAAATGCCATGCGAACGGCACCGTGACCGTCAAACATGAAGTCCTTGCCAGCCCCGGCGACTTTGTCCCCCTCAACCGCGCCGACGCGCACCACTGGCAATACGGCGGCCCCGAAGGCGCCATCATCACCGAGGCCGCCAATGTCCACGACGATTCCGGCGTCCGCCTGCTCGACAAGAAAATGAACGACGCCTATCACGGCAAGAAATGAAGTGGCGGCGGTTACTGTTGATTGGAGTAGCGGTTGCGCAGATCAGCGTTGCTGACGAAGCGCAAACGAAAGCGTTGCGGCTGGCGATTCAAGACCTCTCGCAATCGTTCCCCGACAAGTACACTCGCGCCGCTGACTTCCTGAAACGGCTCGATGGCGTCAAGGACGATGCCGAGTTCCGCGCGCTTCAGCGTGAGGCGTTGTTGGCGAATCCGCTCCTGGATTTCGACAAAATGTTGGTCGTCCGTCGCCGTGAGATCGAGAAGGTGGATGCGAAGGGCAAGAAGGTGCGCGGTTCAAACGGTCTCCCGCAAAACTGGCAGGGCAACTCGACGCTGCCACGCAGTGGTTTTCACAACGAGATCGCCGTGCTGCAACTCGATGGCACGTTGACGACACTCTACCAACCGGAGCGCGACGTATTCGTCGGCGACGTGGACTTGCATTGGGACGGGAAACGGATGTTGTTCTCATCCGTCGCCGCCGACAACACCTGGCAGGTCTTCGAGATCGGCGTTGATGGCAAGGGACTGCGCCAGGTCACACCCGGCGACGACAAAGACGTTGACAACTACGACGCCTGTTATCTTCCGGACGGCGCAATCCTGTTTGGCTCCACGGCGACGTTCCTCGGCGTGCCGTGCGTGTTCGGCAGTTCGTTCATCGCCAACCTCTACCGGCTTGAACCGAACGGCTCAATCCGCCAGATCACCTTCGAGCAGGAACACGACTGGCATCCGACCATGTTGCCCGACGGCCGCGTCCTGTACCTGCGCTGGGAGTACACCGACTCCTCGCACTCGAACTCCCGCATCCTCTTCCACATGAACCCCGACGGCACCGACCAACGCGCCTATCGCGGCAGCGGTTCATGGTTCCCCGGCTCAGTGTTCTACGCGCGTCCGATTCCCGGCAAACCGAACTGGGTCTGCGGCATCGGCACCGGCCACCACGGCGTCGCCCGCGCGGGACGTTTGCTCATCTTCGACACGGCACGGGGGCGCGCTGAAGCGCGCGGCATCGTGCAGGAGATTCCACGGCGCGGCCAGCCCGTCGAGCCGATTGTGCGCGACCAGCTCGTTCAGGGCTATCCGCAGTTCCTCTCGCCGTGGCCGCTCAACGACAAATATTTCCTCGTCTCCTGCAAGCCCGACGCCAAAGCGCCGTGGGGCATTTACCTCGTGGACGTCTTCGACAACATGACGTGCATCAAGGAGCTTCCCAACGAGATGTTGATCGAGCCGGTGCCGTTGTGCCCCACGCCAATGCCGCCGGTGATTGTGCCGCGTGTTGACCTTGCCAAGAATGACGCCATCGTCCACATCCATGACATCTATCAAGGTCCCGGCCTCGCCGGCGTGCCGAAGGGGACAGTGAAATCGCTGCGGCTGGTCGAGTATGTTTTCTCGCGCCGCAAAATGGGCGGCCTCTATGGCACGCTCGGCGCCGACGGCCCGTGGGACATCCGCCGCATCCTCGGCACTGTGCCCGTGCGCGAGGACGGCTCCGCACGCTTCAAGATACCGGCCAACACCCCCATCATGTTCCAACCGCTCGACGACCAACAGCAAGCGCTCCAGATCATGCGCACGTGGATCACCGCCATGCCCGGCGAAACGCTCTCGTGCGTCGGTTGCCACGAAGACCTGAGCGCCGCGCCGTTGACGCGCGCCAGCCACGCCTCGCGCGAGCGCCCCGACGAAATCAAACCATGGTACGGCCCGACACGCGGTTTCGGCTTCGAGCGCGAAGTCCAGCCCGTGCTCGACAAGTATTGCGTCGGCTGCCACAACGACAAACACGCGCTCGACCTGCGCGGCGGCCGTTTGTTGACCGACTGGAAAACCCAGATGGCCGGCCACTGGCGTCCTGGCGGCAAATTCACCGAGTCATACTGGCAATTGCAACGCTACGTCCGCCGCCCCGGCATCGAGAGCGACCGCCCGATGCTCACGCCGATGGAGTTCCATTTCAGCACGACCGAGCTTGGCCAGCGTCTTCGCAGCGGGCACCACGGCGTCAAACTCGACACCGAATCGTGGGATCGTCTGGTGACGTGGGTGGACTTGAACGCACCGTTCTTCGGTCGCTGGAGCGACGTGCCCGGCATTGATACGAACCACCTGTTCGCCATGAACCAGCGATTGATTGACTGCCGCAAAAAGTTTGCCCCGCAAGGCCCCATCGTTGACCCCGAACTCATACCCGAAACTCCACGCTACGATTCGACGCCAGTTACTCCTCCGCCACTCACCACTCACCACTCACCACTCACCAACTGGTCTTTCAGCACCGACGAAGCCGTGCGCCGTCAGCAGCAAACAGCGCCTCCGGGCACCGGCGCCAAGCTCATAATCGCCGCTGCCACGCCAGAACACCAGCCCGTGCAGGTGAAAGCAAAGCATCTTCGCATCTGGGCAGGTCCGTCGCGCTGGCTACAAATTGCCGAGGCGGAAGTGTTCTCCGGCAATCAGAACATTGCCCGTGGCCAACCAGCACGACAGTCGAGCATCTACGGCGGCGCCGACGCCAAGCGCGCCGTTGACGGCAATCCCGACGGCCGATGGAGCGCCGGCTCCATCATGCACACGATGAACGGCGCCAGCGAATGGTGGGAAGTGGATTTACCGGACGATGCCGTCATCGAGCGAATCGCCTTGTGGCCGCGCACCGGCCTCCAAGAACGCCTCGCCAGCGCGAAAGTCCAACTCATGGACGCTCAGCGCAAAATCATTTGGGAACAAACCACGCCGTCGAAGATTGCCGACAAGGTTGTCTTCAACGTCAGCGAACCCCTCAAGGACTCGGGTATTGCGATGAGGTGGATTCCCCCCGGCGAATTCAACGGCACGAAGATCGAAAAAGGACTCTGGATGAGCCGTTGCGAGATCACCAACGAACAGTTTAAGCGATTCAACCCCGCGCACAACAGCGGCACCGAGGAGCGCCACGGCTACCAGTTCGGCGTCACCGGCTACGACCTCGACCAGCCGCAACAACCCGTCGTCCGCGTCTCATGGACCGACGCGATGGCTTATTGCCAATGGCTCTCACAGAAGATCGGCAAGAAAGTGACGCTGCCGACCGATTCGCAATGGGAATGGGCCTGCCGCGCCGGCACCGCGACGCCGTTCTGGTTCGGCGACCTCGACACCGACTTCTCGAAGCGCGCCAATCTTGCTGACCCGATGCTCGCCCATTTCTCCGGCAACCCCTATGTGCAGGATTGGAAAGCCGCCGCGCACAAAGCCCCAAACAGATACGACAACTGGATTCCGCAGGACCCGCGTTTCAACGATGACGGTTTCGTGACCGAGCCGGTCGGCAAGTATTTGCCGAATCCGTGGGGACTCTGCGACATGCACGGCAACGCCGCCGAATGGACTGCGTCCGCAGCGGGCGACGAGAGGATTGTTCGTGGCGGTTCCTGGCGTGACCGTCCATCCCGCGCCACCTCCAGTTTCCGCCTCTCGTACCGTCCCCACCAGAAAGTCCACAACGTCGGTTTCCGCATCATCTGCGAAGAACCGTCCGTTGTAAACGTCGCAACTAAATGAAGCGCTTGCTGATTCTCAGCCTCCTGCTCGCTGTCGCTCGCGCGGACGACAACTGGCCCGCGTTCAGTGTCGAGTGGAACAAGGCTGCGTCGTCGCCAGCCGACGTGTCGTTCCTGCTGAAACCCGCCAATGATCGGATCACGGTCAAGAATGGCCACTTGGTACGCGGCGACGGCTCGCGTTTCCGTATCTGGGGCATCAACGCCACTGGCCAAGCTGGTTTACCGGCGACAAATGCGGCGCCGATCATCGCAGCGCGGCTCGCGGCACTCGGCATCAACTGCGTCCGCTTCCATTTCCTCGACAAGCCCGGCGCGCTCATCGTCGGGGACCGCAACGACACGCGCGCTCTCGACCCCGACGCCTTCGCGCGGCTTGACCGGTTCATCTTCGAGTTGAAGAAGCGCGGCATCTACACCGACCTGAATCTCAATGTTTATCGCACTTACAAGTCCGGCGACGGCGTCCGCGAGCACGAACAACTCGGCATTGGCAAGGGCGCGACCTATTTCGACGAGCGGCTCATCGAACTCCAGCGCGAGTATGCTCGTCAGTTGCTCACGCACGTCAACCCGCACACCGGCCGCGCCTACAACGACGAACCCGCAGTGGCCATCGTCGAATTCGTCAACGAAAACTCGCTGGTCGAGGCGTGGTTGAACGGGCGTCTCGAAGGCACGCAGACGAAGAAACCTGCCGGCACATGGCACGACATCCCGCCCAGCTACGCCGAGGCGTTGACGGAGAAGTACAATGCTTGGCTCAGACGCCACCAGATTCCCGTTTTAGATGAAACAATTGTTTCACGTAAAACGGGAATTCAGGGGGCGGTGCAACGGCTGCGCAAGAACGAGATCGCGAAGGCCGAGGCGAAACGATTTGCCGCCGAAGCCGCCTTTTACATGGAGATTGAGCGCGACTACTTCCGCGACATGGCGAAGTTTCTGCGGGACGACCTCGGCGTGAAAGCGTTGCTCGTCGGCAACAGCGATCACGGGCACTATCACTCCTGTTACCCGCTGGTCGCGTCGCTGGCGCAACTGGATGTTGTGGACAGCCACGTTTATTGGCAGCATCCGAGCTACATCACGGATCCGAAAACCGGCCGGCGCACTGGCTTCAGGATTCCGAACACACCGATGGTGGATAACCCGCTGCACAGCAGCGTCGTCCAGTTGTCACGAACGGCCGTCGCCGGCAAACCGTTCACGGTATCCGAAGTGAACCATCCGTTCCCGCACGAGTACGCGGCCGAGGGCGTGCCGATTTTGGCCGCCTATGCCGCGTTGCAGGACTGGGACGGCATATTCTGGTACACGCTGGCGCATCAGGACATGACGGCGATGGAGAAGACGGCGCTGGCGCACTTCGATTTCGCCAAGGACCCGGTGAAGATGAGCCAGCTCGCCACCGGCGCATTGCTCTTTCTTCGCGGCGATGCGCAACCGGCGCGACGCACGGTGTCGCGCACCTACAGCCGCGAACAGATTATCGAGAGCCTGCGCCTGCCCAGCAGTGAACGACCGTATTTCACGCCCGGTTTTCCGCTGGCGTTGCCGTTAGTGCACTCCGTTCGTGTCACATCCTTCGATGGTCCGCCGACGGGCAAGTTTGAACCGATCAGCGGCGATGAGTTCGTGTCCGACACGCGCGAACTGACGTGGCGCAAGGGTCTGGTGACGATTGACACGCCGCGTTCGCAAGCGGTTGTTGGACGCGGCAGCGGACAGACGAAGAATCTTCGCACCGAACTCCAGACATCGTTTGCTGCTGTCACGCTCGGCGCGCTCGACAACAAACCGGTCGCTGCCGCCTCGCGTTTGCTGCTGACGGTTGGCGCGCGCGTTGCCAACACCGGGATGGTTTGGAACGAGAAGCACACCTCGCTCGACAAGTGGGGCACTGCGCCGACACGAATCGAGCCCGTCACCGGTACGATTGTGCTCACTGGTCTGGAGTCAGCGCGCGCTGTCGTCGCACAGCCGCTTGATGGCGCCGGTCAACCGCTCGGTCGCCTGATTGCACTACAGCAGGTTGACGGCAACTGGGTACTCGACCTTGCACAACGACCGACCACTTGGTTCGTGATTCAAGTCAGCCGGTGAAGAGCCGCCGAGACGGCGGCCACGACACTTTCTGCTGGTGTAGCAGCGTCCGTCACGGACGTTATCATGCCGTGTCAGCGAAACTGCTGCACGTAATCGAGGAACGCCTTCGCGCATCGGTCGAGATTCTCCATCGAGCCGCCGCCTTCGAGCACTTCGCACATTTCGTACGCGATGTAGCCTTGGTAACCGATCTCCTTCAACGCGTTGAAGAAGGTCTTGTAATCGAGGAACCCCTTCCCCATTGGAACAGCCCGCATCTGCGGCAACAGCGGAGTGTAATTGGTCTGTTCATGCACGTATTTGTATCGCGGCAACCGTTTGTAGTCGGCGGCAATGGTGTGGACGATGTGCGGTTTGAGGGTGTGAACCGCCTTCTTGAGTTCCGCAGCGTTCAACCCGACCAGCGCCGGCGCCCAGCAATCGAAGCCAGCCTTCACATTGGGCAGATTCACTTCGTCGAGCAACCATTTCATCGCCTCGTGATCCAGCGCGATGTCGTGGTGATTCTGCACCGCCAGCGTGATGCCGTACTTGGCCGCCTGCTGGCCGGACATCCTCAATCCGTCCACCACGGCGGCATACTGTTTGTCGTACGGAACATCGGGACGCTCATAGCCGGTAAAAATCCGAATCATCTTCGTGTCGAGATCGCGCGCCAGCCGCGCCAGTTCACCCACGTAAGCGGCTTGAATCTCGGCATTCGGGATCCCGGCCTTGTCCATGCCAGCGGTGAAATCCGTGTACCCGGCCAGGCACACGAGTTCCAAGCCGAGTTCCTTGATGCGCGCGCGCAGTTTCCGACGGGCCGCATCATCGTATTCGAGCAGGGCAAGGTGCGGACGTTTCGCAGCGATCATCACGCCGTCGTAGCCAAGTTCCTTGGCTTTCACGAGGAACTGGTCAACGGTCAGGATGGGTTGACCGCGCCAGACTCCCATGTAACTGACGGAATGAAGGCAGGTCTTGACCTTGAAATCCTTTGCCTTGCCCGTGGGTGTTTGTTGGGCATTCAAGCCAAAGGTGAACATCGTCAGCAATGCAAGAATTGAGGAGGTGGTTTTCATGGGAGAAGAAAGTAAAGAACGAGGCGACTGAATACAAGCTTTCTCGCCATGGGCTTGCCCATCTCAGCGTGTCGGCGATGGTGCGGCGAGATACAACTTGCTGAACGCCACGATGGCATCCGCGACCTTTGCTGCCGTGTCTTTGAGGTTTTCCTTCTTGCGCAAGTTCGATCCAAACTCCAGTTGGATAGCGCCAATCCCCGCGCGTTCACCGGAGGCTTGCACAATGTAGCCGCCGGTGTAGGCGGATGTCTCGCCGCTGGCATCGGCAGGAACAACCGTCAATCCCTGCGCGGCCAGCAGTCCGCAAAAACTTTTGGGGCCAATGTGCGCCTTCTCTCCCAACCGCTCGACCAGCAAGCGTACGGTCTTGCCGTTTTGCGTGCCGCGAAAGATAGTGTCCGGCGCCGACGATTGTCCGTGAATGTCCAGCACCAGCCCGCAACCGTGCTTTGTGTAAACAGCTTCGCAAAACCGGGCCAGCGCCTGATGATAGGCGTCGTACACCCGACCGGCTTTCGGGTCCTCGTAGGCGCCTTCTGAGCGTCGGTTGGCGTCAACGAACTTGCGGTGAAACCTGGCGACCACGTAGTAGGGTTTCTTGCCCGTCCGCGCTTCCAACGCCGACACTATCTCCTTCGTCAACTCTTCCGTATTCATGTCCCGCGCGGTCACGAATTTGCCGGCACCTTTCGGCAGACCAGTGCCGGTGCGGGGAGGCACGCCGGGAATGTCAACCCGACCGCCATGCGGGGCGGAAAGGATAATCGGCAGTTCGCCTTCCTGAATCGCCAGCAGGTTGTCGTCCGCTGACAATCCGCTGACCACGGCCTTCAACTTTTCGTGCACACGCGGCAACACATCGCGGAACCGACGGTAGGCTTCTGCCGGAACATTCCGCGTGTCGAACGGCAGATATCGGACAAATGGCAGGTTCGTTCCCGCCTGGCGTCCGTACTTGTAGTCATACGTAAACCAGCCATCCGGTTGGAGTTGAACTCCCGTCAATGACGTGTTCGGCACACTGATGAAAAACGCATCCGCCACGGCACCGCCGCCGGTGCGCTGCAAGTTTTGCCTGCGCAATTCCAGATACGCTTCCTTGGCCGTCTCGACAGCGGGATCAATCAACTCGACATGCGCCGCCAAAACGTCGCGGTAGCGGTGTTCGTGCAGTTCCTTCAGCACCGTGGCGATGGTCTCCCGCAAGTACGGGTAATGCGTGCAGCCGAGAATCAGCGTGTTGAGCGGCGCCGTGTAGCGTTCTCGTCTCATCGTCTCCAGCATCGTGACGAGATGATACCGGACATAATTGGCGGAGTCATTCAGTTGCAGCTCGACGCAGTTCCCCGACGCATCGAGCCGACGCAACAGTTTGTTCTTCTCCGCGCTGAAATTGTACACCGGCAGCAGCGACGGATGAATCGGCAATTGCTTGTTCGTCAGCGACGGCCCTTTGTATTCTGTTCGCACTGTCGCCGCCGTGTCGCTGAAGTAACTCCAGTCCCGGTCAATGCACTCCGCAAGCCCAACGCATCCCTGACTGACGATGGACGCGCCCGCCGCAATCTTCCTGATGGCGTTCGGATACCCGCCGGAGGCGACCGTGCCGGCCGTGGCGAAGACGCCGATCGTGCCCGGATGTTTCTTCTGGTGCTCCATCGCCGCTTTGACGCCGGCGTTGATGACACCCACCACGGGAACACCGCTGTTCTTGACATCGTCCAACCCGTACGCAGTGGCTGTGTTGCAGGCGATGACGATCATCTTGACGGACGGCTTGTTCGAGTTGCTCAGGAGGAAACTCGCGCTCCTGACGATGTGTTCCCGCAACAGATCCACCTTGTTGACGGATGCGTAGTGCCCGTAGGGCATGTTCGCGTGGTCGGCAAGATAGTGAAATGATTCCGCAACGAAATCGGGAACGCCATCGGTTCCCGTCGCGCCGGTTTGGTTGTTGAAACTATCGAGCGCGAGGATCGCCTCCAGGACCGTGAGTCCGCCGGTGCCGGAGTCGAACACGCCGATCGGTTTCTCGCGCGGGGCGGCCCCGAACGCGACCGCAGCCGCAATGAATAAACAGAAAAGGAAACAGGCTCTTTTCATCGTCGCTCAACTGTCACATAAAACGCGCCGCACAACTCGCGCCCTTGGGCGTCATAAAACCACGTCTGCAACCGGGTTTTTCCGGCTCGCAGGCGGGTTTCAAACACGGCCTCCGTATCGGCGGAACGCACCGGCACGCGGCCGTCAAACCGGCCCACGCACAAACGCGCCGACGCAATGGGCAACGCCTTGCCTTCCGGAAACGAACCGTCCACGCCCTTGTACGCGGACACGCTTCCCGCCAGCGGCGCATCGGCTTCGCGCGGCCAGCGACGCAGGCTGATCCGATACATGCCGTCGCGAACGACGCGAACGTTCCAAAAACCATTCATCACCGGCTGCGGACGCCCGCCGGGCAATGAACCTTCCTTGACCAGCGTCTGGCCGAGCAGCCGGATGTCAAACGGTTGCGAGGCGGGCGTCAGTTTCGGCGCGAGCCAGTCTATCGAGGTCAGCACGGCGAGATTCTCCTGCTGGGAGCCGATGTCCATCGTCTCGTATTGCCGCAACCCCGGCGCCGCGGCCGCCCACCATTTCTCGTAGTGCGCACGCAGCGCCCTTGCCAGGTCGGGATGCTGCGCGGCAACGTCCGTCTGCTGCGACGGATCGGCTAGGATGTCGTACAACTCGCGTCCGTGAACCAGCCGCCAGTTTCGGTGCAGCACGGCGGCGTCCCACTTGACGGGGTCACTTTCCGTCAGGCCGCCGTATTGCACCACCAACTTCCGCTCCGCAAGCACCGGCTGCGGTTGTCCCCGCAGCAACGGCGCAAGGCTCACACCGTCAAACCTGACCCGATGCCGCGGCTTCACGCCGCACAGCTCCAGCAGCGTCGGCAACACATCCTGCGCCTGCGTCAATTCCGGTACGTCGCCGGCGGGACGCAATTTGCCGGCCGGCCAGCGGAGGAACCAGGGGGCGCGATGGCCGCCGTCGTAAAGGCTGGCTTTCGCGCCGCGCAACCCGGCGTTGAAGACGGAGATGCCGCCGGTGCCGCCGTTGTCGCCCATGAAAATCAGGATCGTGTTCTCGCGCAGCCCCGACTGGCGCAACATCGCCTCCAGCCGTCCGACGTTCTCGTCGAGATTGGCCATCATGCCGAAGAAACCCGCCACGTCGGGCGGAAGATGTTTGTACGGCTTCTTGTAGCGGTCGGCGACCCAGAACGGGCCGTGCGGGGCGTTCGGCGTGAGGTAACAGAAAAACGGTTTGCCGGCCGACGCGCAGGATTTCATCCATCGCTGCGCCTCGTTGAAGAACACATCGGTGCAGTAGCCCTTGAACTGTTTGACTTCGCCGTTGTGACGGAAGAAATCATCGAAGTAATCGTTGTTCCAATGATCCGGCGTGGAGGTGATCCCCCAACTGAGATGATAGACCGATTCGTGAAACCCGCGGTCGTTGGGCCGGTGCGGGTAATTGTCGCCGAGATGCCATTTGCCGAACAGCCCGGTCTGATACCCCGCGCCGGCGAACAGTTCCGCCATCGTCGGCACGTCGCGCCGCACAAACGTCCGCCCCGAACAGACGGAACTGGCGCCGTTGACCAGCGCGTCGCGACCGGTCAGAAGCTGGCCGCGCGTCGGCGTGCACATCGGCGCGACGTGGAAGTCGGTGAACCGGATGCTTTCCGCGTGCAGCTTGTCGAGCTGCGGCGTCTTCAACACCGGATTGCCGTGACACCCCAGATCGCCGTAGCCCTGATCGTCGGTCAGGATGATGATGATATTCGGTTTCACGGCGGCAGACGGCTTCTCCCGCGCGGCGTTGCGGTTCACATCCACGACGGCGTTGTTGTTGACCACGATGCGCTGGCACTTGTTGGTACGCCGCACCGGTTCGCCTTCCAAGCCGCTGAAGCTGTTGCCGGTGATGATGATGTCGCTCGTGCCGTCGAGCAGAATGCCGCTGCCGGCGTCGCGCCCCATCGGATGTTTGCTCTCGGCGGGGCGCCGGTCCTTGCCGCCGATGTAGCTGTTGCAAAAATGATTACCGGTGATGGTGAGGCGACCGCTCGCCGGGCCGACCGTGATGGAGTTGCTGTGGACCAGCGTGAACGTGTTGGCGGAGATGGCGCAACCCCAGGCGTCGCGCAGGTCAATGCCGCCGCCGAGATGATGGGCGATGACGTTGGCGCTCAGCGTGATGCCGTAGCAGTCGCGGTCGAGGATGATGGCGATGCCGTTGCATTCCTCGATCATGTTGCCGCTCAGGACGGAGCCATACGTGTTTTCGATGATGACGCCGTGGCGCAGATGGTCGTCCACGTTGTTGCCGTTCATCGTCAGGTTGAACGAGTCCGCGCAACGCACCGCGTCGAGGTTTTCCTCGAACTGGTTCGCGTTGACCACAATGTCGTGGCAGTTGGTGAGGTTCAGTCCCGCTTGTCCGTTGTAGGTGATGTTGCAGTGAGCGATGCGCGGGTTCTCGTAGCAGTTGACCAAGTTGATGCCGTGACCGCCGTGGCGCTCCACGCTGAGGCCGTGGATGAAGATTTCCTGCACAAGCTCGGCGCGGATGCCGTCGCCGCTTTGCGGGTTGCCGGTGACGCGGAAATTCCCGAGTTGAACGCGCCAGAGCCGCGCTTTTTTGTTTGTCGCCGCATCAGCGGGCGCGATGACGAAGGCCGGCAGGCCGTTGGTGTTCTTGTTGATGAGATGCGTGGCCGGACCGGCGCCTTCGACGAAGGTGTTCTCGCGGCTCAGGCGCAACGGCTCGATAAGTTCAAAATCGCCGGGCGGCAGCACGACCTTCCCACCGGCGGCAGGCAGCGCATCGAGCGCCGCCTGCAGACTCGGCCATTTCGCGGCGTCAATCGCCGCGCGCGGCGGCCCGGAGGTCGCGGCGAGCGCCGTCAACGCCAAAAGGACAACGAATGGTGCGCAAAGTTTCATGGTTGCCTCCTGCTTTTGCAAATGGTCAGTCGCGCGCCGCGCTGGTCGGGAATCGTCACGCCGGGCAAGGTGACTCGTCCGTTCGCGTCCGCCGTGACAGCAACGGGCTTGGCCTCGCCGACACGCAGTTGGAGTGTTTCGCCGGGACGCGGCTTGAATTGTTGGAGCCGGCGAAGCGTGACATCGGTGCGCACGGGATAGTCGAGGCCGGGATAATCAGCAAGGACGGTGAGGGCGTACCGGTCGGGCGTGTCTTCGATGTCTTTCCAATCCATGCCGCGATTGATCCAGCCGATGATGTCGCCGTCATCAGGCGCGCCGTTGCCGGGGTTGCGGTCGGAGGAAGTGTTGGTAAACGCCGGATAACTTTCATCGAGACGGAACTGGTGGAAACGTTTCGACCACGCCTTCACGTCGGCGGGCGCGTCCTTGCCGCTGGTGGAATGAATTCCATTGTCCCAATAGACTGCGTACCCCTGGCGCGCGGCGCTCAGTGCGCGGTAAAACGGCGGGTTGTTCTCCCACGGAATCGAGCTGTCCTGCCGGCCATGAATCAGAAACAGGTACGGCAAGTCTTCTTTCGTTTCCGCGACGAACTTTGTGGCATTCATCCGGTCGAGAAGCGGCACGCCGTCGCTCATCTTCAGTCCGGGCGTGATCGTGCCGGTCCAGCAGGACGGCTCCAATCGCGTCGCGCTCCCCTTGCCGAGGTAGGTGTAACTGACAATCGGCACGTGCGCGTGGCACGCAGCGAACAGTTCCGGATGTTGCCAGCCGAACGAGACCGTGCCGCAACCGCCCATCGAACTGCCGGAACAAAACCAGCGACTCGTATCGGGCTGATAGTGACGGCGAACCCAATCGAGAATCCACAGGTTGCGTCGCTCGGTGTAGTTTACGGGCGTGCCACTGGCCATGAGTTTCTGGTCGAAGATGTTTGAGTTGTAGCCGAACCAGAACGTCCAGATCGCCGGTGTGCCGGCGTCACTGGCTTCGTTGTGCGGGCGGTTGATCCAGACGCGGTCGGTCGGACGGACAACGACTTCGTTGTTCTGGAGGCTGACGCTGAACTTGAACGGCAATCCTTCGCGCCAGCCCATTGTCGCGTCGCCGAAGAGCAGATACTCGCTATTGGCGACCACGCCGCCCTTGGCGTGGAGGCTCAACCACAATGGTTTCCCTTTTCCCACACCGGGCGGTGGCGGCTGGCCGTCGCACTGCCAGATCGGTTCGATTTTGCCGCGCGTCGCGACGACGCTTGTGGCAGCGATGGGCTGCGCGTCCTCGTTGGTCGTCACGGCAAAGAATAGTTTACCGTCGCTCTTCACCGTGTGGACGAACAAACCGTCCGCTGGATCAAGCCGTTCGCCGCCGTTTTGGATGCGGAAGCCGACGGGCTTGCCGGACGGGGCGCCTTTCTTGAACGATGCGGGGTCCTCCCACCAATCGCGCGCGCTGTGCCGCTCGATGTGATGACCGATGCGCGTTGCCTTCGCGACATCGGTGATGGGCTTCTCGGCGAGATAGATGTTGAACGTCATGCCCGGCGGCGTCTCGGCTTCCTTCCACGTCAGGAAGACCTGACCATTGCGAGCCGTTGCCTTCAACTCGCTGAGCGGCGCCATCGCGGCCAAGATGAGACACAGCATCATCATCCCCGCCACGGACGCGGTCGGGATTTGATGGACGCGAGCGTATCGCGCGTGATCTGCGCGTCCTCGGCAATCTGGAAGTCGAACACCCCGGCGAGAATGAAATCCGCGCCATGGGCAAAAGCGTAGCGGAACGCATCGCGCGGCGGAATCGCCCCGGCGGCCATCACCTTGAACGCGATCCACGGCTTGGTGACGCTCTTCATGAAGTCCGCAGTCTCATCCGGGTTCCGGCACCAGAAGCCGGGCACCTCGGCGTAATCGGTCGCGATGGTTTCCGGTTTCGGCGCAGTGGGATACTTGAGGTGGTGGAACGTTTTCACGTAGAAGTCCACCGGCAGTTTCTCCTTCTCGCAAAACCGCACGACATCGAGCGAGTGAGCGGATATTCCCGTGGGCACCCCGGCAGCCTTGATGACTTCCAACAGATCGGCCACGACGGCGCCTTTGCCTTCCTTGAGTAACGGTTCCGCCAACATACCCGGTACGTAAAGCGCATCTGCGCCGTTCTCCACCAACTTCGGCACCAGCCGCCCGTAACCGGCGGAATCAGTCGCCCGTCCATCGTCGCTGAGCCATGGCGCGAGAATCCATTTCATCTTGCTGGCGTGGCGGTTCCGGTATTCCTTGAACAACTTTTCGATCTTTGCTTCCGAGTGCGTGATGAATGTATTGATGCCGTGGGCCTCGGCGGACGCAAATGTTTCGATGATCTTTTCGTCGGTGTTGTAGTGCTGTGACAATTCACGGACGTAACGCAAATCACGGCTGTGCATGTAAAACGTGATGTGATTGGTGCCAAGCATCAACCGGCTCAACTCCAGATTGCCGATCTTGCCGGTGGGTATCGTGCCCGCGGTTTTCGGGGGCGCTGCAGATGCGGTCTGCGGCGCGACGGCGGCCGCCACCGCGCCGGCGCCAACAAGTTTCAGGAAATCACGGCGTCGAAGATGATCGTTCATCACGCCATCCACGGACGCGGACGCCCTTGTTTCGCCACAGCCTTCAACGCAGCCTCGGCGATGGCGGTATCCTCAACGACCTGGAAGTCGAACATTCCGACGCACAGGATATCCGCGCCATTCTCGAAGCACCACTGGAAGGCGCGCCGCGGGTGAATCGCCCCGGCCGCGAGAACCTTGAACGCGATCCACGGCTTCTTCAACCTCGCCATGAACTCAATGGTCTCTTTCGGGTCAATGCACCACATGTTGTCGTGCGTCTGACCATGTTCTTTTTCGCGGCGAAGTTCGTCGAAAATCCGGCGGTTCTCCACCGGCGTGGCCGACCAGTAATCGTCGCGATGAAGCGTCTTGACCCAGAAATCCGGCTCAAACTTAGCGAGGACGCATTCGCGCACCGTTTCCAGGCAATGCGCTCCGAGGCCGCACGGCACCTTCTGGTTTTGCATGAAGCTGAGCGTCTTCTCGATCTCGCCGAGATTGCCGTCTTTGACCAGCTTGTCGCAACGGCCGCCCTGCAAATAAACCGCGTGCGCGCCGCTGTCCACCGAGCGCTTGATGCCGTCCTGGATGTTGCCGGTGGCGCAGTCCGAAATCCACTGGATTTTGCCACCGCGTTTCCAGTACTCGTTGATCACGCGGTCGGAGGCCGGATTCGTGAGCACGGTGTTGACGCCGCGCTGCTCGGCGAGGCGGAACGTCTCAAAGACTTTTTCGTCAGTGTGATACGCCTTGACCAGCGGCGAGACGTAGATCAAATCGCGGGCGTGCGCCCAGCCGCCGATGAGGTTGCCGCCGCAGATGACGCGGCTGATTTCAAGGTTCTTGATTTTTCCCTTGGGAAGCGTAAGCGGATCAACCGTCGCACCCGCTGGGGCGCCAGACTTGCTCTCGGCACCGAGCACCCTTTCCTCGAAGCTCTGTCCCGCCAAGGCGGCGCCGCCGATTGTCAGCGACGTTTTCAGGAATTTCCGGCGACCGATGTTCTCTGGCATATGTTTGTCTCCGTTTGGGCGTAGCAATCTTACCGGCAAAACACAATTGGTCAAGCGCAGGGTTGCCAACTACGACCGGTTTGGCTACAAAGCAGGAGACATGCGACACGCCGTCATCATGGCAGGCGGTTCCGGCACGCGGCTCTGGCCGATGAGCCGGGCCAACCTTCCGAAACAACTGATTCCCTTTATCAAGGGCAGGAGCCTGCTCGACATTGCGGTTCATCGGCTGGAAGGGTTCGTGCCGGCGGAACGCTGTTACGTTTGCGCCGGTCACTCCCACGCCGCGCTGATTCCCAAGCACCTCCCTTTCCTCGGCGAACCGGCAGGCCGGGACACGCTCAACGCCGTCGGGTTCAGCGCCGCGGTCATCGCCAAGCGCGATCCCGACGCCGTCATCGCCGTGTTCACCGCCGACCATATCATCGAGCCGGTCGAAGAATTCCAGAAGATCGTGGACCACGGCTATCGTCTCGCCGAGCAATCACCGAACACGCTCGTCACCTTTGGCATCACGCCGACGGCAGCGGCAACCGGCTACGGCTACCTCCAACTCGGTAAACCGATTGACGAGTCAGCGCGCGTCGTCGAGCAGTTCAAGGAGAAACCCGATCCCGCCACGGCGCAGCAGTATTTCGAGGCCGGCCCGACGAATTATCTTTGGAACAGCGGCATGTTCGTCTGGCGCGCGGCAACGCTTCTCGACTGCATCCGTCGTTATCATCCCGACAACCATGCTGGTTTGATGCGCATCGCTGATGCGTGGGACACGCCGCAACGCGATGCGGTGCTGGCAGACGCCTTCCCGAAACTGAAGAAGATCAGCGTGGATTTCGCCGTGATGGAACCGGCGTCGCGCGACCCACGGGTGCGCGTCGCCGCCGTGCCGATGCCGTTGCAATGGCTCGATGTCGGCTCATGGCCGTTCTTTGCCAAGACCTGCCCGAAGGATGCCAGTGGCAACTTCATCGCCGGCGAACGGGTCCTGCTGCTCGACACGCACCGCACCCTCGTTGCGTCCAGCGATCCGAAACACCTCATCGCCACCATCGGCTGCGACGATCTGATTGTCATCCACACGCCCGACGCCACGCTTGTCTGCCGCGCCGACCAAGCCGAGGCCATTAAGGAACTTCACAGGCAGGTCGGTGAACGATTTGGCAAGGAAATGCTCTGACCGTGAAGCCTTGGAAAACAGTTTCGCGGAAGGTCGTCCAGCGGTTTGGCAAGTTCCTCACGGTCGAGGCGCACGAAATTGAATTGCCCGACGGACGGCGGCTTCACAACTGGCCCTGGTTGATCTCGCCGGATTTTGTTCTCGTGTTGCCGCGCACCACCGACGGGCGGTTTCTCATTTTTCGCCAGACCAAGTACGCCGTCAAAGGCCTCTCGCTCGCGCCCGTCGGCGGCCACATGGACGACGGTGAACAACCGCTGGCCGCCGCCAAACGCGAAACGCTGGAAGAAACCGGCTACACTGCCGCGAAATGGGTCCTCCTCGGCAGCTACGTCCTCCACGCCAATCGCGGAGGCGGCCACGGACATCTCTATCTGGCGCTTGACGCCCGCCGCAAATGCGCACCGCACGCCGATGATCTGGAGGAACAGGAATTGTTGTTCCTGACCCATCGCCAACTCGAACTTGCCTTCGACCGCCACCAATTCAAAGTGCTCTCATGGAGCACGCTGATCGCACAAGCGCTGCGTTACCTCAACAAACCAGAAAAACCATCATGCTCAAAACCGGCATTCTCAACCCGCAAATCAACTCGCTGCTGAGCCGCATCCGCCACACCAACACGCTCGTCATCGCCGACCGCGGTTTCCCCTTCTGGCCGGTGATTGAGACCGTGGACATCTCGCTCGTGGACGGCATCCCGAGCGTGCTCGACGTCATCAACGCGATCCGCTTGAACTTCGTCACCGGCAACGCGTGGATGGCGCAGGAGTTCCTTGCGCAGAACAACGCCAAAACCCGTGCCGCGTTTGCCAAGGCGCTCGCGGGCACCTCACTCGCTTATGAGCCGCACATCGAGTTCAAAAAGCGCGTCCCGCGCGCCATCGGCCTCATCCGCACCGGCGATACCATCCAATACGCAAACGTGATCCTCGAATCGGCCTAGCCACAATACCGATTAGATTTTTCGTTCTTTGCTGGGGATGATTTCATATTGGATTGCGCCCTGCCATTCTTGGCGACGTAACAACCGGGGCCAACTTCCCACGGGTTGGCGCACCGCTCGTGGACAACTC